>CAZVHY010000183.1:0-6731 GCA_964627115.1 uncultured Solibacteraceae bacterium | reverse complement strand
CGGCGATGAAGACGACGCTGCCGCTGCACGTGCTGATCGCGGCGCGTGACGCGGACAGGTGGCTGTCGGACGCGGGGCTGTCGGAGATTCGCGCGTTCGCGACCGGTATCAGTCCGGAGAAGGTGACGCTCGACACACACGCCGCGGGCTGGCGCCGCGCGGCGGAGCTCGGTCTGCCGAATACCCCGTGGACGTTCCGGGCGAGCACGGTCAAGGGATACGACTCGGTGACCGCCGAGATGGCGCACTACATTGAGAACGGCGCGGCAGGAGTAATCACAGATAACCCGGATCTCGCGCCGTGATGCGCGGTAGGGGCGACGCATGCGTCGCCCCTACACGAATGCACAGCTGCGTCGGGAACCTACGGCCTCCCCGCCCCTGGGCGTCCCTCGATCAGCTCGTCCACGGTGAACACCTCGCCGTTCTTGACGACCGCCCGGACGTTCAGCGTGTCCTTGATGTTCTCGAGGGGATTGCCGTCGACGATGGCCATGTCGGCGAGCTTGCCCACCTCGATCGTGCCCAGGTGGGCGTCGGCACCCATCAACCTGGCCGGATTGATCGTCGCGGTCTGCAGGGCCTCGAACGGCGTCATGCCGAGCGCGACGAAGTCGTGAATCTCCACGTGCAGCGGAGCCGCGAACGGCACGAGCGGCGAGTCGATGCCGGCGATGATCTTCGCGCCGGCCCTGTGCATGGCCAGCACGTTCGCCCATGACGGCGGCGTCGGGCGCGTCGGGCCTCCGCCGGCGCGTGCGCGCAGCGCCTCCATGGTCCACGCCGGCTGCAGCAGTTCCATGCGGCCATCCTGGACGAGTGACGGATCGACGGTCACGGCCGACGCGAAGCCGCCGAGCGCAAGTGTCGGCGTGATCGTCATGCCCGATTTCGACACGATCTGAATCACGTCTTCGTATGCACGTCCGAGCAGTGACTGCTTCGTCGAATAGCCGCGTCGGCTCGTGGCAGCCGCGTGTTCGACGCTGTCGGTACTCGAGAGTGCCGCCGGATAAATCTCGTGCGACGACGTCGGGATGCCGATGCGGTGCGCGCCCTCGATCGCGCGCTTCTGCAGCAGGTCCGGCAGCCGCACGTAGGTCTTCAGCATGTCGTATTCCAGCCGCCGCGCGCGTTCGACTTCCATGTCCACCACAGCCGCCGTTGGCGCCGTGCTGGCCATCGGATAGTAGGGACGCGACCCGTCGAGCAGGTAGCCGGTGGCGAACACGCGGGGACCAATCCGTCTGCCGGACTCGATCGCTTCGCGTTCCTCGACGGCTTCGTACGGCACGGCACCGACGCTGCGGACCGACGTGATGCCGTACGCCAGGTACACGCGGCCGAACAGATCGCCGTGCTCCTTGAGCTGGTGGCCATGGCTCTCGATGAGGCCCGGCATGACGCTCTGTCCCGACGCGTCGATGACGCGGTCGGCGTGACGCGCGTCGTCGTGCCGTTCGATCGCCACGATGCGGTTGCCCTCGATGACGATGTCCACGTTCGTGCGCGCGTTCGGACTTGTGCCATCGATGAGACGTCCGGCATGTACGACGATGCGTCCGGTCGGCACCTTGCGCGTCCACGTCAGGTTGACGGGCACGTCCTGTGTGGATCCGTCGATGATCGACACCAGCTTCAACTGATCCGTGGCCGTGTAGAGGATCCGATCCGGTCCGGCCCAGCTGATCGTGTCTGCCAGCTCCGTGGTGATCTGACGTGCCGGTCCGACCGGCTTGCCGTCCGGTCCCACGGCCAGCACGTGGAGGAGCGCGTGGCTCACGAACGCCAGGTGCCTTCCATCGGGCGACAGCGCTGGCCCATCGCCCGCGCGTTTGCCGATCGGCACGTGCGCTTCCGGCACGACGATCTCGGACTCGCCGCCGTCGATCGGCACGATCCGGTAGTAGTTCATGCTCTCGCGATACCGCGAGGAGTACGGCGTGAGCGCAGCGACGACGACGAACCGGCCGTCGGCCGACCACGAGGGATAGCTCACGCCGAACGTCCGCTCGAGAATCGGCTTCGGCTCGCCGCCTGCGGCCGACACGATGTACACCTCGCCTTGTTCGTACGCGGTGTTACTGACGAACGCGACCGAGCTGCCGTCGGGTGACCACGCCGGCGCCATCTCGGCATTCGGCATCGACGTCAACTTCGTGTCGCGGCCCGACGTGAGATCGCGCACCCAGATGTCCATGCTTCCGGCGCGATCCGAAGTGAAGGCCAGCTTCGAGCCGTCGGGCGACCAGGCGGGATCCGAGTCGACGAACGCGTCATCGGTGAGCTGCACCGGCGTCCCCCCGTCGATCGGCATCGTCCAGATGTCGGCAAGCGCCACGAATGCGAGCGTCTTGCCGTCGGGCGAGACAACGGGCCGGACGATGCCGAGCGCGCGGTTCGGGGTGGTGGCGTCGTACTCGCGCACGCGGCGCGTGTACGCAGGTGGCGTCAACGTGAGTGTGGCCGCAAACGCCACGGGAGCGCCGGCGCCGCCGGTGATCGAGCGCCGCTTGATCGAGCCGTCGGACGGATAGAGGAACTCGTCGTCCGAGAGCCAGGCTGCGCGAAACGGGTGATAGTCCTCACCGGTTGCCAGCGGCTGCCCGTCGAGCATCAGCTGTGTCGCCGCGCTGCCGGCGGCGACGTTCTGGCCGCCCGGGACGACGCTGAACAGCAGCTTGCCCGACGGACTCCACGACGGCGCGCCCACCGAGCCGGCCGCGCGCGTGGCGAGCCGCTCCGCGCCGCCCGGCTTGATCACGTACACGCCTGGCGCGTTCGTCCGGTTGGAGACGAACGCGATCTCCGTGCCGTCGGGCGACCAGGCCGGCCAGAAGTCGTTGGCCGGGTCGTCGGTGATCTGCGTGAGCGTGCCGCTTGCGACGTCGAGCGTCCAGACGTCGTAGTTGCCGCTGCGATCGGACGAGAAGGCGATCGAGCGGCCGTCGGGCGACCAGTGCGGTTCGCGATCGTCGAACGGGCCGTTGGTGAGCGCCTTCAACCCCGATCCGTCGGGCGCAACCGTCCAGATCCGCCACATGCCGTCGCGGTAACTCTGGAAAGCAATGCTCTGTCCATCGGGCGACCAGGACGGCTGACGCGCGTCACCGTATTCGTCAGTGATGCGCGTTGCCGCGCCTCCGGCGATCGGGACCACCCACAACCCTCCCTGCAGGTCCATGACGACGCGCGTGCCATCGGGTGACAGGGTGATGGCCATCGACGTGCCTTCGTGCACGGTCACGTCGAGCGTCGCCGGTGGCGTCTGTGCCGCGGGCGACAGGCCGAGTACGAGCGTGAACAGCGTGATGTATCGCAGCATCAGAACGACACCCTGAAGGCGAGCTGCCCCTGCCGCGAGACGCTCGCGGCCGTCGGGTTCCCGAACGCCGCCGTCGTCGTCGCCGCCGTGGCGCTGAGTTGCGTGCTGAACGTCGTGTAGTTCGCGTGGTTGAAGAGGTTGAACACCTCGCCAATCAGCTGGACCTTGGCCGAGCGGAACAGGCCGATGTCCTTCTGCAGGCGGAGGTCCACTTTGTGGATCGGCATGCCCGCGAGCGCGTTGCGAGGGATGACCACGCCTGATTCGATGATGGCGGGCCCGTGCCACCGGTCGAGCACGCCTTCGGGGATTACGATGGCGTTGGTCGCGCCACCGGCCGCGGTCAGGTTCAGCCGGTTGACGCCACCTTTGCCGTAGGGCTGTGTCGCGATGCTCGCCGCGTATCGCGTGCCCGATCCGAACGAGTACGACACGCTCGTCGTGATACCCCAGCCCGGCTGAAAGACCGCCCACGCGCGCACCGTGTGGCGCTGGAAATCGGTGGACGTCGCCCATTCCTCGTTGCGGTCGAACGGGTTGTTGCCGGTGGCGCCGCCGTAGCTGATGCCGCCGTCGTCGTGCATGCCGAGCATGAGCGCGTAGGTCGTGCCGGCCTGGAAGCCGTTGCGGAAGCGCCGGTTGAGTGCCATCGAGAGCATCGTCTGATCGGACGAGCCATCGCTGACGAACGTCGAGATGACGCCGTAGGCCGGGTTGGGACGACCAAGCGCCGGATTGCGGTTGTAGCCGGTTGCCGGGTCGTAGAAGAGGTTCGGGTCCATCGTCCGCGCGAGACGGTAGCCCTGGTAGTGCGTCACGTCCGCTTCGAAGCCCAGGCTCTCGGCCAACTGCGTCTGGAATCCGATGCTGCTCTGCCAGGTGTACGGGTTCCTGAAGTCGGGGCTGATGATGCGAGGCGACTGCGCGGGCGCGGCGGCCAGCGCCTGATCGTACGTCGCGATGCCGCGCGTCGGATCGGTCGCGAATCCCGGAAGGCCATCGTTGGGAAACGTGGCCGTGATCATCTGGCTGTAGATCTGCGGACTGAACGTCACGTTCGAGACGGGCGTCGTGTAGTAGAGACCGCTGCCGCCGCGGATGACGAGGTCGTTGCCGCCGCCCACGTTCCAGGCGAAGCCGATGCGCGGCGCCACGTTCGCGAGATCGCGCGTGCCGCGCTTGAAGCCGAAATCGCCGGCGAACATGCCGTTGTCGATGTCGATCGTGTTCTCGATGACGTCCGGCGGATTCGTCGCGCCGAGGTCCACGTCCCACCGCACCCCGTAGTTGATCGTCAGGTTGTTCGTGGCGCGCCAGTTGTCCCCGAACCACAGCGCCCACGTCAGTCGTGGCACATCGATGGACCAGTCGCCGGCGTGGAAGTTCTGGTCGAAGCGCTGGATGAGCGGCTCGAGGCCTGCGAGATCCCATTGCGACGGATCGAGGGCGCCATCCTGCGGAATGCGCGCGCTGATGTCGGCCGGCAGCGACGTGAAGAACATGATGCCGCGCTCCTGGATGTTCCAGAGACCCGTGTTCGACACCATGACCAGTTCGGCCCCGACCTTCATGTCGTGCCGGCCCCGGTGCGACGTCAGGTCGTAACGCAACTCGACGTTGTTCTGATCGAACAGCTGCGGAAAGTTGTACGGCCCGCCAATCGTCAGGCCCGGAAAGCGGTACTCGATGGTTTCGAGGCCGGGCTGCGGACGGTTCTGCCACGAGAAGTTGTTGTAGCCGACCTTGAATTCCTGCAGCGCGCCCGATCCCAGCACGCGCGACCAGGTGCCGAGCAGGTTGGTGGCCGCTTTCGTCTGGGCCGACGAGGCCGACGGATGCGTGGTGCCGACGTGCGGGTTCTCCCAGTCCCATCGCGACGCGCGAATCGACAGGCGATCGGCCGACGCCAGCTGATTGTCGACGCGACCCAGGAAGCTCGACTGCGTATTGCGGTAGTCGGTGGAGAAGCTCTGGCCCGGCAGGGCCGACAGCGCGCGGAACGTCGTGCCCGGTTCGCGCTCGTATTCGTATGACGCGAAGTAGTGCATGCGATCGCGGACGATCGGACCGCCGACGGTGCCGCCAATCTGCTGGTTCTCGTAGGGCAGCACGGTGCCCGAGAGCGGGTTGGCCGCATGCAGCCGGTCGTGCCGGATGTTGCCGTAGAAGCTGCCGGCTGCCGTGTTCGTACCCGCGCGTGAGATCGCCTGGACCTGCGTGCCGAGCGATCGGCCCTGCGTGATATCGAACAGGTTCGTGACGATCTGGAACTCCGCGATGGCCTCGCGGCTGAACCGTGGCTGGCCGAACCCGGATCCGGCCACCTTCTGCGTGATCTGCTGGCCGTCGAGGTTGAGCTGGAAGTGATCGTCGGCCACGCCCGGTGTGTTGCTCACCTCGTTGGCCGTGATGCCCTTCACGAGCTTCGACAACTCGAGCCAGTTGCGGCCCTGCAGGGGCAGCTCCTCCATCTGCCGGCGATCGACGTTGCCCGTCACCTGTGACGACGTCACGTCGACGAACGGGGCCTCACCGGTGACCACGACCATCTCGTTCAGATCGGCCACCTTCAGTGTGAACGGCAGCGCGGCGGACTGACCGACAAGCAGTTCGATCCCGTCCATGAGAACCGAGGTGAATCCAGCCAGATTGGCCTGAACTCTGTAGCGGCCGGGCAGCAGGCCCGGCAGTCGGTACTCACCTCGGCTGTCGGTCACGGCCGTCGACGACGCGCCGGTCTCGACGTTCGTGGCGGTGACGGTCACGCCGGGGAGAGCGAGCGGAGTCGAGTCGGTGACGATGCCGGCAACGGTGGCCTGTTGCGCGGCGGCGATCGACGCGGTGAGGCAGACGATCGCGAACACGATCGCCAGGCGGACGGAGGCAGTGCGCATGCGGGGGCTCCTTTCGAAACACGCGGAGGACGCGGACGCCGCACGTGCTGCAAGAAGCTCTCCCTGAGTTGCCGATCGGCATCGGCAAGGGGATCGCGCGCATTTTCAAGAGGTTGTCGCGCCGCGCGCGCAGGACACGCAACACCAATCGAATCGACACAGGTGTTGTTGCCGGCAGAGAAACCGGACAAATACGTGTCGATCGAACGGCCAGCGCGTCAGCGGTGCGGTGTGAAATGCGGCGGATGTCGTTGGCCGGAGCGGAGCGCACGCCGCGCTCCGACACTTGCGTCAGAACGCGGCGGTGGAGCGACAGTCGTGGAGATTCGCGCGGCTGCGGTGGTCAGTAGCCGGTCGCCGGTAGACGAGACGTCAGCCCTTGCCCATCAACAGCGCGAGCAGCGCTTTCTGCGCGTGCAGGCGGTTCTCCGCCTGGTCGAAGACCACGGCGTTTGGTGAGTCCATCACCTGATCGGTGACCTCGATGCCGCGGTGCGCCGGCAGGCAGTGCA
>CAZVHY010000182.1:0-6762 GCA_964627115.1 uncultured Solibacteraceae bacterium | reverse complement strand
AACGCGACGACGTTGGCGA
Source organism: uncultured Solibacteraceae bacterium (assembly GCA_964627115.1). Classification (GTDB taxonomy): domain Bacteria; phylum Acidobacteriota; class Vicinamibacteria; order Vicinamibacterales; family SCN-69-37; genus SCN-69-37. The sequence goes on along the minus strand of CAZVHY010000182.1, from coordinate 6,743 downwards.
TGTTCTGGTCGCCGACGCGGTCGGGCAGGTCCTGCGGCATGATCGACTCGCGCACGGTGTTCCGCGTGGCGATGTTCGTCTTCTGAATCGTCGCGGGTGTGTTCGGCTGCGCAGCAGTGGCGACGGTCAGTGCCTGGGCGGTCTCGTTGATGACCAGTCCGCGCACCTCGCTACCGTCTTTCAGGCGCAGCACCGTCGTCTGGTACCGATCGGCCACGCGCTCGTCCGGGAAGAAGATGTTGCGCAGGATGTCGCGGCGCAGCATGTCCTTGCCGATCGACGACAGGTTCGGACCGACGCTGTTGCCCGTGGTGCCGAACTGGTGGCACTGCGCGCACACCTGCTGGAACGTCTGCGCGCCGGCGGTCGGGTTCGGCGCGCCGCCGCGACCGGCGAGTGAGCCGGGGCCGCTGCCGCGCGGGAACACGAGGTTGTCGTAGCGTTCCTGCGAGTCGAGCGGAATCGGACGCGCGTTGGCGGCCGGTGCGCCGGGCTGCACGCCGCGGCCGCCCCCACGACCGGTGGCCGCCGCCGTGGTTTCCTCGAGCGTCAGCGGCGCGAACAACGGCGCGGCCGCGTAGGCCCGCTGCTTCTCGGGCTCACTCAGCGCGTCGATCGTCGCATCGAAGATGTTGTTCAGGTGACCGGCGAAGGTCGAGCCGCCGCGCCACTTCGACGCGCGCTCGAACCAGTCGATCATCTGCTGCTTCTCGGCGTCGCTCCAGCCGCTGTCGACCATCCGCAGCGCGTACATGTAGCCGATCTGGCCGGGCTGGTCCTCGTCGCCCGCGGGCATCACCGCGAAGACCTTCGCGATGACGCCGGGATGCCCCGTGTACGCGAGCACACGCGCCATGTGGTGCGCCAGCGACAGCGTGTTGCACGTGGCCGCGTTCGTGCCCGGGTGACGGTGGTTGCAGCCGCTCAGCGTTTCGTTGCCGAGCGCCGCGCGCGTGGGGAACTGGTTGATCAGCGCGTCGTACACCTGCTTCTTCACGTCGGCGCTCACGCCGTCGGAGGTTTCGCTCGCCGCCACCTGGAAGGTGCGGAGCACGCGGATCTTCTCCGTGGTGCTGAGGTTCGTGCGGCGCATCAGCGCCACGATGCGCTCGAACACCGGCGCGAGATCGGCGTCCGACGTCCGCGTGTTGGCCAGCGCGAGCAGGCCCTCGGTCTGTGCGATGACGTTCGTCTCGCTCAGCACGCGTGGCGCCCACTCGGCGCGTGGCGTGTGCTCCAGCGCCAGGCGGCCCGAGTACCGGACGAACGCATCGGCGTGACCGAGCAGCGCGTAGATGTCGGCCACGGGCGCGAAGCTCGGCTGCGACGGGGTCAGGCCCTGTCGCACCAGGCTCTCGGCCGCGCGGCGCTTGACCACGGGCGAGTTGTCGCGCAGGCCGGCCGCGGCCACCGCGCGCGCGTCGGTGGTGGTCTGCACACCCGCCGCGTACACGACGGCCGCGCGCACGTCGGCGTTGCCGTCGGTGATGAGCGCGCGCATCAGCGCGCCGGACGGCGCGGGCCCGTGACGCTGCATCTCGAGAATCGCGCGGGCGCGATCGGCGGGCGCGGCCGACGTGCTGCGCGCGAGCTTCTCCAGCTCGGCGCCGAACTGCGCCGCGCCCATGCGCGCCTTGACCGCTTCGATGGCCGCCCAGCTCCAGCTCGAGAGCGGCTGCGGCTGCCGCACCACCGCGAGGATGCCCGTCATGTCGGGCTGCGCGGGCCGCTGGCCGTTCCACACGATCTTGAACAGGCCGCCCGTACCGTTCGTGCCGCCGGTCGTGAAGTAGATGTTGCCGTCCGGACCGACCTCGAGATCGGTGATCGGCATCGGCTCACCGTGCACGAACTCGGCGAGATCCTCGCGGCCCGTGTACGTGCCGCCGCTCGGCGTGAGCTCGGTGTAGAGCAGGCGGCCGCGCGACCAGTCGGCCTCGAAGAGCGCGTCGAAGAAGCGCGACGGGTACGCGTACGCGAGGTACGTCTCGACGCCGACCGGCGATCCGCGGCGCAGGTGACGCAGGGCGGGGAGCACGTCGAAGTAGCTGTCGACGAACTTGCCCGTGCCGTTGCGGTATCCACCGTCTCCGCCGGGAATCATGTGCCGCGTGTTGACCTCGCGGAACCACGGCGAGTTGACGTCCCACTCCATGTCGCTGTCGAACGTGAACGCTTCGCCGGAAATGTTGTAAGCGAAGTCGTACGCGTTGCGCAGGCCTGTGTACTGCAGCGAGAAGCGGCCGTTGTCGGGCTGGTACCGCACGAGCGGACCGTGCATGCCGTCCTTCGTGCTGTTGCCGAACCGCGGATCGCGCCACGCGGGCAGGAACTGACGTTCCTTCAGGTTGCGGAAGTTCGGCGTCGTCGCTTCGTCGATGCGGTCGTCCGGGATGAACGTGTTGTTGCCGATCATGTGGACGATCGTGCCGTCCGGCCCGCGCCGGATCGCGTGCGGGCCGTGGTCGCCCATGCCGTTGGCCACATAGCGGTTGATCCGCTCGAGCGTTTCGTACACGTCGTCGCCGTCCGCGTCGGTCAGCTTGTAGAAGCCGGGAATGCCCGTCTGCGCGGCCGGGGCGCCGGCACCGCCGGCACGCCCGCCGGCCGGTGGAGGCGCGGGCGCGGGGCCATCGAGCTTCTCGTCGCGCGGACCGAAACAGTTCGCGTAGAGCGTCCGCCCCTCGAAGAACAGGCCGTGACACGTGTTGAGCTGTTCCGAGATGATCTTCTCGGACTCGAAGATGCCGTCGCCATCAGCGTCGATGAGCGTGCGCGGGTGGCTGCCGCTGCCCGACACGCTCTGTCCGACGACCGGTCGTCCCTGGCTGTCGAACGTGACGACGATGTAGGACTCGGTCTTGTCGGCGGGCGTGACGCGGACCACGCTGAAGCCGGGCAGCGTGCTGAACGGCGAGCCCTCCGGTGCGCGCTGATCCTGCGCGCGGTCGGGAGACGCGGCGGGCGCCTGCTGGCGCGCCTGCGTCCATGTAGTGAGACCGGCCACGGCCAACGCGGTCAGCGTTGCGGCCAGAACGAGGGAACGTCGTCGCATCGTGTCCTCCAGGTTTCCGGGAACCGCGAGTATGGCGGTGCCCATCGTCACGCAGCAAGTGCGACGGGGGCCGATCGCGGCCGTCTCGCGGAATCGGCGGAAACACGGCCCAAAAAGCACCAACAGTGCATCCAGTCCCCATCGCTGCGTTTTGCTCCGCATGACTCGCGTTTCGCCACAGAATCTTCAAATTCCTCTTCATTTGGCGTTCACGTTTCGGAGAGTGCCGCATGCGATGCTGAGCACCAGTTTGATGATTCGCGCGAGAGTGCGATTCAACCGGTAGACAGGGAGGGATACGCGTGCGAAAGCTGAATCTGATCGCGGTGACGCTGGCAGCCATCTGGACCGGCGCAATGGTGACCGCGCAGGCGCCCATGACGCCCGCCGAGCTCGACAAGGTGATGAAGGACGTCGGTTCCGCCATGCAGGCATCGGGAAAAGCCATCAAGTCCGGCGCCTTCTCCGATGCCGTACCGGCGCTCGCCACGGTCAAGAGGAACCTCACCACCCAGCGCCGCTTCTGGGTGGAGCACAAGAAGGACAACGCCCTCAAGGCCACCGACGACACCCTCGCCGCCATCGACGCGCTCGAGCAGCACCTGCGATCGACCAGTCCCGCGCCGACAACGGCGTCGGCGCTCGACGCGCTGACCCTCGTCAACAACGCGTGCCGCTCGTGTCACCAGAACTACCGCGACCGCGACGCCGACGACAACTCGATCATCAAGCCGGGCTCGCTCGACTGATCGGACGCCCGTCATGTGTCCGGACCCCACACCCGATCCTGAAGACACCTCGAGGCGTCGCCTGCTGTCGCGGGCGATCGTTGCGATCCAGGGGCTGATGGCCGCGAGCATCGGGCTCGTGGCCGGCGGCGCCATCGCGGCGCCGTCGCTCGCGCGCCGCACCGGAAGCTGGTGGCCGGCCGGCCGCGCGCTCGCCGATCTCGTCGAGGGCGAGCCCACGCCGGTCACCATCAGCCGCTCGCGCGAGGATGGCTACACGCGCGTCGTCGATCGCCAGGTCGTGTTCCTCGTGCGCACGGGTGAGGATCAGGTGACCGCGTTGTCGTCGACCTGCACGCACCTCGGCTGCCGCGTCCGCTGGGACGCGGCCGATGGTGTCCTCAAGTGCCCGTGTCACGGCGGCGTGTTCGATCGCTCCGGCGCCGTGCTCGATGGCCCACCCTCCGAGCCGCTCGCGACCGTCGCGACGCGCGTGGAAGACGGCCGCGTACTCGTGGAGATGGCATGAGCCGCTGGCAACGCGCGGCCGAGTGGCTCGACGACCGCACCGGCTGGCGCAGCGCGCGGCATCACCTGCTCGATGAACCCGTCCCGCCCGGCGTGAACTGGTGGTTCGTGCTCGGCAGCGTGCTGCTGTTCCTGCTCGCGCTGCAGGTGGTCACCGGCATCGTGCTGGCGATGTACTACGTGCCGTCGCCCGAGCACGCGTACGACAGCGTCCGCTACATCGTCGATCGGCTCACGCTCGGCGCCTTCGTCCGCGGCCTCCACTTCTTCGGCGCGAGCTTCATCGTCGTGGCCGCGGTCGTGCACATGTTGCGCGTGATCGTGATGGGATCGTACAAGTCGCCGCGCGAGGTGACGTGGATCTCCGGCGTCCTGCTGCTGCTCGTCATCCTCGCGTTCTCGCTCACCGGCTACCTGCTGCCGTGGGATCAGAAGGCGTACTGGGCCACGACCGTCACGATCAACGTCGCGCGCGGTACGCCGATCGTCGGCGAGTGGCTCGCCGGCGTGCTGCGTGGCGGTGAAGAGCTCGGTGCGCTGACGCTGCTGCGCTGGTACGCCGGGCACGTGCTGCTGCTGCCGGCCGCGCTTGCCGGCCTGATCGTGTCGCATCTGTATCTGATGCGGCGGCACGGCATTTCGGGACCAGCCACACCGCGTGCCGGCCGGCCGTCGCCGTTCTATCCGTGGCACGCCTTCCGCGACACGGTCGCGGTTGCCGTCGTCTTCGCGCTCCTCGTGACGATGGCCGCCACATGGCGTGTGCCGCTCGACGCCATCGCCGACCCGTCGGACGCGACATACGTGCCGCGTCCCGAGTGGTACTTCATGAGCCTGTTCCAGCTCCTGAAGTACTTCCCGGGCTGGCTCGAAATCGTCGCGACGATCGTGTTGCCCGGCCTGGTGGTTGGCGGATTGCTGCTCCTGCCGTTCCTCGATCGCAGCACGGACCGCCATCCGCGTCATCGCACCGGCGTGCTCGTCATGGTCGCGCTCGTCGGCGTGGCGACGGCGGCGCTGACCTGGCTCGGTCTTCGCGATTCACCCGGGCACACCAATCCCGGCGCCTTCGGTCCGCTGGCCATTGCGGGTGCGGAGTTCGCGGGTGACGCGCGTTGCGAGGCGTGTCATCGCACCGGTGGCGCGGCGCTGCCAGTCGCCGACATCCGTCTGCGGCGCGACACCGACTGGGTGGTCGCGCACGTCCGCGATCCCGAGAGCATCGTGCCCGGCGAACGTGAACCGCCACCCGGCGGCATGCGCGAATCGCAGGCGTTGTCGATCGTGAGCTTCCTCGAGCGCCGCCGTGCGGGCGGCACGCTGCCCGCGAACGTCGAGCACCGTGACGGCATCCTCGTCTACGGCGCCTGGTGCGCCAACTGTCATCTGCTCGATGGCGAAGGCACCGACGAAGGGCCCGATCTCTCGCACATCGGTGCCGAGCAGGATGCCGACTGGCTGCGCGAGTGGATCAGCGACCCCGAGTCGGTCGACATGTTCGCGAGCATGCCACCGTTCGGCCATCGCCTGACGAGCCGCGAGATGGACGCGCTCGTCGCCTATCTGGCCGCGCGCAAGTAGGGGCCGGCCAGGGGCCGACCCCCGTGTCGGCCCGAGCCGGCCCTGCGATGGTCACGTAGGGGCCGACCTTGTGTCGGCCCAGTCCACCATCGGCATGACGTCGTTCGTGCCGCCGCCCGTCATGGTGTTGGCGATGTCTGTTCGTTCAGTCGCGCGGCTCGCGGGGAGCCTCGTTCGCCTGACCGGCCGCGACGGCTCGCTCGAGCAGGTCTGCGACATCGATCGTCGATGCGTGGGTTCGCAGGTAGGCGAGATCCAGGCGACCGGCCTGCACGCGTACGATACCGATCACGTCGCGCCACTGGCGATCGGACACCTCGCCTCCAAGCCGGAACCAGCGGAGCTTCTGGAGGAGGATGTCTTCCGGTGGATGGATATGGAGGATGTCGCCCGGCCGCACTTCCACGCGCTTGCGCCGCGCCAATTGCTGGCCATCCAGCGGCGTGCCACCCGCGACGAAGAGATCGACCTTGAGCATCGTTGCCTGATGAATCAGATTGGCGCTGCCCCTGGTCCTGATGGCTCGACGCAAGGCATCGTCATCGACGTAGAACGCCGGTGACAGCGAGCGAATCAGATCCGGGACGTGGCCGTCCGTCACGGCCGCGACGATATCGATGTCGATTGTCGAGCGAGGTTCGCCTGCGAACGAACTCGCGATAGACCCACCGACGGTGTTGGCGATGTCGAGTGCGTCGAGGGTCCGGACCACCTCGAGCGCGACGGCGACCGGGTCCACAGCCGCGTTCATCGCGGGTCCAGGTCGTCGACGTCCGGGAACGCTGCGCGGACGAGGTCCGGCCCGAGGGTGATCATCGCGAACCGCAACTGTACTTCTCGCGGCGAGGCCG
>CAZVHY010000181.1:2649-6897 GCA_964627115.1 uncultured Solibacteraceae bacterium | reverse complement strand
CGGCAGCGGCAGGGTGAACGATCCGCACTCCTGCACCTGCCGGGGATCGGACACGATCACGCTCAACGGCGGCGTCGAGACACGGATGTGGTCGAAATGGCGCGGCGCCTCGCCGTCGTCCGCACCGATCTCACGCGCCGGGACGCGGACTTCGAACCGCGCCACGTACGATCCGGGCGTCAAGGCGCCGGCTGGCGGCTGCGCGGCGGTCGACAACGGCAGCCAGACCGTCGCGTGCCCGGTCACCGCCCAGCCAGCCTCGGCGATTGCCACGCGCGTGGGCACGGCGGCCGTAGTCTCGTCCAACGCGCGCGGCACGGCAAACACCACCTGGCCCGCTTCGGGAACTGCGTCGTCTGCGCCCCATGAAACGGATGCGCCGACAATGCGCTCGTCGGACAGCCCGATCGCCACGGCCGCGCGTCCGGTGTTCAGGTAGATCGTCCTGAGCTCGAACCCGACACGATACTCGTCCGGCCCGGCCAGACAGGCGGCCTGTTCGAGCAGTTCGACCTGCAGGGCGAGCGCGCGGGGCTCGCTCGCGGCGGACGCCGGTGCGCACAACCAGAGCGCTGCGATCAGCGTCGCCGTCGCTCGTGCTGGTTTCGCGCGCAGCCTTTCGTGCATCGCTGACGATTGTAGTCGGGGCCGCAGGGCATAAAACCCTGCGGCAACGACAGTGGGGGCCCGGCAGCAGGAGGACCGTCCGTCTGACGTGGCCGCGGGGCTGTACGCCCCGCGGACGCCGGGCGGGCTGAAGCCCGCCGGCGACGACCGCCACCTCACTCCCCGATCAGACGACGAAACCGTGCGTCGGGCGCGGTTTCGAATCGCCAGTCAAGTCCGCGCCACGAGAACTGCAGGCGCAGGGCGTGGAGCGCGTGGTGCTCGACGATGAGCGCGCGCCGGTCGTCGTCGGTGAGCGCACCGATCACGAGCCGGAGGTAGCGCGTCTCGTCGCCGCCGTAGATCTTGTCGCCGACAATCGGGTGCCCCACGTGCGCCAGGTGAATCCGGATCTGATGTTTGCGCCCGGTGCGCGGCTGCACCTGCACCAGCGACAACTGACGCCCCTCGTGGGTGACGTGCCGATCGAGCACGACGCACGTCTCGGCCGGGGCGCCGTCGTCTCGAACATGGTCCTTGATGGCAACCTGGCTACCCGTGTCCTTGCCGAGCGGCGCGTTGACGACCACCGGGCCGGCCGGAAAGGCGCCATGCACAACCGCCAGATACGCCTTCTCGACACCGCTGCCCGCCAGCAGCCGGCCGAGCTCGCTGGCGACCGCAGCCGACTTGGCGATAAGCACCAGTCCGCTGGTCTCACGATCGAGGCGGTTCACGAGCCTGCCCTCGGCGTGGCCCAGGTAGAGGCGCACACGGCCGATCAGGCTCGAGCGCTCGCCGTCCTTGCTCGGGTGGACCACGAGCCCGGCAGGCTTGTCGACGACGAGAATGTCGGTGTCCTCGTAGACCACCGTCAGGAGGGGTTCAGAATCCACGGCGATTTCGTGCGGCAGCCGCTATGATAGCGGCCGGCGCATGCAGAACCTCATCTCGTTCTTCGGCATCTTCGTCTTCATCGGCTGTGCCTGGCTGTTGTCGGAGAACCGGCGGGCGTTCCCCTGGCGGGTCGTGGCCTGGGGCCTGGCGCTGCAGTTCACCTTCGCGGCCCTCGTGTTGTGGTGGGAGCCGGGCTCGCGGCTCTTCCTCCAGTTGAACGACGTCTTCAACGCGCTGCTCGCCTTCAGCCGCGAAGGCACGATGTTCGTCTTCGGTGCGCTCGGCAGCGACATCTCGGGGCTGTCGCCCATCACGCTGAAAGAGTTCCTGACGCGACTGGCGGCCGATTCGTCGGACCCTGTCCTGCAGGCCGCCATCACCAACGGCACCGTGCCCGGCTTCGTGCTCGCGCTCCAGGTGCTGACCACCATCATCTTCTTCAGCGCGCTGCTGTCGGTCCTCTACTACTTCGGCGTGATGCAGAAGATCGTCGACCTGTTCGCGCGCATCATGGCCAGGACGATGCGCGTGTCGGGCGCCGAGGCGCTGTCGAACTCAGCCAACATCTTCGTGGGCCAGACCGAGGCGCCGCTCGTCGTGCGCCCGTTCATCGCCACGATGACCAGATCCGAGCTGATGGCCATCATGGTCGGCGGGTTTGCCAACACGGCCGGCGGCGTGCTCGGCGCGTACGTGCTGATGCTCTCGGGCTACTTCCCCAACATCGCGGCGCACCTGATCTCGGCCTCCGTGCTCTCGGCGCCGGCGGCCTTCATCATGGCCAAGGTCATGGTGCCAGAGCTCGGGAAGCCGGCGACGATGGGCGCGGTGAAGATGGACGTGCCCATCGAGGACGCGAACGTGCTCGATGCCGCGGCGAACGGTTCGACGGTGGGCTGGCAGTTGACGATCAACGTCACCGCGATGCTGATGGCGTTTCTCGCGCTGCTCGCCATGGTCAACATGTTCATCGGCTGGGCCGGCGGCATGTTCCACGACGGATCCGGCCTGCTGCGGTTCAACCTGCTGGCGCTGGCCGGCCTGCTCGTCGCCGTCGCCGTGCAGCGTTTCGGCCCGCCGAAAGACACCACGGTCTGGTGGGCGCTCGCGGTCGTGCTCGCGGTGTCGGCCGGTGCCGGCGCCATCCTGCCTGCACCGATCGCGGCCCTGGTGATTGGCATGACCGTCGTGGCCTGGCTGGCCGCGTTCATGTTGATGGGACGGACCACGCCGCTGCCTCGCCTGCTCGTGCCCGTGCTGGCCGGCGGCGTGGTGGCGGCCGACGTGTTGTTCGTGGCGTTCGGCCCGCTGCCGTCCAGTGCCTCGTTGTCGCTGCAGATGATTCTCGGCTGGGCGCACTGGCCGGTGGCGTTTGCCATGGGCACGCCCATTCAGGATTGCTACGAGGTTGGCCGGCTGCTCGGCGAAAAGCTCGTGCTCACCGAGTTCGTGGCCTACGCCGATCTCGGCGCCTATCTTGGCGCGGCCGCGCGCGGCGAAGTGCCGGCACTCGATCCCCGATCGGTCGTGCTCGCCTCATATGCGCTCAGCGGCTTCTCGAACTTCGCGTCCATCGCCATTCAGATCGGCGGCATCTCGCCCATGGCGCCCGAACGCCGGCGCGACATCGCGAGCCTCGGCCTGAAGGCGATGATTGGTGGCGCGCTGGCCAGCTACGCCCTCGCGTCTGTCGCGGGCGTGTTCTACAACGGGACGTCGATGCTGGGGGGAAACTGACGCTGCGGCCTTCCGGCCTCCAGCCTCCCTGCCTTCCAGCCTCCTTCCAGCCTGCAGCCTCCCAGCCTTTCGCATGTCTTCCCCCCTCCGCCTCGGCCTCAATCCGTACGGCCTCACGTACACGCTGGGCCTGCAGGGACTGGGCACAGCGCGTGCGAATCCGCAGCCGATCGGGCTCGACGGATTCATCCGCATCGCGCACGACATCCAGGCGAGGACGCTCGAGCTCGATCTCCGCTGGCTCACCGCACTCGACGACAACGCACTCGACAGGATTGCCGGCGACGCTGTCGCTGCCGGCATGACGGTCGTCTGCAGCACGTGGCTGCAGCACACGCTCGGCGAGACGCTTGCTGATGCGCGACGGATTGCGCAGCGCCTGGGGGGCGCGCTCATCCGCATGCACCTGGCGCCCGTGCTCGAAGGTGCGCGTGCGTCGCACGGCGGCAGGTGGCCGGCGTTCGTCGCACACGGGCGGGCCGTGCTGACGCGTGAAGCCGCGGCCGCGCGCGACGAGGGCCTGCGCATCGGCATCGAAAATCACCAGGACTTCGGCAGCGAGGAACTGCTGGCGTTCGCGGCCGACGCCGGCGACAACGTCGGCATCGTGCTCGACACGGGCAATCCCTTCGCTGTTGGCGAGGATCCCGTCGCGTTCACCGAGCGCGTGGCGCCACGGCTCTTCCACGTCCACCTCAAAGACTATCGCGCGCAGTTCACCGACGAAGGCTATCGCCTCGTCCGTTGTGCGATTGGTGATGGCTGTGTGCCGTTCGACGAGATGTTCGACGTCATCACGAGACGCACGCCGTCGCTGCCCGTGACCGCGTCGCTCGAACCGGCCGCGCTCGAAGCGCGCCACATCCGCTTGTTCACGCCTGAGTGGTGGCAGGGGTATCCGGCACGAGACGCTCGCGAACTTGGTGTGATGCTTGGCCGACTCCGCCATCGGCGCCTGGACGAAGGCGACGACTACCGTACGCCGTGGGAACGCCGCGCGCCGCACGA
>CAZVHY010000181.1:0-2549 GCA_964627115.1 uncultured Solibacteraceae bacterium | reverse complement strand
GATGGATCGCGAATTCTCACTCGAAGGACAGGTAGCGCTGGTCACCGGCTCGGGACGAGGACTGGGGCACGCGATGGCGATGCGACTGGCGGAACTGGGTGCCGCCGTCGCGGTACACGACCGCACGGAGACGTCGCCGTCCGAATACGGCGAGTTCCCCACCCTCGCGGATGCCGAACGTGCCGTGGCCGCGTTCGGCCGGCCGACGACGGCCGTCGTCGGCGACATCGGAGACGAAACGCGCGTCGCGGACATGGTGCGGGAAGTCGAGCATCGTCTCGGCCCCATCACGATTCTGGTCAATGCGGCCGGCGGAGACATCGCGGCGGCCGGCGGCAAGCCGAAGCCGAACACGGCGCTCGGCATCAAGCTCGAGGACATGCGCGCGCTGATCGATCGCAACCTGCTCGGCACCATGCTCGTCTGCCGCGCCGTCGTGCCCGGCATGGTCGAGCGCCGCGCTGGCGCGGTCGTCAACATCGCATCGAGCGCCGGCCACTTCGGGACGTCGCCCGAAGTCGTCTACTCGTCGATCAAGGCTGCCATCGTGCACTACACACGCTGTCTCGCGTTCGAGACGCGATCGCACAACGTGCGCGTCAACTGTGTCAGTCCCGGCGCCACCGCCACCGCGCGCTTCAAGCAAACGCGCGTCATCGATCCCGCGATGCTCGTCGAAGACGGCACGCTGAATCGCTACGGCTCACCGCGCGACCAGGCCAACGCCGTGGCGTTCCTCTGTTCACCCGCCGCCAAGTTCATCCACGGCCAGTTCATCAGGGTGGATGGAGGGCTGACGTTGTTCTAGGAAGGCGGGGAGGCGGCAGGCGGGAAGAAGACGGGAAGGCGACAAGGCTGCGAGGCTACGGACGACGAACGGAGCGCAATTCACTTCGGCGCGATCGTCACTGACCCCAACTTGTCGGCCGCCGGGTCATAGACGACGACCTTGATGGTGCGTGCCTCGGGCGGTGCGTCGAGTATCGCTTCGTGCGGTAGGCCTCGCTGCAGGACGTTCGCGTGAGTCTCCGGGAGCAGGTTGAGCTCGATGCGCTCCCACAACTGCCCCACCTCGTGCTGTCGCCGATCGAGAAGGAAGACAGCCACGTCGAGCGACGCGACGTGGCGTCCCGACGAGGCGTCGAAGGTCACCGAAGCCGCATCGATGGCCACGCGCACCATCGCCCGTCTGACGCCACCGGCCGTCGGTCCCCACGACGCCTCGCCCGTGAGACCAATGTCGGCGATGGCCGGCTCGTACTCGAACGCGCGCGCGATCCGGTTGTACGCCATGATCTCGCGCCGATCGAAGACCGGAGGCGGCGTCGCGAGGTATCCGCGCCGGTAGTGCAGTGTCACGCCTGGCCGCGTCACCCGCACCTCGATCCGCCGATACCGCGCGTCGAGACGCGCGTCGGTCGAGTAGTACCCCAGCGTGTACTGGAAGCGCGTGGCGCGATCGATCGCATCGATGTCCTGGCTGGCCAGGCGATGCCGGTTCGCGTAGAACGAGCCTCCCGTTTCCCTGGCAATCTGGTCCGCGACCCGCGCGCGGAACGTCGTCGTCCCGCGATAGAGGTAGGAGGCGATCGGATCGGGTGTCCGGGCCACCGGCGGTCCCACCTGGCGTTCGAACGAAAACGACGGCGCGCTCCCGAGCCCGCCGGTGTGCACCACGTGAACGGCCACGCGCGCGCTGGCGGCCGCCTGCAGCAGCCGATCGCTGACCGTGTCGAGTCCCCCCTGCGAGACGTACAGCAGGTGCTTCTCCCCGGGGACGTGGCGCAGGTACTCGATGCCGGCCTGGATGTTGGCCACGTCGATGGACGTGTGCTGGCGTGAGGCGACGAACTCCGGCAGCGTCATCCCCTCGTTCGCGGCCACGAGCTCGTCGTACGCATTGAAGTCGCTGGCGTCGGCGTTCGACAGCAGCGCGGCTTCCGCGCGCCGCCGCTGTGCCACGTCGCGCGGGTCTTCGGCGGTGGTCGAGGTGATCGTCGACCGCATGCCAGCCGGCCCGTCGAACACGGCGTCGATGCGCGGCTGGACGAACGCCGGAATCCCCGGCTGCCGATACAGGCCCGCGAGGCCGCTGAAGTAGCCGGCAATATCCACCTCGATGCGCGCGAACCCGTTCGTGAAGCGATCGACGACGCCGGCAACGGCCTCGTGATCGGTCGTGAACGGCGTGGCGCGGTTCCACGCCATGACCGCGATGCGGTCGCCAGGCAGCAGGCGACGTTCGACGAGATGACTGACGGCGTCGAGCCCGCGATTGGGCTGCTGCAGCCGGCCGCGGCCGAGCACGACGAGAAACACGCGCGAGGGCTGCGCCGAAAGAGGACTCGCGCTCGTCTCGTCTCGCGCGATCAGGGGCAACCCGGCAACGGGCGCGCCGCTCACCGCGGTGGCGGCGGTGAAGTCCTGCGTAATCACATGGCTGATCGGCTGCTCGACGCCATCTTCGAACACGACGAAGTCAGCGGCCGTCAGGTCGGTGACGGGGTGGCCGTTCCGATCGACGGCGCGCACGTCGACCGGCACGAGCA
>CAZVHY010000180.1:1928-7024 GCA_964627115.1 uncultured Solibacteraceae bacterium | reverse complement strand
ACCGAGGCCGAGCACGACGAACCGCGCGTGCGACTCGCTCTCGAACGTCACGACCCAACGCCCCCACCCCGTCCCGTCATCGAGGGTGGCCGGTGCCGGTGCGAGCGGCAGCCACATCCGCATCGACTCGGCGGCCGCTGGCGCGAGCCGCAGCGTAGCGACCACCCGCGGACGTGCGCGCAGTGCCTCGGCAGACGCCTGCCAGTACCGCGCGAGATCGAAACCAGCGGGCCGGTGACACGACGCCTCGAGCACCGTCACAGCCGTCATGCGCGACACGCGGAACGTGCGCAGCCCCTTCGCCGTGTCCGCCACGAGATACCACGCCGTCCCGACCGCCACCAACCCGAGCGGATGCACGGTGCGCTCGGCCTCCGCACGTCCCGGCGGCCGATAGACCATCGCCAACTGCCGGTCGTGCCAGACGGCGTCCTGGACTGCGGGCAGGGCCGACAGATCCTCCTCGACGCCGTGCCAGCCGGTCGTGTCGACAAACAGACGTTCGCGCGCCGTGACCGCCTGCGCCCGCAGGCCCAGCGGCAGCGACGCCACGAGCTTCGCCAGCGCCCGCTCCGCGCTGGCCGCCAGCCCGGTCCGGCCGAGCGCCCGCGGCTGCGCCATCAGCAACGCCTGCAGTTCGTCGGGCGCCAGGCCGGGCACCTTCGTGCGCCATCCCTCGTCGAGGTGCCACGCGCCCCGCGCGCCGCGCGTGGCATACACCGGCACACCAGCGGCCGAGAGCGCGTCCATATCGCGATGGACCGTGCGGATCGACACCTCGAGCCGCTCGGCGAGCGCACGGCCGGTGAGCGCACCGTGTGCCTGCAGCAACATCAGCATCGAGAGCAGCCGGTCGGCTTTCATCGTGTGCAGTCTCGGCTGACAATCATGACAGCGGATGTCATATTACCCGGCACATGCTGTCCTGGCACGCCGGGATGGTCCCGGCGTCGCGCCGCCTGGAGACTCCGATGACCACCACGCCGACCTCGACGTTCGCGATTCCGCTCGACGACATCCATCGCCACTGGCAGGGCCACCGCGGGCTCACGCGCCGTGTCATCGAGGCGTTTCCCGAAGACGCCCTCTTCACCCACTCCGTCGGCGGCATGCGCCCGTTCGGCGACATGACGATGGAACTCGTGGCCATGTCGCACGATGGCGTCGTGGGCCTGGCCACCGCCACGTGGCCGGACGCCTCGCAGGCCTTCGGCGCCAAGCCGCCGACGACAAAGGCCGAGCTGCTCGCATTGTGGGACCGCGCCACAGCGCAGATCGACCAGTACTGGCCGACGATCACGTCAGGCCGGCTGACCGAGCAGGACAAGGCGTTCGGGATGTGGCCGGGCAGCGTCTATTCCCTGCTCCTCTATTCGATCGACAACGAGATTCATCACCGCGGGCAGGGCTACGTCTACCTGCGCTCGCTCGGGATCGAGCCGCCGCCGTTCTGGGAGCGTTAGACCGTTATCATTTCTGCGTAGCGAGAAACCTGCAGGGTCCGCCCGTGTGTTGTCTGCGCCGGCCGACTTGGCCGCAGCGCGGCCGACGGTCTCTCCAGCGGAGGTCGCGCGAGCGTGCGGCTGGAGGCCCGGCGCGGACGACACACGGGCGGGCCCTGCTGCAGGTGCCGCGCGCCCGCTACTCGCGCACCATCGGCACGAAGCGGACGTCGATGGTGTCTTCGCGGGTCACGCCGTCGGCGTTGCGCCGCACGACCGTGATGACCTGGCGCCCGTCGGTGGGACCGACGGGCGCGATGAGGATGCCGCCCACGGCGAGCTGATCGACCAGCGCCTGAGGCAGCGCGGGCGGGGCGGCCGTCAGGATGATGCGATCGAAGGGCGCAGCCTCGGGCCAGCCGGCGTATCCGTCGCCGGCGCGCGTGTGCACGTTCCGGTAGCCGAGGCGCTCGAGCGTCTCGCGCGCCCGGGCGGCCAGCGCGTCGACGATTTCAATCGAATAGACCTCACGGACCAGTTCTGCCAGTACAGCGGCCTGGTATCCCGACCCCGTGCCGATCTCCAGCACGCGGTGCTCCGGCCGCGGCTCGAGCACCTCGGTCATGTAGGCGACGATGTAGGGCTGGGAGATGGTCTGGCCGTAGCCAATGGGCAGCGGCGAGTCGTCGTACGCGCGCGCCTGCTGATCCTCAGGGACGAACTCGTGGCGCGGCACGCGCCGCATCGCATCGAGCACGCGTGCGTCCACGACCTCCCGCCGGCGGATCTGTTCATCGACCATACGATCGCGCACCCGTTCCGAGGCCGTCCCCTGTCGGCCGCCAGCAGCAGGCCCCAGACTCGCGGCGATGACGCCGACGCCAACGAAGGCGACGGCGACGAGAGCGCTCATCCCAGCTCGGCGAGCCTCGTCGTGGCGTCGCCGAACTGGTTCAGTTCCACGCCCATGCGGTCCATCAGCGACAGGTGCAGGCTGCAGACCTTGCGGTGGTCGTTGCCGCGGTCGAAGTAGTCGAGCACCTGTCCCGTCCTGATGCTCCCCTGTCCCTTGCCGGTGATGAGCACCGGCAATTGCTCGGCGCTGTGCGCGTCGCCGTCGAACAGGCTCGACGTGCACAGCAGGATCGAGTTGTCGAGCAGCGTCGACTCGCCTTCCTGAATCTGCTTCATGCGTTCGGTGAGATACGCGAACTGCTCGATGTGGAACTGATTGGTCTTCAGGTACATCGCTTCCTTGTCGGCCGCGCGCCCGTTGTGCGTGAGGTCGAGATGCAACGCACCCTGGACGCCCTCGAGGAACTTGAAGTTCATCTGCGACAGGTCGTTGTTGAGCATCAGCGTGGCGATGCGCGTCTTGTCCATCTGGAACGCGAGGACCGTCAGGTCGAGCATCAGCTTCATGTGCTCGGGCACGTTCTGCGGCAGTTCGTTGCCGGGCCTCGGCATGTCGGGCTGCTCGAGCGTGGGGCGCCAGCCTTCGATGGTGTCCTGCGCCGCCGCGCGCTCGATACGGCGCTCGATGTCGCGGATCGACTCGAGATACTCGTCGAGCTTGAGCGTGTCGTGACGACTGATGCGGGGCCGCAGGCCCTGCGAGTCCTCGCGGACCTCGTCGAGGATGCTGCGGTCGAGCGGCCGGCCGCTGCCGTCGCCCACGAGACGATCGAACGCGCGCGACGGATAAATTTCCTTGGTCGCCGGCTTCGACGGCGAGACCCACGACACGGCCGATCCGTAGATCATCGACAGGCCATCCTCGAGACGCAGTTCGTTCGGTTCGATGCCGAGCACGAGGCTCGGCACCGCGGTCCGGTTGCCGACGCGCTGGGCCAGCACCTGGTCCATCGACGTGCCGACCTGAATGACCGACGGATCGAGGCTCACGGGCGCGCCCGACAGGATGTTCATGCGCCCGAGGTGCGGGCTCGTCGAGTCGAGCGCCGCCTGGTTGTAGAGCCCGCGGATGAACACCATGTCCTCGCGGTGCGGCATCATCGGCGTGAGACCGGGGCCGATCTCCATCGACGCACCCGATCCGCGCGCCCACCAGTGCTCCGGCTCCACGCCGTTCGAGAAGTAGACGATGCCGAGACGCAGCGGCGGTGCGTTCACGCCCGCGGCCGACGCCGGCGTCTGCGCAAAGAGCGGCAGTGACTCCATCCACGGCAGGGCGAGGGCCACGCCCATGCCGCGGAGGAAATGCCGGCGTGACGAATGGAGAGTGTCGTGGTGCCTCATCGTGCCCCTGCTCCCGGCGGCATCGTGCGATTGACCGCCGACGTACCGGCCGCTGACGGCACGTCGGATCCAGGCGCTTCGCGATCGGCGCCCCGGTGATGACGGAACTGGCGGCTCGTGGCCACCTTCACGGCGAGATCGGCAAACGACGCGGAACCGCCCGCGTCGACCATCTCCTCGACGAGCAGCGTGTCGGACGCCATGATCGTGCGCCCGAGCGCGTAGCCCAGCACTTTCTTCGCGAACGTCTTCATCACCTGCGTCTCGCGCGATCGCAGGTGTCTCAGCAATCCGTCAGCGCCGGCAATCGTCGTCGCGTCCGCGAATTCGCCGTTGTCGTCGACCGCCGTGCCGTCGTCGTACACGTCGCGCGTGCGGCCGACGGCGTCGAAGCGCTCGAGCGGAAACCCGAGCGGATCGATGCGCAGGTGACAGTTGGCGCACGTCGGGTTGCGCTTGTGCTCGGTCAGGCGCTGGCGCAGCGTCATCCCGCCGAAGTTAGCCGGGTCGGACGGCAGCGATCCCGCGTCGGCCGGCGGCGGTGGTGTCGGCGTCCCGAGGATGCGGCGCAGCACCCAGTCACCACGTTTCACCGGACTCGTTCGCAGCGGCGCTGACGTCGTCGTCAGCACCGATCCGAGCCGGAGCAGTCCCCCGCGCTGGAACGCATTGGCGCCGTCGACCTTCACGACGTCACCCGACGAAGGCAGTTCGACACCGGTGATGCCATAGAAGTCGGCCAGCGGCTTGTTCAGGAAGGTGTAGTCGGCGAAGAACATCTCGTCGAGCGGCCGGTTCTGGCGCACGAGGTAGTCGAACGTCGAGACCGCCTCGGCGTACATCGCGTCCTGCACGATCTCGGTGAACTCCGGGAACCGCGCGCGATCGACACCGCGGAACTCGTCGAACCGGTAGAAGCCGAGCCACTGACCGAAGAACTCGGTTGCGATGCGGCGTCCCTTCGGATCGGCCGTCATGCGCCGCACCTGCGCCGCGACACCTTCGGGACGATCGAGCTCTCCCGCCGCAGCCGCGCGCCGCAGTTCAGCATCCGGAATCGACGACCAGAGGAAGAAGCTCAGCCGGCTGGCCATCTCCCAGCCCGACAACGGCCGCTCGTCGCGATCCTCAGCCACGGTCTCGACGCGATAGAGGAACGCCGGCGACACGAGCACGCGCGCGATGACCAGACGCAGCGCATCGTCGTGATCGAGCTGGTGAGTGGTGCGCGTCTGCTGGTAGAAGGTCCGCAGACGCTGCGCCTCGGCATCGGTCACAGGCCGGCGCCACGCGCGACTCGCGAAGTCGATCACGTCATCGAGATGGCCAGGTTCGGCGCGCACGAAGGCGGCCGTCACCTGGTCGTAGTGCGTGCGGAGCGGCGTGACGTACGGC
>CAZVHY010000180.1:0-1828 GCA_964627115.1 uncultured Solibacteraceae bacterium | reverse complement strand
GGCACGTTGTACGTGCTGTCGAACGGCAGCGGCACCGGATCCTTGTCGGACGGGTTGGCTTCGCCGTGCGAGTTCGGTGGCAGCAGCGCGACGTATTCCGCCATGCCGTCGCGGAACGTCCGGTAGCCCGCGCTGGCAGGATCGGCCAGGATGGTGCGGGTGTTCGCGTTGCGCGCCGCGCCGGCGGGAGTGTCGGACAGCATCAGCCGCACCACCGCGTCTCGGTCGGCACCGAGCTCGGCCGCCAACTGCAGTTGGACGGTCACACCCGGCGTGATCGGTGCGTCGACCGTAAACGACACCGGTCCGTCGATCGCGAAGTCGTCGGGACCGATGGCCGTGCCGTCGGGACTGATACCGAACCTGAGCGTCGCGGCCTCGTCGGCCGACAGCAGCGTGCGAAGCGGTACGTCGGACAGCACCTGACCGCCGCCGCGCCCGCCGGGTGCACCGCCGCGTCCAGGCCCGCCGCCGGCGGTCGTGACCACGCGCGCGTCGCGCCAGATCACGACCGGTCGTACGCCGGGCGCCGTGTTCAGACTCGTGAACACGACGTGGACCGTCGTCGGTCCCGGTGTCGGCGCCGGTCCCCGGCCACGCGCGGGACGCGGACCGAGCAGATAGTTGTACGCGCGCCGCGGCTCGCCCTTCAGCGACGTGTCGTCGAAGACGAGCGGACTCTCGTCGCCCGCGCCGCCGGCCGCCAGATCGCCGCGCGCGAAAAACCAGCTCGGCCACTTCAACAGATGGTCCGCAATCTCGTCACTGCCAGTCCGGGCCGCCGCGATTGACGCACGCACATCGCCGGACGGCGCTGACAGCGATCGCCACAGGGTCACGACATCGCGACTGGGATAGCCGAGCGGGTCGCGCCCCACCACGGACCAGATGTGTTCGGCAAACCGCGTGGAGATTCCTTCGCCGGCCGCCAGCGCGGCCAGCGTGGTCTCGGGTTTCCCCAACGCCGCACGGTGTGTGTAGGACCACGCGACGAAGAACGCCTTGCTGTAGCGCTCGAAGCCGTACGGACGGCCGCCCTCGCCCGAGACGACACGGAATCCCCGGTCGGCGTGAATCTGATTGATCCGCGTCAGCGCCGCCAGTTCCATCCCGGTGCGTCCGGGATCCTCGTAGAACGCGACGGGTCCCGATCCGATCACGGCGTGACCAGCGACGACCTTGGCGGCCTCGAGATATCGTTCGATGCTCGCGTCCTGCACGAACTGCACGTCGCCGAAGTTGGTGAACCCTTCGCCACCGACCGAATCGCTCGACGCGTCGATACCGACCGCGATGGGAATCCCTGTCAGGTCTTCGATGGCGTACGCGTACTCGGCGCTCGTGAGCCGCCGCACCGTCACCCGCCCCGGGTCGCCGGCGTGCGTCTCGGCGTACGTCCGAAGCGCGCCCCGTACCCACGCAGCAGCAGACCGGCGTTCGGCGTCGGTCGGAAAGTCCGCCGCCTCGACCGGCGGCATCATCTCCGACTCGATCGCGTCGGCAATCTTCTCCCAGTGTTCGGACTCGGGGCCGAGCTCGCCCTGAAGCAGACGTTCGATGCTGAGGTTGGCTTCGGGCTTATACGTCCCGTGACACTCGAAGCAATAGGTCTGGAACACCTGCTGCGCATCGGCCGCCGAGGCGGACTCGGCCACCGATGGCCGAGCAGGACGCGCACCGGACGACACCGCACCGTGCTGCGCAGACACGAACCACGACATCGACGCCAGGCCGACGAACGCGCCGACAAACACCACCACCCGCCTCATGGTCCTCCAGGGGATCCCGCGTCGAGCTCGAAATGGAACGATGCCCCGGAGTATGACCT
>CAZVHY010000179.1:0-7025 GCA_964627115.1 uncultured Solibacteraceae bacterium | reverse complement strand
GATGGCCGGTCGAGCCGGTCCTTGTCTTCGAGACACGCGTCGAGATCCGCATCGGGCGTCACGATCGCGACGATGCCGCCGTGGCCCGCCATCGAGAGGAGGGACGCGGCGTAGACCGCGAGCGAACCGGCCACGTTCGAGGCGGCCATCGTCGACACACCGCGCACAATCGCGGCAAACGGCAGCGCGCGCCACGTCGGCCCACGCTTGACGAGAAGAACCGCGCCGTTCGAGTACACCCAGATCGTGCGGTCCTCGTGCGCGTAGAAGCCGATGCCGCCCAGTCGCTGCGACACGAGTCGCACGAGTGCGCCGTGTTCGCCAGGCACGGGTGCCGTCCCGGCCGTCGTGAGGCTCCCGCCGAGCCGCCGTTCGGGCCGGGCGCCCTGGACTTCACCTTCGACGCGCCCCTCGGCGTCGATGAGCAGCAGCGCATTGCGGCCATCGAACAGGAGCGGCACACGCTTCTGACGATAGTCCTCCGGGTACCTGCGACCGATGTGCTGATCCGCCACAGCCGCGCGCACGACAACGCCATGGGACAACGCCTGATGTTCGACGACGGATGCCGTCACCTCTTCGAAGCGTTCGATCACGGCGGTGATGAAGTCGCAGAGATCGTCGCCGGCCAGACGATCGCCCGAGAGCCGCGTCAGTTCGCCAACGAGCATCTCGATGACGACGGCGTCACGCAGTGCGCGCCGCAGCGGTGCGATGAGCTCGTTACCGTCGACGCCTGCGTCCCGGCCAATCGCGTCGGCGGCGCGGAGTGCCGCTTCCGGCAGTTCGCTCAACTCGGGCGGCAGCGCGCCGGTCGCTGGATCCGGCGATCCATAGACGGTCCCCGTTGCACCTGCGAGCCTGACGTGCAGCGTTGTCGTCCACTCGCCCGGTCCCTGGCGACTGGTGATAGCGCCCGTTGTTCGATCGACGGCCGGCGGAGAGCTGTTCGCGTGCGCGTAGACGAGCGAAACCACGATGCCGTCGAGCAGATCGACAAGGAATTCGGCGACCGCGGTGCCGACCGGATCGAGCGGCGGCGCGGTGCCGTTCGTCGTCGTGCGTTCGATTCGCTGGCTACGGCCCGGCAGGTTCAGGTCGTTCACGGCTGGTTCGAATATCCCTTCCAGAGCCATTCGAGCGCGTTCGGCAGCGTCTGCTGCTTCACGCTGCGATCGCTGTGACCGGCGTTGCGCGCGAACACGAACTGGTAGTCGTAGCCTTTCTCGGCGAGCACGTGCGCCATGCGCTCGTTGGCAAGGACCCAGTCGTGCATGTCGTCGCGCATGACGTTCGGGTTCAACAGATCGCGATCGCCCACCTCGAGCCAGATGCGAATCGGCTTCGCCGGACTGTTCGGAATGAGACTGCGGTGAAACTCCCAGGCGCCGCCGGGAGTCGCAGGATTGTAGGGCCACTGCTGATTGACGGCCGTGAGCGAATAGGTCAGCACGCGACGGTAGAGATCGTTGCGGTACCACGCCATGATCAACGCCGCAGCCCCGCCCGAGCTGTTCCCCATCGTTGCCCGGCCGTTCGGATCCTTCGTCAGCTTCACGTTGTATTGCGTCTCGACGAGCGGCAGCACTTCGGTTTCGACGAACTCGGCGTAGAGACCGGACATGGTGTCGTACTCGAGGCCGCGCTGGCTGCCCTGCGCATCGCCGCCGCCGTTGCTGATCGAAATCGCAATCATCACCGGCACACGTTTCGCGGCAATCAGGTTGTCGAGCGTCGCAAAGAGCAGCGCGTCGGGCCCGTCGGCGCCGACGATGAAGGGTGCTTCGGTGCCGGGCACGTACTGCTGCGGGACGTACACGGACACGCGACGTGTATAGGGCGCCGCGTGACTCGTGGTGACAATCAGCTTCGCGGGATTGTCGGGATCGGGCGTACCGAACGTGCCGGGCTCGCGCGTGATGCCGGGATAAATCCGGCTGTCGGCCGAGCTCATCGTGAACGTGTGGACCGTTCCCTGCGGCACGCCGTCCTGCACCAGCGTTTCGGGCGCCGGAGTGTGTGTGGGCCCGATGATGAAGTTGCCGTTGACGTCTGCCGGCGGCACGGCCTCGTCGGGCAGCTCCGTCGCGGTGACGTATCCCGGGGTATGGGGATCGCGCGTCGGCGGTCCGGGACGTGGCGCGGGCGCCGGCTGCACTGCCGGTGCCTGCTGAACGTTACCGCTGCCCTGTGCCCGCATTGGCAGCGCGCAGGCCAGCATGCCGACCAGGATTCCCGCACCCACTCGCGTTGCGCTCATGTGTCGCTCCCGATTCGATGACAAGAGGGAGCAATTATACGAACCCGAACGTCAGTTCGCCCGCAGCGCGTCACCCGGTGCGATGCGGCGCAGACGCCGGGCCGCGACCAACGCCGCCAGCGCCGTGGCACTCAGAATCGTCGTGGCGATCGCGGCATACGTGAGGGGATCGATCGGGCTCGAGCCCACGAGCAGCGATGTGAACAGGCGCGCGACCGCTGCTGCAGCGAACAAGCCAACCACGAGCCCGATCGCCACCGGCACGATCGCGGCGAGCATGCCATGCCACAGGAGATCGGATGGCGTTGCGCCCAGGGCCGCGCGCACACCGAATTCGCGTTTTCGCGACTCGGCCAGATACGCCACGAGCCCGAACACGCCGCCCACGCCCAGGAACAACGCGACGAGGCCGAACCCCGAGAAGAACCACGCGCCGAGCCGTTGCCGCCCGAGCTCGCGCGTGATGATGTCGCGGCCGGTTTCCACCCGCACGAGCGTGGCCTCCGGCACGACGGCGCTCACCGCCTGCCGCATCGGCTCCACGAGCGTCTCGATGGACGCGGCGCGAACGATGAGAAACACCTCGTTGCCGGCGCCCTCCGGCCGCGCCGTGACGATGACATCCGTGACGGGAAACGCCAGCGAACCGTAGACGAAATCGCGCGCGATCCCGACAACGTGGTATCGGCCACCGCCACGTCCGTCGCCGGCCACCGAGAAGGCCTCGCCGAGAGACTCTCCGCCAGGCCAGAGCCGCTGGGCGAGCGACGCCGTCACTACGGCCGGAGTCGGCGTTGTCGTCACATCGGGCTCGGTCAACTCCCGGCCGGCCAGGATCGGAAGCCCGAGCGTTCGCAGCAACTCCGGTGTCCCATGCACCTCGCCGACGACGAGTTCGTGGCGTTCACCGTGCGTCTCCACGGTACGCGGCGCAAGCGACGACGCGTTCGTCGACCCAACGATCGGCGGCCGGCCCGTCGCCACGTCGTCGATGCCGGGCAGCGCGCGCAGCGCCGCTTTCACACGAGACGTCCGCTCGGTGGTGGCCGTCACCCACGCGTCCATCGATTGCCCGCCACGAGGCGCTGTGTTCGCGAGGACGGTGATGAACGCCGTGCGAGCCACGTCGAATCCAGGTGCGTCCCTGAAGCCGTGCGCGACCGTACGCACGAAGAGCCCTGCAGACACCAGGACGACGACGGTCGCCGACACGTGCAGGGCCAGCAGTGTCTGACGGATCCGTTGCGAGGACGCCGCCGTCGTCGCCGGCCCGCCGGCCAGCTCACCAGCAAGTCGTGCGCGCGCGAATCGGCCGATCGGCAGCCACGCGGCCGCCATGAGCGTCAACACCGAGGTGGCGGCAGCTACGGCGAGCACGCGCCCGTCGACGGAGAGATCGAGACGTCCAAGATTCACCCCGCCAGGCAGGGTGAGCGATGGCATGGCTGCCAGGATCCAGTCAGCCGCCAGCACGGCGCCTGTCATGCCCACGACGGCAATCAGCCCGAGCTCGATGGCCAGCTCGCACGTCAGGTGCGCTCGCGATGCGCCAAGCGCGACTTTCACCGCCTGATCGCGCCGGCGGCGCTCGTGGTGCACGAGCACCAGCGCCGTGAGCGTGGCACAGCCGCCAAGCAGCACGAGCATGGCGAGCCCGCTCACGACGCCGAAGATGTTTCCCTCGCGAACGACCATCGTGCGCGATTCGGGCGAGCCGAACACGTCTTTCAAGGGCACGATGGCGAGAGACTCCAGCGCGCGGCTGTCGACGCCAGCATCGAGCAGCCGGCTCGCCGTGAACGAGGACGCGGTATCTCCGGGGCGCAGACGGGCGAACGCCTGCAATGGAAGGAACACGTCGCTGCCGGCCGTGAACGTGTTCCCCTCCAGAATCACGTTCGTCTGAACGGGTCGAGAAACGAGACGCGGCACGAGACGACTGGGAACCCAGACGTCCGTCCTGTTGCCGCGTTGCGCACCCTCGAAGCCCGGCGGGGCGATCCCGATGATCCGGACGGGCACCGGCGTTGCCGCGGCAATGGTGCCGATGACATCCGCGCGGCGCCCGAACTCGCGCGCCCACAGGCGGTCGCTGATGATGACCACCGGCTCTGCACCGGCCAGATCGTCGTCCGGTGAGAAGTCGCGGCCGCGAATGGTCAGTCCGAAAAGTTGGAAATATCCCGGCGTCACGCCCACCGTCTCGAGGCTGCGCGCAACGCCGTCGAGCTCGAACTGGGGCCGAAGCCCTTCGGTCCGGTCGCTCGTGATCACCTGAGCCGCGACGGCCTCGAACGGCCTCAACACGGGGGCGTCGAGACTGATGAAGGGAAGTCCCACGATCGCGACCAGACGATCCGCGTCCGGAAAGGGCAGAGGCCGGAGCCACAGCGCATTCACGATGGTGAAGACGACCAGGTTGGCGCCCACCGCGACGGCAAGCGTGGCCGCCGCCGCGGCGAGGTACGCGCGGCGCTGGCGCGACCGCAGCGTCAGGCGCACGTCGCGAAGCAGACTCGACAGGAACCCGGCCCGGCGACTCCCCGCAACAGCAGCTTCCGTTGCACGCGTCTCGACATCGTCGAACCTCGACGAGGTCAGGCGATGTGATGTGGCGATCTGCTGCGCCAGTTCCTGCCAGTCGGCCACGTGCATCAGGGCCGCCGCCTCGGCATCGACCTCTGACAGGCCGCGCGCCAGGTTCTCGCGATAGGCGTCGTCGAGTTGCGCCGCCAGGTCGTCGATGATGTCCTGCTGCAGCTCAGCCTTGATGCGGCCCAGGCGCAACCGTTCTCGAACGTGAGCGCCCCAGTCAGGCATGCGCGTTCCGCAGAATCTGGTTGACCGCGTCCGAGAACGCTTCCCACGCGTTCCGCTGCTGCGCCAGCACCTTGCGGCCCTCGGCCGTCAGCCGATAGAACCGCCTGCGACGCTCGCCCGCCTTCTCCGTCCATCGCCCGGCGATCAACTGTCGGTCCTCGAGGCGGACCAGGACGGGATACAGCGACCCGATCCGGAACGTGATACGGCCGTCCGACCTGGCCTCGATCAACTTGCCGATCTCGTAGCCATGCCGCGGACGAGCCTCGAGCAGCGCCAGAATCAGCAGTTCCGTGCTGCCCTTCTTCAGATCGTGATCGGCCACGACACGCACCCCCTATGAGCTTGGGCGCATCATACTTCGGTCAATTATATAAATGTCAAGCAGTGGCCTGGTGCATCTCGCGAATCACGCCGACGATGAGCTCGGGTTCGTCGAGCGGAATCCAGTGCCCACCTCGGCTCGCGACAATGTGCCGGCCGCGAGTCGACAGGCGCGCCACGGCCTCCTGCCGCCGAAGCCGATGATCGTCCGGATCGGCTTTCGTGATCGTGACGAGCGGCAGATCGCCGTAGCCGCCGGGTGCGGCGTCGAGTGTTTCCCGCGCGCTCAGTGGCATCGATTCGATCTGGCTGCCGAGCGCCTCGAAGAACTTCGGCTGGGTCCAGAACTGGCGCACCTGATGCCTGACCTCGTCTGGCAGCTTGAAGAACGGGGCAAGAATCCAGTCGATGTCGGCGTCGAACCGGCTGCGTGTGATGGCGTTGACGACGCGGCGTGCGGCGGTGATCGCGCCGGCACGCACGAGCCCGGACACGACGTGCGCCAGACCGATACGTGACGCGAACAGCCCCTGCCGGCACAGGAGCACGCCGCGATCGATGCGCACCTGTTCCTTTTCGGCTGGATTCAGCCAGTCCTCCGGGTGCGCCGGATCGACGAGAACCAGACCCGCCACGTCAGAGCGGAAGCGCGCGGCGAAGATCCGCATGACGAGCCCGCCATAGGAGTGGCCGACGAGGAGATACGGCGGCCGCTCCCCCGCGCGATCGAGCGCCGCGCGCAGTTCGTCGGCCGCGCGGCCCGTCGTGCGCGGCAGCGGCCCTCGCTCGCTCCACGCGAAGCCGGCGCGATCGTACGTGCACGTCCGCGCGAACCGTGCGACATCCGGCTGCACGAGTGCCCAGCTCAGCGACGATCCGCCAAGCGCCGCGTCGAAGACCACGATAGGTCCGCCCTGACCGAGCGCGTGCAGGTGCAGACGGAACCCGCCGGCATCGACGAGCCGGCCGGGTAGTGGAGGACGTGGCACGCGATCATTGTGCGCCACACCACTTGACCTTCGACACATGCCGCGTTAGCGTATATGTCGAAGGTTGAGACTATGCCACCATCCCGGTTCCCGATTCCCCAGGGCACGCTCGACATGCTGATTCTGCGTATCCTCGCGCTGAGCCCGGCGCACGGCTACGCCATCGCGCAGCGGCTCGCGCAGATCTCGCAGGACACCATCCAGGCCAACCAGGGCTCGCTCTACCCCGCGCTCCATCGCCTCGAGCAGAAGCGCTGGCTGAAGGCGGAGTGGAAGGCGTCAGAGACCGGACGCGAGGCCAAGTTCTACGCGCTGACGCGCGCGGGTGAGAAGCAGCTCGCTGTCGAGAAAGAAAGCTGGGATCGGCTGACCGCCGCCGTGCAACTCATCTTCGACGAAGGGAAGTAGCCATGCGGAAGCTCCTGAACGTGCTTCGCGGACGACGACGCCGGATGGAGCGCGACCTCGATCGCGAGCTCCAGTACCACGTCGATCGGCGCATTGCAGATTTGATGCGGGCGGGGCTGAGCGAAGACGACGCGCGACGGCGGGCCGCGGCCGAGCTCGGCGGGCGCGCGCAGGTGCAGGAAGACGTCCGAGATACCTGGCTCTGGCGATGGCTGGCCGACCGC
>CAZVHY010000178.1:0-7035 GCA_964627115.1 uncultured Solibacteraceae bacterium | reverse complement strand
GAGTCCATCACCTGATCGGTGACCTCGATGCCGCGGTGCGCCGGCAGGCAGTGCATGAAGACGGCGCGCGGTGAGGCAGCGGCCATCAGGTCACGGTTCACCTGGAACGGCTCGAAAATCTGCGCGCGCTCGTCGGCTTCCGCTTCCTGACCCATCGACGCCCACACGTCGGTGTAGACCGCGTCGGCGCCGGAGACAGCGGCCATCGGATCGTTGGTCAGCGTCACCGTGGCGCCGTGCCGCGCCACGCGTGTGGCGTTGGCCACGACCGCCGCGGGCAGTTCGTATCCCTTCGGCGACGCGAACGTCATGTGCAGGCCGGCCATCGCGCCGGCGTGCGCCAGCGACGCCGCCACGTTGTTGCCGTCGCCGACATAGGTGAGCTTCAGGCCGGCCGTCGATCCGAACCGCTCGCCGAGCGTCATGATGTCCGCCAACGCCTGACACGGGTGTTCTTCATCGGTCAGCGCATTGACGACGTGCATGCGCGTGGCCGCGGCCGCAAAACGCGTGAGCCGTTCCTGCGCGTACGTGCGGATGACGGCGCCGGAGATCCACCGTTCGAGGTTGTGCGCCACGTCCTCGACCGTCTCTCGTCCACCGAAGACGACATCGGGCGGCGGCTCGATGACCTCGCCGCCAAGTTCCCGCACCGCGATGACGAACGTGATGCGCGTGCGCAGCGACGGTTTCTCGAACAGCACGGCGACGTGCCGGCCCACGAGCGGCTGCGGCGCGGCGACGCCCTTCGCGCGCAGCTGTTTCAGCTCCGACGCGAGAGCGAGGACGTGATCGAATTCGGCCGGCGCGAGATCGAGGACCGACAGGAAGTCCTTCGTGGCCAGCCGTGAGGGCGACAGCGTTGAGCTCACGTGCGGTACTCCGCGTTGATCTTCACGTATTCGGCGCTGAAGTCGCACGTCCACATGGTGGCCGTGTGCAGTCCGTCCATGCCGAGATCGACGACAACCGTGAGTTCGGACTGCTTCATCACGACCTCCGCATCCGGCGTCCGTTCGTCGTGCGGCGTGCCCTCGTCGAACACCTTCACGTCGCCCACCCACACCGACGCGCGGTCGAGGGTGAAGGCCGCACCCGATCGGCCCGCGGCCGCCACCAGACGTCCCCAGTTCGGATCGCCGCCGTGGATCGCGGTCTTCACCAACGGCGAGTTGGCAATCGTTCGCGCCGCGAGCCACGCGTCGTCGTGTGTGGCCGCGCCGGTGACCTTCACGGTGACGAGCTTCGTCGCGCCTTCACCGCCGCGCACGATCTCGCGCGCGAGGTGTCCCGCCACGTGCATCAGCGGCTCGAGCAGGCGCGGATCGCGCTCGTCGGTGATCTGCACGCCCGATGTGCCCGACGCCATGATGAACACGCAGTCGTTGGTGGAGCACTCGCCGTCGACCGTAATCGCGTTGAACGTCAGGTCGACGACGTGTTTGAGCGCACCGGTCAGTACGCTCGGATCGACCTTCGCGTCCGTTGTCAGGTAGCCGAGCATGGTGGCCATGCGCGGCTCGATCATGCCCGAGCCCTTGGTCATGCCGCCGACGGTAACCGTGCCTTCCGGCGAGTCGTACGCCGCGGCGCACGACTTCGGGAACGGGTCGGTGGTCATGATGGCCTTGGCCGCGTTGTCGGCTTCGTCGACCGACAGCACAGACATGGCCGCCGTGATGCCGGCCTTCACCTTCGCGATGTCGAGCGGCACGCCAATGACGCCCGTCGAGGCGACGAGCGCCTCGTTATCGCTGCAGCCAACGGCGGCGGCCATGGCCGCCGCCATCTCGCGTGCCACCTCGAGGCCGGCCTCGCCGGTGGCCGCGTTCGCGCAGCCGCTGTTGGTGACGATGGCGCGCGCCCAGCCGCCGGTGTACGCGAGATGCTCGCGCGAGACCACCACGGGCGGCGCAACCGCCTTGTTCGTGGTGAACACGGCGGCGGCCGGCACGAGCGCATCAGCCACGACGAGTGCCAGGTCGAGCGGCGCCTCCGGCAGGTTGCGCCGCTTCTTGATCCCGCACGCCACGCCAGCGGCCTTGAAACCGCCAGGCGCGGTGATCCCTCCAGCTACGGTTCGAATCACGTGAACAATCTCCGTTTACGCGACGGCCGCGGCCGGCCGCAGCCGGATCGGCATCGTTTCGGCCCGACGGCCGGTGGTGAGCGGCAGCAGCATCGCGTGTTGCCCGCACTGGCGGAACAGCGCGCAGCCGGCGCAGTCGCGGGCAATCTTCTCGGACAGCCACTCGTGCGGCACGATCGAGAAGTTGTGCCGCATGAAGAAGCGCGGGTCGTGCGCGAGCGCGAGCAGAGACTGGAAGCCTTCTGCCGTCGCGCGCGTCTCGAGCTCGGCGACCAGACGCGTGGCCACGCCGTGGCGTCGCAGTTCCGGCGACACCACGAGCGATCGCACCTCAGCCACGCGCGCCGACAGCGGCACCAGCTCCGCGCAGGCTTTGACGACGCCGTCGACGTCAGCGACGACGAACCTGGCCGCGCGCGCGCGGATTTCCTCGAGCTGCCGCGGCAGCAGGTGGCCTTCGTCGCGGTGCGCGCCAATCAGCGCCTCGAGCGCCGGCGCGTCATCGGCTGTCGCCGTCCGGTAGACGACCGCTAGTTCGCCCACGGCCGGGTGAGGGTGGATGGTCATCCTGCAGCGGCTCCAATCGCCTGATCCAGAATGTCGGCCGCTTCGTCCACATCTGCAGGCGTCACGATGTACGGCGGCAGCAACCGGAGGACCGTACCCGAGGTCCGGTTGATCACCAGACCGCGCTCGAGCGCGGCGTTCACCACGGCAAGGGCGTCGACGGTGACCTCGATGCCGGCGATGAGGCCGGCGCCTCGCACGTCGGTGATGACGGCCGGACGTGCGGCAGCCATGGCGTGCAGGCGATCGAACAATCGCGTGCTGGCCGCGCGCATCGACTCGTGCAGGCTGTCGGCCACGTCGAGGAACGTCAGCGCCGCGCGGCACGAGAGCAGGTTGCCGCCGTAGGTCGTCCCGTGGTCGCCGGGCACGACGGTTCCGGCCACGCGTTCGGCCATCAGCACCGCGCCCACGGGCACGCCGGCGCCCAGAGCCTTGGCCAGGGCGACGAGATCGGGCTTCAGGCCAAGCGAGGGCGCGTGCAGGAACGTGCCCGTGCGCCACGAGCCCGACTGCACTTCATCGGCGATGAGCAGCGCACCGGTGCGCGCGCACGCGTCGCGAACGGCATCGGCGAGCGCGCGCGGAATGGGCCGCACGCCACCTTCACCACGAATCGGCTCCAGCACGATGGCCGCGGTGTCGTCGTCGACGGCAGCAGCGAGTGCGGCCGGGTCGTCGGTGTCCATGAACGTCACCGATGGCACGAGCGGCTCGAACGGCGTGCGGTAGTGCTCGTCCCACGTCACCGAGAGCGCGCCCATCGTCCGGCCGTGGAAGCCGTGCGAGAACGCGACGAACTTCTTCCGCGGCCGCCCGGCGGTAAACCAGAAACGGCGCGCGAACTTCAGGCAGGCCTCGATGGCTTCGGTGCCGCTGTTGCAGAAGAACGCGCGATCGAGCCCCGAGAGCGCGGTGAGCCGTGCGGCCAGTTCCGCCTGCAGCGGGTGGAAGTAGAGGTTCGACGTGTGCACCAGCGTCTTCGCCTGGTCGGCGAGCGCGCGCGTGAGCGCCGGGTGCGCATGGCCCAGCGAGTTCACGCCGATGCCCGACAGGAAATCGAGATAGCCGCGGCCCGCGTCGTCGAACAGGCGCACGCCTTCGCCGCGGGTGAACACCACGGGAAATCGCTTGTAGTTCTGCAGCACGCGCTGCGATTCGAGAGCCTTGACGTCTACGGTCGTTGTCGTCATGAGCGTTGTCCTGAAACGTCCGTCCGCGCGTCAGTGCACGCGGAACCGGCTGCCCGATTCGGGCCGAACCGGGGGCGCGGCCGTGAGCGTCGTGCCCGGCGCGGTTTCGACGCCGTGGTCGGCATCGAGGCCGCGGCCGTCGATGAGACGCACGGATGCCACGCCTGCGGTCAGCGCCGTGCGGCACGAGGCGAGTTTGGCCACCATGCCGGCTGTCGCCGTGCCCGAGCTGATGAGGGCATCGATGCCCGGCGGATCGAGTGCCGCAATCGTGCGGCCGTCGCCATCGAGCACGCCGGCCGTGGCGCCGGCAATCACGAGATCGCACTCGTCGAAGGCGGCCGCAATACGACACGCCATCACGTCCGCATTCACGTTGAGCACCTGACCCGGCGTGTCCTCGTCGGCCAGATAACCCAGGCTCGCGACCACCGGTACGTAGCCGTTCGACACGAGCAGCTGCAGCACGCTCGGATCGGCCTGCGTCGGATCGCCGACAAGACCCAGATCGACCACCGCACCCGACGTCGAGGTGTGCGCCTGCGTGCGGCGCGCGCGGCCGAAGCCGGCGTCGACGCCCGTCAGGCCCACGGCCAGCACGCCGGCGCCCACCATGGCGGCCACCAGGTCCGTGTTGGCCGAACCGGCGAGCACGGCGACGACGGCGTCGAGCGTGTCGGCGTCGGTAATCCGCAGGCCATCGACCTTCTTCGGCGCGATCTGACGACGGGCCAGCTCGGCGTCGATGGCGCGGCCACCGCCGTGCACGATGACCAGCGGCCGGTCGGCACTGACCTTGGCGGCCAGCGCAGCAATACGTTCGCGTTGGGGGCGGCCCTCGAGCAGCTCACCCCCGAACTTCAGGACCAGGGGGCGCATCAGCGGTTGGCCGCCGGTCGGGCGGTCGGGTAGCCGGGTCGCAGCGTGCGCCGCGCGGCCATCACGAGAGGAGAGGATACTGGCGACGAATACATATTCATGCCAAGCGATGGTTATACATCCAGGGCGAGGCGCTGTCAACATCTTTCATCTGGCTTGTCAGCCCCCGTGTTACCGGGCGCTCGTGGCGATCGGTCCGCCCGGCGCCGACACTTGCGTGCCGGACGGGCGTCTGTATAATTGTGCGTCTATCTGAATACCTATGAAGGCATGGCGGCAGGCTCAAATTCTGGATGTCATCGACCACGAGGCCGTGGTGTCGCAGGAGATCCTGCGCCAGCGCCTGCACGAACGGGGAATCGACGCGACCCAGGCCACGATTTCCCGCGATCTGAAGGACATCGGCCTGGTCAAGCGCGCCGGCGACGGTGCATACGTCCGTCCCGGGGCCGAGCGCGTCGACCCGGCGTCGGGTGAGCACCTCCGGCGCGCGGTCAGTTCGCTCCTGCGGGGATACGAGCGGGTCGACCCCCTGCTCGTGCTCCGGACCGACCGCGGCCAGGCGCAGGGGCTGGCCGAGTGGATCGATCGGGCGCAATTGTCAGAGGTGGCCGGCACGATTGCCGGTGACGACACGATTCTCCTGGTCTGCCGCGGGACCGACGCCGCGGCAAGTGTCGAAGCCCGGCTCGGTGCGATGGTGATGGGGAGCGCGCGTCGTCTGTCGTAGCCGGCGCCGGACATTTCTCAACAAAAGGACTCGGACGTTTCATGGATCGTATCGTTCTCGCGTACTCGGGCGGCCTCGACACCTCGGTCGCCATTCCCTGGCTGGCCGAAAAGTATCGTGCCGAGATCGTCACCGTCACGATGGACCTCGGCCAGGGCAAGGAGCTCGACGATGCGCGCGAGCGTGCGCTGGCGCTTGGCGCCGTGCGCGCGCACGTGCTCGATCTGCGCAACGAGTTCGCACGCGACTTCGTGCTGCCGGCGCTCCAGGCGGGCGCGGTCTACGAGGATCGGTATCCGCTGGCCACGGCACTCGGCCGTCCGCTGATCGCGCGTCATCTCGTCGAGATCGCGAAGCTCGAGGGCGCGTCGGTCGTCGCGCACGGCTGCGGCACGGAAAAGGGCAATGACGCGATTCGCATCGACCTCGCGGTCCGTGCGCTCAATCCGGATCTCGAAGTGCTCGCCCCGCTCGGCGTGTGGGACGTGACGAAGCAGGAAAAGGTCGCGTTCGCCAAGAAACGCGGCATCCCCGTGCCGGCCGGCGCCGACAGTCCGTACACGACAGACGTCAATCTCTGGGGCCGTTCCATCGAATACGGCGTGCTCGACGATCCCTGGCTCGAGCCGCCAGACGATGTCTATCTGCTGACGCGGTCGCCGAAGGAAGCGCCCGACATTCCGGCGTACGTCGAGATCGAGTTCGAGCGCGGCGTGCCGGTGGCGATCAACGGCGTCACGCTGTCGCTCGTCGAGCTCATCTCGAGCCTCGAGACCATTGCCGGTGCGCACGGCGTCGGACGCATCGATCTGCTCGAGAACCGGCTCGGCGATACCAAGTCGCGCGAGATCTACGAAGCGCCGGCCGGCGTGGCCCTGCACGCGGCGCACAGCGAGCTCCAGAAGTACGTCACGCCGCGCGAGCTCGCGCGGCTCGCGTCCGAAGTGGGCGTGCGGTACGCGGACCTCGTCTACAACGGCGACTGGTACAGCCCGACGCGTGAAGCGATGGACGCGCTGGTGGCGAAGGTCCAGGAGCGTGTCACGGGCGCCATCCGCCTCAAGCTCTTCAAGGGCGATCACCGCGTGGTCGGACGCACGTCGCCGTTCGGCCTCTACGATCAGGATCGCCTCACGCAGTCGGCCGAGACACGGCCGTCGATCGAGTTGCGTCGCTGACGCCGGGGCGCGCGCACATGTCGACACTCTATTCAGGTCGTTTCAGCGTCGAGCCCGATGCCGAGGTGTTCGGGCACGGGCGGTCGCTGCCCGTCGATCGCCGGCTCATCGAGGATGACATCACCGGCAGCGTGGCCTGGGCGCAGGCGCTCGGGCGCGCCGGGGTCCTGTCGGCCGACGAGGCGCGCGATCTCGTGGTCGGGCTCGAGGCGGTGCGGCTCGCGGTGCGCGCCAATCCCGCGCTCATCATCGACGCGACCGACGAGGACGTGCACTCGTTCGTCGAGCGCGAGCTGGTGGAGCGGCTCGGCGACACGGGCAAGCGCCTGCACACGGGGCGATCGCGCAACGAGCAGGTGTCGGTCGACTTCCGCCTGTACTTGATGCGGCGGATTCCGG
>CAZVHY010000177.1:5637-7085 GCA_964627115.1 uncultured Solibacteraceae bacterium | reverse complement strand
GGAACGCCTGGGCGAGGCGGCAGATTCGTCCGGGCGTGAGCGAAGACATCGGATTCGTCCGCACGAAAGAAACCTGGCGCATCCGTCTCGTCGCCAGGCGTCCCGGTCGGCGTTAGACTCTCGACCGCGAAACGCTCATTGCTCCTTCGCCCACCGCGCCACGCGCGCGGCGCTTTCTTCCGGGGAGAGATCTTCGACGCGCGTCATGACCGCCCAGCGCACGCCGAACGGATCGACGAGCGAGCAGTAGCGGTCGCCCGAGACGAACGTCGAGACCGGCTCGCGCAGCCGCGCGCCGGCAGCCACCGCGCGCTCCGCGACGGCATCGACGTCGGGAACGTAGAGGGCCAGCGAATAGGTGACGCTCCCAGGTCCGGGCGCCGCGAGGTCGTACGACTCGAGCGGATCGCTCAACGTGATCCGGCCCGACGGGAAATCGAGGACTGCGTGCACGACGACATCGCCCATGCGGGTCACGTCCGACACCGTTGCGCCGAAGACCGCGGGATAGATCTCCAGCGCACGCGCCGCCGGTGAGACGACGAGATGCGGCGTGATCGATGTACTGCCATGCGGTCTCCCGTTGGTCGTGTAGGTGCCGTCTGCTGCCGTGTACTCCGCGCTCATGTGCTGCTCCTTCGTTGTGTCGACACTACTTGACTACCGGATCGTGCCCGCATCAGTCTTGGACAAATGCGCCAGCACCGGGAGACGCCGCCGGTTCCTGTGACCGATGTCGCCTCGTGCGGTGGCGACCGACAGGGGCTCGCCACGCGAGGCATCCTGCGTCCACGTGCCGGGCTCGAACGTTTCGATCTCGTTCGCGCCGCGCCACCCGACGATCTCGCACCCGTCCTGACGTTCTTCTGGACCGTTCAGTGGGATCTTCCCGACGGTGAGACACACCAACAGGAAGTGCTGCCGTTTCCGTGCGTGCACCTGGTGTGCGAGGACGGGGAGTACCGCGTCCACGGCCCCGGCACGAAGCGCTTCACGACGATGCTTTCGGGACGCGCGTGGGTGACGGGCGCGCGGTTCACGCCGGCAGGATTTTCCGCGTTCTCGCGCGTGCCCATGCGGGATCTCGTCGACCGTGTCTTGCCCGCTGCCGACGTCCTCGGCCGTCGACCACCGCCGTTTCCCGCCAACCCCGACGAAGCCCGCGCGCACCTGACGGCCTATCTCCGCGCTGACGCGGCGCAGCGCACGCCGGCCATGGCGCTGGTCGATCGCCTCGTCGCGAAAGCGCAGGCCGAAGCCGCGACCATCCGCGCCGACGTGCTGGCGGAAGACGCGGGCGTCTCCGTGCGGTCGCTCCATCGCCTGTTCGAGCGACACGTTGGCGTGAACAGCAAGTGGGTCGTCCGTCGCGCGCGTATCCAGGATGCGGCCGAGCGCGTTGCCCGCGGCGAACGCGTGGATTGGACGGCTGTCGCGCACGACCTCGG
>CAZVHY010000177.1:1515-5537 GCA_964627115.1 uncultured Solibacteraceae bacterium | reverse complement strand
CTCCGTGACGACATGGTCCGGGCCTTGCACCCTGTCGGTCGGACACGGCAGGGAGGACCACATGGCCAATTCGTCACTCGATCGCGAGAAACTCATCGATGCGCTGAACGACGATCTCGCCAGGGAATACCAGGCGGTCATCGCGTACGTCGTCTATTCGCAGGTGCTCAAAGGCGCCGCCTATATGACGATCGCGAGAGAACTCGAGACGCATGCGCTCGAGGAGCTGCAACACGCGCTGACGATCGCGAAGCACATCGACTACCTGGGGGGCACGCCGATTCGCGAGCCGCACCCCGTCGAAGCGCCGGTCGACGCCGAGCAGATTCTTCGCGCCGACCTGGACAACGAGCTCGAGACGATTCGTTTCTATCGTCAGCGCGTGCGCCAGTGCGAGGATCTGCAGGAGTACGCCATCGCCGAGGACATCCGCGAGATCCTGCGGCAGGAGCAGGAGCACCTGACCGACCTGGCAACGGCCCTCGGCATCGACCCGCCGATGGTCGAGGAGCCGATCGCCCTCCACCGCAGTCGCGCGCGCTAGCAGCCGGCCGGCGCCCCGCGTCGTCCCGGTAGCCGGTCGTCGGTGGCCGGTAGTCGGTAGTCGGTAGCCGCACCCGCCTGCTACACTGTTCGTTCGCACGCCGGACCGCGGTTCGGACCCTGTGCAAGTTCAGACGACGAACCGCGTCAGGGCCGGAAGGCAGCAGCGCTCAGTCGACCCTGCACTGTGCCGCAGGTCATCCGGGCCGCGGTCGGGCGTGCGACAGACCACCCGACGCCTCCGCCGCCCATGTCGACCAACCACCAGCCGCTGGCCCGTAAATGGCGCCCGACGAAGTTCGATGACGTCATCGGCCAGCGCGGCGTCGTCGACACGCTCCGTAACGCGCTCGCGTCGGGCCGCATCGCGCAGTCGTTCATCTTCGCGGGACCGCGCGGCGTCGGCAAGACGACCACGGCGCGGCTGCTCGCCAAGGCGCTGAACTGCGAGCAGGGGCCCACGTCCACGCCGTGCAACGCGTGCGACGCCTGCCGGGAAATCGCCGAGGGCCGCGACATGGACGTCCTCGAGATCGACGCGGCCACGCACACGAGCGTCGACGACGTCCGCGAGGTCATCGTCGAGCCGCTGTCGATCTCGCCCATGCGGGATCGCTTCAAGATCTTCATCATCGACGAAGTCCATCGTCTGTCGAAGAACGCGTTCGACGCGCTGCTGAAGTCGGTCGAAGAGCCGCCGCCCTACGTGAAGTTCATGATGGCGACGACCGACCCGCAGAACGTGCCGGTCACCATCCAGTCGCGGTCGCAGGTCTTCGAGCTTCGCGCGCTGCCGTTCAACGCGATTCGCGAGAAGCTGCGCACCGTGATGACCGACGAGGGCATCACGATCGACGACGCGGCGCTGGCGCTCGTCGCGCGGCACGCCGAGGGCAGCATGCGCGACGCCCTGTCGGCGCTCGATCAGGTGCTGTCGTTCACCACCGAGAACGTCACGGCCGACGACGTGAGCACGGTGCTCGGACTGGTGGGGCGCGATCTCCAGTTCGAAATCGTGGAGACGGTGGCAGCCGAGTCGGTGCCCGGCGTGTTCGACCTGGCCGCGCGTGTCGTCGACAGTGGCGTCGATCTGCGGCTCGTGTGCCGCGAACTGGCGCGGCTCGTGCGCGACCTGATGGTGCTGCAGATCGATCCGACACGGTATGCGGATCCGGAGATCGCATCCGAAGGCGAGCGCGCGCACCTCGAGCCGCTTACGCGCCGCTACTCGCGCGAGGATCTGATGCGCGCCTTCGATCTGCTGTCGCGCGCCGAGTGGGACATCCGGCAGTCGTCGCAGCCGCGCCACACGTTCGAGATGACGCTCGTGAAGTGGATTCACCTGCGGCAGCTCACCCCACTCGCGGATCTGATTGCGCGGCTCGAGCAGGGAGGGCTTGCGGGCGCCGCGCCGCGTCAGCCCACGCCCGCGATGCCACGCCCGGCACCCTCACGACCGACGCCGCCGCCGTCGGCGCCCGCACGGTCGTCCGCGTCACCACCCGCGCGTCCGTCGTCTGCGCCGTCAGCGCGCGCGAGTGCCGCGGCGTCGTCTGCGGTGGCCAACGCCAACGCCGCCGCGCGCGAACGTCCCACGGCGCCTCCCGTCACACCGCCCGCCGATCCGAAGGCGGCACTGTCGGCCGCCATCCGCGAACAGAACAAGATGTTCCACGGCATGGTCGTGGTGCAGGCGCAGAGTGTCGCGGTCGAGGGCGATGCCGTTGTCTTCACGTTCGCCGCGGTTCACCGGCACCTGAAGACGCAGCTCGAGGGCAAGCGCGCCTGGATCGAACAGCTGGCGCAGCAGGTCATCGGCCGCCGTCTGTCGGTCGTGGCGCACGAACTGCCACCCGTGGCCGTCGACGCGCAGCCGAAAGTGGATCCGAGGCGCGCCGATCTCGAGGCCCGCGCGAAGGCCGAACCGGCCGTGCAGGCCGTGCTGGACGTCTTCGGCGGCCAGATAGAAGATATCGAGGAGCTATGAACATTCAGAAGATGATGCAGCAGGCGCAGCAGATGCAGGAGCGGCTGCAGCGCCAGATGGGCGACATGACGGTCGAGGCGACGGCCGGCGGCGGCATGGTCACCGTGGCCATCAACGGACACAAGCAACTGCTCCGCATCACGCTCGATCCCGAGGTCGTGTCGAAGGACGACGTGGAGATGCTGCAGGATCTGATTCTCGCGGCCGTCAACGACGCGCACCGCAAGGTCGACGACGCGCTGGCCAATCAGATGCAGGGCATGATGGGCGGCATGAAGATCCCCGGCCTTTCCTGAGATGACCCGCTTCGATCCGCTGGCCGATCTGGTGGCGGCGCTGCAGCGGCTGCCCGGGATCGGCGCCAAGAGCGCCCAGCGGCTGGCGCACCATCTGCTCCGGACGCCGCGCGAAGACATCGACGCGCTGGTGTCGGCCATCGTGTCCGTCAAGGAGAAGATCACCTACTGCTCGACGTGCGGCATGATCACCGACGTCGATCCGTGCGGCTACTGCACATCGCCCGACCGTGACGCGCGCCTGGTGTGCGTCGTCGAGCAGCCGGAGAACGTGGCGGCCGTCGAGCGCACGCGCGGCTTCCGCGGGCGATATCACGTGCTCGGCGGCGCCATCGCGCCGCTGCAGGGCGTCGGGCCCGACGATCTCAAGATCAAGGACCTGCTCACACGCGTGGCGGCCGGTGGGGTCGACGAGGTCATCCTCGCCACCAACCCCAACGTGGAAGGCGAAGCCACCGCGCTCTATCTCGCACGGCTGCTCAAGCCGATCGGTGCGCGCGTGACGCGCATTGCCATGGGTGTGCCGGTCGGCAGCGACCTCGAGTACACCGACGAGTTCACCATCTCCAAGGCCATGGAAGGCCGCCGCGAGATGTAGGCCGTCTGAACCGGTCGGATCGATCTTCTTATGATGGACACTTCGACGCTTCCCCTGCGTTCCCCGTTCCTCGCGAGGGCTGCGGCCCTCGTGCTCGTGCCGATGCTGGCCGTCGCGTCCGCGGCGTGCTCGTCCGATCCCACGGCGCCCACGCCCGATCCGGTGCTCCAGTCGATCGAGGTGTACTCGGGCCCGCTCGATCCCGGCGGCACGGCCACGTATCTGTTCTCGCTCAGCCAGCAGTCGACGGTGCAGGTGATGCTGGCCGGGGCCGTAGCCGGCTCGCCACTGCGGTCGTTGTCGCCGACGCTGCGGCTGGAACTGAGAGCCTGGAACGGCACCGAGTGCGAGGTGCGATACCAGAACGACACGGTGCCGCGGATGACCGCCGCCCTGCACGGGTATCTGGAGTCCGGAACGTATTGCGTGACGGTTACCGACGCGTTCGGCGCACTCACCGGGACCGCGGCGATCACCGTGCGTATCGTGGCGCCAGCGCTCATCAGGACGGGCGGCGAGCCGGCCACGGTCGGGTTCACGAGCACCGTGGCTCCGCTCGGCTCGACGAGCCGGACGTTCGTGGCCTCGACGCGGGGCG
>CAZVHY010000177.1:0-1415 GCA_964627115.1 uncultured Solibacteraceae bacterium | reverse complement strand
GCCGTCGTGCGGCAGGTGGCCGATGGCGCCCGCCAGCAGGGCCGTGCCGCCTTCCTCGACGCCGACTCGCAGCGGCACCGGGCGCGCCACCACGTTGACGATGCGGTTGAAGCCGTCGAAGACGAGCGCGGGCGCGATGGACGTGTCGCCGGTCAGCAGCCAGTAGGTGAGCCAGCACTCGACCAGGCTGAGCAGGTGGAAGCCGATCTCGCAGACGGCGACCGCGCCCATCGGCGCGCCGGCCGCCGCGGCGCCGTAGGTGCGTTGTTCGAACTCCTGCACGCGCGTGGCCAGGCTGCGAAGACGCGCGCCAGGCATGCGCGCCACCACGCGGCTCGCGAGTGCCGGCTGTTGCCAGGCCAGCCATGCCGCACCGCCGAGCACCGCGGCCATGCCGGCGAGCGCGATCTGGCCGGCCAGCCGCCACACAGCCGGCAGATCGAAGAACACGAACATCGCGGCCGACGCGATGATGACGTAGAGCGCCACCGAGACGCTGTAGAAGAAGTTCTCCGCAATGAGCGCGGCCAGCGTGTGCTCGGGACGTGCGTAGCGCCTGAGGTACAGCGCCTTGGCTGGTTCGCTTGCGACGAGACCGAGTGGCGTGACGTTGCCGAGCGCATCGCCGCTGATCGTCGCGGCCACGGCCGGCCCGACCGGCAGCGGCAGGCCCGTCAGCGCAATCCACGCGCGCGCCCGGAGGACGAAGCGGGCCAGTGAGAGTGCGAGGATGGCCGCAAACCAGACGCCGATGTTCGAGAAGCCGCTGCTGATGTCGGCCGGTGTGAGATCGAGGCGCTCGACCGTCCACCACAGCAGGCCGAGGCCGGCGGCAAGCAGCAGCAGCGAGAGCGCCACGCGACGCGCGCGCGCAGGCTGCGGGGACGGAAGCGACATCGCCCGCAAGTTTACCGGGAAGTTGCTTCTATAATTGCGCGGATGCTTCCTGCGTCGTATGCCACCGGTACGGCCGTCCTGCTGGCCGTCGGCGGCCTGCTGGCCTGTTTCGCCGGGTATCGGCTGTTCCGTTTCGTCCTCGGCCTCTACGGCTTCCTCTTCGGCGCGTTCATGGCGACGTCGATCATGGGTACCGCGAACATGTGGGCGCTCGTCGTGGCCGCGCTGGCCGGCGGCGTGCTGGGTGCCGTGCTGATGGTGGCCGCGTACTTCATGGGCGTCGGGCTCGTGGGCGCCGGGCTCTCGGCGCTGGCCCTGAACCTGATCTGGCGATTCATCGGTGGCGATCCGCCCACCTGGCTGCTCGTCATCGTCTGCGTCGTCGGCGCACTGGCGGCGTTGTCGGTGGTGCGATGGGTCGTAATTTTCGGGACGGCGATTGCCGGCGCGTGGACGATCATCGTGGCGGCGCTCGCGCTGATGGGCGATCCGGCCGCGGTGCGCGCGGCGTCGGCCGG
>CAZVHY010000176.1:1564-7098 GCA_964627115.1 uncultured Solibacteraceae bacterium | reverse complement strand
CTCGCGCCCTTCTCTTCCAGCCAGAACTGCTGCTCCTTCACGACGTCGATGCTGAGCTCGTAGTCGCCGCGCTGCAGGTCTCCCGGGTCGAGCACCAGCCGGAACGCGACCTCGTCTTCGCCGGCTGCCGGCAGATCCTCGAGGCGCGTGCGGAATTCCCGCACGGCCTCGCCCTCGACGCCTCCGCGGAACAGGCGCGCGCCGAGTTTCAGCGGCTCACCGCCGACCGCCCCGGGCCACGGCTTGCGGCAGGCGTTCCGCAACGTGCCGCTCAGTTCCGCCGTGCCGCCATGCGCCAAGGTCACCTCGTCGGCGTCCAGCTCGATTTCGTGACTGAACGCCTCGACGCGAAGTGTCGCCGCAACCGGCACCGCACCATGAAACGCCATCCAGTGCCGGCCATTCATGAGCATGTCGATCCACACGTCGTAGGTGCCTGGCGCCAGACCGCGCGTGTCGATGGGCAGCGCGAATTCCAGTTCGCCGTTCTGGGACACGCTGGCGTCCGCAGGGCTCGTGCGCAGCTCACGCACCCACGGCCTGCGCTGTCCCACGCGCGTAAGGTAGCCAGCGACGATCCACCGTCCGGGTCCACGGCCAATCTGCCACACGGAGGGAGACAGGTTGCAGATGCGTCCTGTCAGTGTCACGACGTCCGCCATGAGCACGCGCGCGACCGGGTTGTCGAACGTCACCTCGTAGCGGCAGTCCATGAACACCAGTTCGTTCGCCTTCTTGCGATGCGACGGCGCAATCTCTTCGAAGAAGGTCCGCTCGGGCTGTGAGTAGCGCGCGATGGTGCCATCGTTGTCCACCCCCTGCCACGACGACAGGGTGAATTCGATCCCGTGCTGCTCGCACCACGCCTTGTACTCGGGCGCCAGGTAGAGCTGAATCGGATAGCCCACGTAGTTGACCGACACCTGGAAGCCCGCATTCCGCAGCAGGAGGATCGAGCCTTTGAAGAGCTCCCAGTTGAAGCCCTTCGACGTGGGATGCAGGCTGCAGTTGATCCCGGAGAGCCCGACGGGCACGTGGCCAAAGCCGTCCACCTCGCGCGGTGCGCCCGGGTGGATGCGGCCGCGGGTGAGTTCCATGACATTGCGGCTGATGTTGGAGGTGATGTAGCAGGCGAACTTCTGCGTGACGGTGTTGAGCACGGGAACCGTCGCCGCACTGAGCAACGGCTCGCCGCCCGTGACGCTGAGGATGCCGTAATCGAAGCGTTCGAGGATGTCGCTCCAGATGTCGATCCACTCGTCGACGGTCAGCTCGGGATCCGACGAGAGAAAGTCCGTCTTGATCTGCTTCGCGCCGGCCGCGCAGCCGCAGTACGCACAGGTGTAGTTGCACGCCAGCGTCGGCGACCAGATAAAGTACGCCATCCGGCGCTCGGGCGCCTCCAGGTGCTGCGAACACAGGAACCGCGAGACGTCGCGCTCTCTATCCTTGCGCTGCCCCTCGAACGTCGTTTCCAGACGCCCGCGATTGTCGATCTGCCACTTCGTCGTCCAATCCAGATCGCACGCGTTGTAGCAGCGTTCGTGATCGCACACGGTCGGTTCCGCCCCACCCTTCCAGCCGTCGCGCTTCAGGTTGAACATCGGCTCGCGACGCGCGTTGTAGTCGGCCAGGCACCGGTACACGTCGCCGTTGGGATAAATGTGGAAATAGCTCACACCGGCTGAGCACAACATCGTGCCGGCGAACTCGAGCGTCATGAAGTCAGCTCCCGAAGTGATGCCCGGGCGTGGACACGCGCCCGCAAGGGGGCGATGACCAGCACCGCGCATCGGTGTTTCTACGAGCCGTCGGGGAGGGGCACTTCAGGTGGGGAGCTCAGACACGACGTGCGATGCGGCTCGATCTCAGCGTAGCACGCGGGCGCGCTGCCGCGAAGACACACCGTCATCGAACATGACGTATCGCTCGTGCTAACCTGCGCGTCCTCATGCACGTCCGCCCCTTTCATCCCGATGACGAGTCAGCCGTCGTGGCGCTGTGGCAGGCGTGCGGGCTGACGCGGCCGTGGAACGATCCGCACAAGGACATCGCGCGCAAGCGCGAGGTGGACCCCGATCTGTTCCTTGTGGGCGTGCTCGACAACGACGTCGTGGCCACCGCGATGGCGGGCTATGAGGGGCATCGCGGCTGGATCAACTATCTGGCCGTCGCGCCCGACCATCAGCGCTCCGGTCTTGGCCGGCAGATCATGGAAGAGGCCGAGCGTCGTCTTCGCGCGCGAGGCTGCCCGAAGATCAACCTCCAGATTCGAACGAGCAACATCCAGGCGCTCGACTTCTATCGCTCGATTGGATACGTGCAGGACGACGTCGTCAGCATGGGCAAACGGCTGGAGCAGGACGAATCTCAGTCGTAGGCGGCGGGCTTCATGCCCGCCGCACCGCGCCCGCAGGGCGTCCGGCAGGTTCTACGGCCAGAATCCGAGGACGGCTGTCGTCAGCACCGGTACAGCCACGCCTCCAAGCAACGTCGGCTCGTAGCGCCACTGTCTGACCGCCTCCAGTGCGGCGGCGTCGAAGAGCGGCGACGAGCGCAGCACGCGCGCGCGCTCGACGTTGCCCGCCGCATCGATGATGAACTCGACCACCACCACTCCGGCCTCGCCGTTTCGCGCGGACGCCGGATACACCGGTTCGACGCTGCTGATGCGCCGAGGCTCAGGGACATCGCCACCGACGCGCACCGGTACCCGTGGATCGGGCCGTGGCATCGGATGGCCGCTCTCTGGCATCCGCTGTTCCGCCCAGAGAATCTCGCGCGCGCCGTCGAGCATGCGCACGGCCTCGCTCGTCCGCCGCTCGGTCCGGTACAGCGC
This sequence comes from uncultured Solibacteraceae bacterium, assembly GCA_964627115.1. Taxonomy (GTDB): domain Bacteria; phylum Acidobacteriota; class Vicinamibacteria; order Vicinamibacterales; family SCN-69-37; genus SCN-69-37. The sequence continues at coordinate 4,259 of CAZVHY010000176.1, read as the reverse complement.
CGCGAGACCGAGACTGGCGGCAAAAGCCGTCTCACGATCCGCCAGCTGCGACAGCAGTTCGCGTTCACGTGCGCTCTGCGTGCTTCGTGCCGCCAGATCACCGGACGACGACACGAGCATCGCGGTGATGCAGGTCACAGCGACGACCACCGACTGTTTCATGGGCTCCCCCATCGCCAGTCAGACACCGCGCGCGGAAATTGGTTCCGCGTGACGAAGGCGCGCGTGTCTACAGATCCCGCAGCGCCACCTGCGGATCGATCCGCGAGGCGCGCCATGCGGGAACGAGCGCGGCCACGATACCGAGGCAGAGAATCCCGATCGGCACCACGACCCATGTCGCGATGTCGTTCGGCATCAGGCGGACGATGCGCGATTCGAGCAGGCGTGAGCCGATGGCGGCGACGAACACGCCGGGCAGCAGGCCGACGAGCATGATGTGCACGGCGTAGTCGACCACCATCTTCCGCACACCCCCTGGTGTCGCACCGAGCGCGAGCCGCAGTCCAAACTCGCGCGTGCGCAGGCTGACGAAGAACGACACGACACCGAAGACGCCGAGCACCGTCAGTCCGACCGCCACCATGCCCAGCGCCACGACAAGCGCGACGACCGCGCGCGTGGGACCGAGCCAATCGAACAGATGCGCCGCGGGCCCCACGCGCTGCAGCGGGAGTGACGGGTCGACGTCAGCGACAGCCGCGCGCAATGGCGCCACCTGCGCCGCTGGCGCCGACGATCGCACGGCCACCCACGCCTGTGGCGTGTAGTGCTGCGCGAACGGGACAATGGCGGCGTTCGACGGCCTGACGCTGGGCACGTTCTCGTTCGTCGCCTCGACGCGGCTGTTCCAGCGTCCGCGCACGGCGTCCTCGACGATGCCGACGGCGGTGACATCACGCGGGTCGCCGCCAAGGCGCACGACGCGACCGAGCGCATCCACACCCGGCCAGAGCGCGTCGGCCGCACTCTCACTGATCACGGCGACGAGCGGAGCGCCATCGCCATCGGACGCCATCACGTCGCGGCCGCGGATCAGTCGAAGTCCAAGCGTCTCGAGCGCGCGAGGCGTGGCGCGCACGATGTCCGCTTCGGCCGCACGTTGCCGGCCATTGGGAAATCGCGAGAGCAGATCGGCGGTCAGCAGGCCACGCCGGCGGTCGCCAGGCGCGACGGCGCCGGGCAGCGTATCGATGAGGGCCACACGTTCGACACCAGGCAGACGGGACGCGGCCGTCCGCACGCGCTCGAACAGATCGCGGCCGCGTGTGTCGTTGACGTCGTCAATCCGCATGTCGAGGCGGCCGACCGTGAGGCGATCGGTGTCGTAGGCGACCGTCAGTCCCGCATCGGTGGCAGCCCGCGCGCGCTCGAAGACCACGCCCGTGCCCATCAGCAGCACAACGGCAGACGTCACCTGCACGGCCACCAGCGCCGTGCGCGTGCGGCGCCCCGCCACGGTCGTCCCCATCGTCGTCGCCGCGCCACCGGCAAGCGCACCGAGCGGATCGAGCCTGATGGCGTGCAGCGCCGTCAACACGCTCACGAGCAGTGCCGCCGCCAGCCCGGCGCCGGCGCCGTAGGCGAACACCACGGCATCAATCGGAAACGTCATCGCCCACGCGCGTCCGGCCGTACCGGCCGCGCTGGCCGCGAGCGTCGCCTCACACCACCAGACGGCCGCCATCGTCATCACGAACGCCGGCCCGACGGCCAGCACGGCAACGGTCACGGCTTCGACCACTGCGCGGCGCACGAGTGCGATACGCGAGGCGCCGAGCGACACGCGCACGGCCATCTCGGCGGCACGCGCCACCTGCCGCGAGAACACCATGTTCGCGAGATTCGCGCATGCCGCCATGAGCGCGAACACCGACAGGACCAGCATCAGCGTGGCGGCGCGACCCGTGGTGGCGTTCGACAACGGCGTGGTCGACATGGGCGACAGCGTGGCGCGGCTGCCTGCGGGCGGTGCGTCTTCGGTCGCACGTTCGGCGAACAACTGCGCCACCGTCGCGGGATCGGCGTCAGCGTCCAGGCGCACGAGTGGCGTCACTGGAAAGCGGCGCCGCTCGATCACGAAGGTCCGCGCAAAGGGCGACAGTGCCGGGGGCAATTGCGCCAGCGGCACCCACGCGTCGGTGGCCATCATCGGCCCACCGATGCCGGGAAACGCGTCCGCTGCCACACCGATGACACGGACGTTCGCATCGCCAAGTCGCAGCGTCTGGCCGACCGCGCGCGTAGCACTTCCGAACCAGGACTCTGCCACGCTGTAGCTCAACACGACGACGGACTCGGCGCCGCTCGCGCGATCGTCGTCAGGTCCAAACCATCGTCCAGCCGAGGGCTGCAGGTCGAGCAGGTGGACGGCCGTGCCCGACAGGCCCTGAATGGCGAGTTCATCGGCGCGTCCCGGCATACGTGCGAGCGTCAGCAGCCAGCTGTCGCTGACCGCGCCAATCGCATGCACGCCAGCCGGCGGCGTCGCCTCGAGCATACGGAACGTCGGTTCGTGAACCGGGATGTTTGCCCCGCGCAGATCCATCTGCGAGAACGCAAACGCGCCCGCGAGGTTCGCCCCGGCAATCGGCCGCAGCAGCGCGCCATAGACGATGGCGAAGACAGTCGTGGTGGCGGCAATGCCGAGGGCGAGCGTGAGCACCGCCGCGAGACTCGCGCCGGGCGATCGGCG
>CAZVHY010000176.1:0-1464 GCA_964627115.1 uncultured Solibacteraceae bacterium | reverse complement strand
CTCCAGTTGCCGCTCGGCCGCGTGCTGCTGAAGCTCGCCTACGTCACCGACGAGCGCATCAAGCAGGCGCTCGCCACACAGCTCGGCATCCCGTACGTCGACCTCGAGAAGACGATCCCGAACCGCGACCTCGCAAAGTCGATCAACAAGATCTACGCACGCCGCCACGCGATCGTGCCGGTAGCGCGCGTGGGCGGCACGTTGACGGTTGCCATGGACGACCCGACGGCGCGCGCGATCATCGAGGACCTCCGGCGGATGACGTCGCTGCAGATCAACGTCGTGACCGCGTCGAGTCGCGGCATCCAGCGCGCGTGGGCCCGGCTGTATGACGAACCGCCCACCGGACGCGCCGCTGCTGAGCTGACCGGCGCGCCCCAGGCGCCCGCGTTGACGCCGATGGCGTCCGATCGCGACGCGGCGTTGTCGTCGCGCGGCGACGAGCTCTTTCAGGCCATCCTCAGCCGCGCGTTGTCGCGCGGCACGAGCGACCTGCACATCGAGATGCTGCCCGACGGTCTCCACATCCGCTGTCGTGTCGACGGCCTGCTGCGGCCGCTCGACCTCGGACCGCTGAAGGGACAGGTCGACAAGGCCGGCCGCGAAGTCATCTCGCGCATCAAGATCCTGAGCAAGCTCGACATTGCCGAGCGGCGCCGGCCGCAGGACGGCAGCTTCCGCTTCGACGTCGATCGCGACGGCCGGACGGCCAGCATCGATCTGCGCGTCTCGTGTATTCCCAGTTACGCCGGCGAGAGTGTCGTCATCCGCATCCTCGATCGATCGCGCGCGCCGAAGTCGCTCGACGAGCTCGACCTCACCGTCGAGGCCCGCCAGCGCCTGGAAACGCTGCTCGGCCGCACCAGCGGCATCTTCCTCGTCACCGGTCCGACGGGCTCGGGCAAGAGCACCACGCTCTACTCCTGCCTGATGCGTCTGCATCGTCCCGAGATCCGCATCCTGACGGCAGAGGATCCGGTCGAGTACGTCTACGAGCAACTCAGTCAGTCCGAGGTGAACGAAACCATCGGCAACACGTTCGCCACGTACCTCCGGGCGTTCCTGCGGCACGATCCCGAAGTGATCATGGTTGGCGAGATTCGCGACGAGGAAACCGCGGAGATGGCGTTCCGCGCGGCACAGACCGGACACCTGCTGCTCGGCACGCTGCACACCAACAGCGCGATTGCCGCGCTGCCGAGATTGCTCGATCTGAAGGTCGACGCGTCGCTGATCGGTTCCTCGCTCATCGGTGTGCTCTCGCAGCGCCTCGTCCGCCGCATCTGCAAGGCGTGCCGGCGTGACGTGGCCGCGCCGCCGGAAGCGACCGACTTCTTCGGCACCGTTCCGAAGGGCTTCACGTTCTACGCCGGCGCGGGTTGTCCGTCGTGCGGAGGCACGGGCTATAGCGGACGCATGATGGTGGCCGACCTCTGGGCACCCGACGAACACGACACGCTGCTC
>CAZVHY010000175.1:4965-7117 GCA_964627115.1 uncultured Solibacteraceae bacterium | reverse complement strand
AGCAGCGTGCTCGTGACGAGATGGAGATCGTCGTTCTTCGGCCGGCCGCGGCGGATCGACGCAAAAAGCTCGTCGTGTTCCCGCTGGTACATGTCGTATTCCTCGCCCTTGAACTCCCACTTGATGCGGCCGTCCGTGCGCTCGATGCGTGCGTTGCCCTGGCCGAGGATCAGGGTGCCGTTGGTGCCCATGACGAAGTCGTGCGTGCCGTTGTAGCAGCCGGTGGCCTGGCGATTCGAGAGGAAGGCGCGGTAGCCGTTCGCGAACAGGTAGTTCACCGAGAAGTGATCGTAGATATTGCCGCCATTGGCCGGTACGGCCCGGCCGCCGGTGGCCACGGCGCTCAACGGCGGCGTGTCCTTCATGATCCACATGATCTTGTCCGCGTTGTGGACGGCCTGTTCCACGAGGCTGTCGCCCGAGAGCCACGTGAAGTTGAACCAGTTGCGCACCTGCCACTCGATGTCGCTGATGCCGGCCGGCCGCGTCGACTCGAGGGGCATCGGCTTCACCGGGTTCGTGTAGTACGTCGAGTAGTGCGCCACCAGACGGCCGATGGCGCCATCGTGGACCCGCTTGATGGCCTCCACGATCATGTTGTTGTAGCGCCAGCAGAATCCGGCCACGAACGCCAGGCCCTTCTGCTTCGCCACCACCTGGGCCGCGAGGATCTCGCGCGCGCCCGGTGAATCGACGCCAGCCGGCTTCTCGCAGAAGATGTGCTTGCCGGCGGCCACGGCGGCCGTCACGTGCGGCGGCCGGAATCCCGGCGGCGTGGCGAGCAGTACGACGTCCACGTCGCTGTTGATGACCTTCTCGTACGCCTCCAGGCCGACGGGCGGCGTCTCGACCTGAATGCGGTCACCGAAGCGGCTGCTGCCCTTCAACTGCGCCATCGAGCGCTCGACGATGCCGGGGTCGATCTCGCCCATCTGCGTGAGCACCGCGTTGGGATCGGCCGTGAGCGCCTGCGCGGCGGCGCCCGTGCCCCGGCCGCCGCAGCCGACCAGACCGACCTTCAGCGCGTTGGTGACCGATTGCGCCGAGATGATGGCGGGAAAGCCGGCCACCAGAGCCCCTGCGGCAACGCCGGTGGTCTTGATGAAGTCACGTCGTTCGATGCCCTTGCCGTTGGAAGCGTTTGCGGGTGTCGTCATGGTGTCCCAGCCACGGGCGGACCTGCGCAGGCGAGGCCGGCGCCGCTATGTTCGAAACGAATGGTCCGCATCATACGGCATTTCAGCGATAATCCTCGCGACATCCCGAGGTTCCTTATGACCACACCCTCGTCCCGCCGCAGGTTTCTGAAGCAGGCAGGCGTGGCATCGGCCGCGGCTGCCGTTGCCACCGTTTCCGGCTCGTCACGCGCGATTCACGCCCAGACACCCGGCGGCTCGCCGAAGAAGGCGGTGCTCATCTCGATGCTGCCGCGCGACCTGTCTTATCGCGATCGATTCGCGCTGGCGAAGGAGGTGGGCTTTGCCGCCGTCGAGATGCAGACGATCGAAGACAACGCCGAAGCCGAGACGATCGCGAAGGCCTCGCAGGAGACGGGCTTCCCCATTCACTGCGTGATGAACGCCGAGCACTGGCGCTCACCGCTGTCGTCCGACGACCCGGCGGTGGTCGACCGCAGCGTGCAGAGCATGCTCACCTCCATCCGCAACGCGACGCTCTGGAACGCCGGCGCCGTGCTGCTCGTGCCGGCCGTCGTCAATCCCGCGACGCGGTATCAGGATGCGTGGACACGATCGACACGCGTCATCCGCGATCGCCTGCTGCCCGCGGCCGAGAAAGCCGGCGTGATCATTGCCGTCGAAGAAGTGTGGAACAAGTTCCTGCTGAGCCCGCTCGAGATGAACGCGTACGTCGACAGCTTCGGCTCGAAGTACCTCCAGGCCTACTTCGACGTCGGCAACGTCATGTTCTACGGCTTCCCGCAGGACTGGATCCGCACGCTCGGTTCGCGCATCTGCCGCGTCCACGTGAAGGATTTCAAGATCGAGAAGAGCACCTACAGCTGGGAGAACCTCGGCGACGGCGCGGTCGACTGGCCGGAGGTGCGCAAGTCGCTGCACGAGATTGGCTACGACGGGTACATCACGACGGAGATTGCGGGCGGCGACCGCGCGTACCTGACCAACGTCGTGGC
>CAZVHY010000175.1:2872-4865 GCA_964627115.1 uncultured Solibacteraceae bacterium | reverse complement strand
CCCCGGGTCTGAAGACCCGGGGCTCCGTTTTCGGAAGCCCGGCGGCTCCATTTCGCCCGAAGTCGTCGGCCCGAGGACGCACCGGGCCCACCAGTCGCCCGTCGCACCTGTTGCACCCGAGAACGCATCCCCGTCGCCCCTGAGATACATCTGTCCCTTATACTGAGGAGATGTCCCGTTCGCTGCCCGCCTCGTCTGAGGTTGCCAACCCGCTCCGCCGCAACATCGCGATCATCGCCCACGTCGACCACGGCAAGACCACGCTGGTCGACGCCATGCTGCACCAGAGCGGCATCTTCCGCGCGAACGAACGCGTGGCCGAGCGCGTCATGGACTCGAACGACCTCGAGCGCGAGCGCGGCATCACCATCCTCGCGAAGAACACGGCCGTCCACTACGCCGACCACCTGATCAACATCGTCGACACGCCGGGCCACGCCGACTTCGGCGGCGAAGTGGAGCGGACGCTGTCGATGGTCGACGGCGTGATGCTGCTCGTCGACGCGTCGGAGGGCCCGCTGCCGCAGACGCGCTTCGTGCTGCGCAAGGCGCTCGAGCGGCGGCTGACGCCGATTGTCGTCATCAACAAGATCGACCGCGCCGACGCGCGCGTGCAGGAGGTGTTGAACGAGGTGTACGACCTGTTCATCGACCTCGACGCGACCGAAGATCAGCTCGAGTTCCCGGTGCTCTACGCGGTGGCGCGCGACGGTACGGCGACGACCGACATGGCGGTGCCCGGCCAGGACCTGCGGCCACTGTTCGAAGCCGTCATCACGAAGATTCCGCCGCCGCACGGATCGCCCACCGCACCGCTGCAGGCGCTGGTGGCCAACCTCGACGCCAGCGACTACCTGGGCCGGCTCGCGATCGGCCGCATCTTCAACGGGCGCGTGCGGGTGACCGACCCGATTTCGGTGTGCAAACTCGACGGCACCGTCCAGAAGACGGTCGTCACCAAACTGTTCATGTTCGACGGCCTGAAGCGCGTGGACGTGAACGAGGCGGCCGCCGGCGACGTCATCTGCCTGGCCGGCATCGAGGACATCATGATCGGCGAGACGATCGCTGATGCCGAGAATCCCACGGCCATCGCGACGATCGCGGTCGACGAACCAACCGTGTCGATGATCTTCGGCATCAACACCTCGCCCTTTGCCGGCAAGGACGGCAAATACGTCACCTCACGTCAGGTGAAGGACCGGCTCGACAAGGAACTGCTCGGCAACGTCTCGATTCGTGTGGAGCCGACCGACACGCCGGAGCAGATGAAGGTCGTCGGCCGCGGTGAATTGCAGCTGTCGATCCTGATCGAGATGATGCGCCGCGAAGGGTACGAACTGCAGGTGTCGCGGCCCGAGATCGTCACGAAGGACATCAACGGCGTGTTGTCCGAGCCGGTCGAGGAACTCATCGTCGACGTCGCCGAGGACTTCCAGGGCATGGTCATCGCCGAAACGGGCATCCGCAAGGGCATCATGACCAAGATGGTGAACAACGGCGGCGGCCGCGTGCGGCTCGAGTTCCGCATCCCGGCGCGCGGCCTGATCGGCTTCCGCTCGAAGTTCCTCACCGAGACGCGCGGCACCGGCATCATGAACCACCTGTTCGCCGGCTGGGAGCCGTGGCACGGTCCGATTGCCGCGCGCCCGTCCGGCGCCCTGATCTCCGACCGATCCGGCCCGGTGACGGCCTATGCCATCGCGAATCTGCAGGATCGCGGCGAGATGTTCGTCGAGCCCGCCATGGCCGTCTACGAAGGCATGATCGTTGGCGAGAACTCGCGTCCGAGCGACATGGACGTCAACATCTGCCGCGAGAAGAAGCAGACCAACATGCGGGCCTCGAGCGCCGACGAAGCCTTGCGCCTGATTCCGCCGCGCCTGATGAGCCTCGAGCAGGCCATCGAATTCATCAACGACGATGAACTGGTGGAAGTGACACCGAAACACATCCGCCTCCGCAAGCGCGTGCTGCAGGCGAACCAGCGGCC
>CAZVHY010000175.1:0-2772 GCA_964627115.1 uncultured Solibacteraceae bacterium | reverse complement strand
GTCGCCCTGGTGATGCTGGCCATCCCCCTGCTCTCGCCGCGCGCCTCGACCTGGCTGCTCCTGCTGGCCACCCCCGCCGTGGTCTGCCTGCTCGACCGCTGGCCCGCCCTGTCCGCGCGCTGGCGCACGGCGGCTGGCGTCGGCCTTGGCGTGATGAGCCTGGCGGCCATCGACGTCTTCAGCCCCGGCACCGGCGCGGTGCTTGCCGGCTCGGCCGTGGTCCCCGTGGCGGCCAGCGTCCTGCTCGTGGCCGTGGCCAGCCTGCGGCAAAAGGGGCTCGCGTAGACGCTGTCAAGCCCTCTGGATGCCTAGTGAATTAATTCACAATGTGCTATACATCATGGGTTCGCTTGACGGTGGCGAGCCGCGTCATGCCGGAACCCGATCGCACGTCGTCGCTGGCGCGCGCCGTCAAGGCGCTGCAGGCCAACATGACCAGCGCGGGGCCGGCCATCGGGGCGAGTTATGCCCTGATCGGCGCCATCGTTCTGCTCGGGGGCATTGGATACGCCCTCGACACGCGGTACGGGACGTCCCCGGCGTTCGTCGTGACGGGGCTGGTGCTCGGTGTCGTGGTCGGGCTCTACCAGCTGGCAAGAGTGTTGTGGCGACGATGAAACAGGTGATGTGGATGGCGGCGGGGTGTGTGGGCAGCTGGCTCGTGGCTGTCGCCCTTGTCGATCGCACCACTGAACTGCTGCTGGGCATGCTGGGGCCGCTGGTGGCCGCGGCCGGCACGTGGCTCGTCGTCGAACGGACGCAACGCCAGGATCCGGCGCAGGTCACGCGGGTCATGATGTCGGCCTTCGGCTTGAAGATGCTCTTCTTCGGGCTGTATGTGGTGGGCGTGAGCCGCGTTCCCGGGATCGACCTGCCCACGTTCGGCGTGGCGTTTTTCGTGTATTTCGTCGTGCTCTACATCGTGCAGGCGCTCCTGCTCCGCGGGTTGACCGCGCCGCGGGCGTCCTGACAGCCGATTCTCACTCATGGACGAGCAAGGTCAGGTTCCAGAACTGCAGGCCGCCACGGACGCTGCCGCCGAGGGTTTCAACGCCGGCGAGCTGATCATCGGACACGTCGCCAACAGCGGCCTGGATCACCCGTTGATTCACCTGCCGCCGATCTTCGGCATCGACCTGTCGGTCACCAAGCACGTGTTCATGCTGTGGGTCGTGGCCACGCTGCTGTTCGTGACCATCACGACGCTCGTGCGCGCGTACCTGCGCAAGGGCGTGGCCGCGCCGAGCGGCGCCATGAACGCCCTCGAGGCCATCGTCGAATACGTGCGCGATGCCATCGTGCGGCCGAATGTCGGCGCCAAGTGGGTGATGACCTGGACGCCGGTCCTGCTCACCCTCTTCCTGTTCATCCTCAGCGCCAACGCCATCGGTCTGGTGCCGGTGTTCGAGGTGCTCGGTCTCGTCAACCACTACGTCCTGCACGCGCCCCCGCACTCGTTCGTCGAGGGTCTGCTGCACGGCGGCGCCACGGCCACGGCCAACTACAACGTGACGGCCGCGCTGGCCGTGGTCACGTTCTTTGCCATCATCATCGCGGGATCGCGGGCGCACGGCTTCGTGCACCACTGGACGAACATGATTCCGAAGGGCCTGCCGCTCTTCGTGTATCCGGTGCTGATCCCGATCGAAATCATCAGCATGTTCGTGCGGCCGTTCGGCCTCACCATGCGTCTTGCGGCGAACATGGCGGGCGGACACATCGCCATTCTGGCCATCACGTCGTTCGTGTTCATCTTCGCGGAGATGTTCTCGTCGGCCCTGGCCGGTATCGGCATCGGCGTGTTGTTCTCGGTGCCGGTCTCGGTTGGCGTCCTGGGCCTCGAGATCATCGTCGTGCTCGTCCAGGCATACGTCTTCACGCTCCTGTCGGCCGTGTTCATCGGCATGGCCATTCACGTACACCACTAACGTCAACGCAAGTCATTGGAGGATCTGGAACATGGGTGAAGCAGTCAATCTGGCACCGTACGCGTACGCAGGCGCCGCGCTGGGCATCGGACTCGCCGTACTGGGTGCCGGACTCGGCATCGGCCGTCTGGCCGCCGCGTCGGCCGAAGCGATCGCGCGTCAGCCGGCCGCCGCCGCGCAGATCACCGCCGCCACGAACCTCCCGCTCTTCCTGCTCGAAGGCGCGACGATCATCGCGGAAGTGTTCTGTCTGCTGATCGTGCTGATGCGGTAGACCATCGCCCACAGGATCGGGCGCGGCCACCGGGGCCGCGCCATCGCTCCGAAAGGACACGACTTTGGACAATCCCCTCGTACAGCCGGATCCCGGCCTGTTCGTCTGGACCATCCTCACGTTCCTGATCCTGGTGGCCCTGCTGGCGAAGTTCGCCTGGCGCCCGCTCCTGCTGGCGCTCGAGACTCGTCAGAAGACCATCGAGGGTGCGCTCGAGGACGCCCGCAAGGCGCGCGAGGAACTGGAACGGGTGCAGCAGGACAGCGCGAAGCTGCTCAACGACGCACGACGCGAGGCCGACGGCATCGTGTCGCGTGCGCGCGCGGACGCGGATCGGTTCCGCGAAGAGATGAAGCAGCAGGCCAGCGCCGAGGCCACGCTCATCGTCGAGCGCGCCCAGCGCGAGATCCAGCGCGAAACGGGCCGCGCGGTCGCACAACTGCGGCAGGAGGCCGTGGACCTGTCGTTTTCGATTGCGTCCAAGGTCCTGCGCCGCACCGTGACGCCGGCCGATCACGAGCGCCTGCTCGACGAAGTGATCGGCACGCTCGAACAGCCGCCCAGCCAGCC
>CAZVHY010000174.1:5844-7168 GCA_964627115.1 uncultured Solibacteraceae bacterium | reverse complement strand
GAACGCCTCGATGTCGCGAACCGCGGCGTCGAGGTTGCGCAGCGCGAGGTGGGCGTGTTCGCGCGCCAGGGCGTCGGCGCGTGTGCCGTCGCCGTCGGCAATGGCCTGCGCGATGGTGCGATGGTGTTCCTGCGCCACGAGCAGGATGCGGAACGACTCGGGTGACGTGGCCTGCGTCTGGACGAACGCGCTCGGCGAGCCGAACGGCAGGCCGCGCACCTGGTCCACGAGCCGCTTGAGAAGTGGATTGCCCGCCAGGTCGACGATGGTGTCGTGGAACTCCTCGTTCAGCGCCACGTAGCGCGTGAACGTCGCCACCGTTGGTCCCGACACCCGCAGCACATCGTCGAGTGCCGCCACGATGCGCAGAAGGGGCGACACGTCTCGTTCCGCGCGCGCTTCGGCCGCAAAACGGCAGGCCGTGCCTTCGAGCGCGCCACGCAGCTCGATGGCCTGCTGCACGTCGCGGATCGTGAACTCCCGCACGGTGAACCCGCCGGCCGGCCGCCGTGCGAGCAGGCCCTCGTGTTCGAGTTTCTCCATCGCGAGCCGGAGCGGCGTGCGCGACACCCCGACCGCGTCCACCACCTTCAATTCGGCGACGCGCTGGCCGACCGGCAACGCGCCGGTCAGGATCATTTCGCGCAGCCGCAACACGGCCCTGAGAATCTGTGGCGACGGACTGCCGCGCTTCTGACGTCGCATCCTGGGCTCGTTCATGCTGCAGATTCTATGACCAGCCAGAAGGTAGAAGACAGAAGCCGGAAGTTCGGAAAAGTTTGGGGTTCGAACTTCGAAGTTCGAAGACTTCCGAACCGTGTTAGATTGCATGCAATCGTCGAGCGAACGCGGGCGCTGGAACTGCCGGGGTGTAGGGCCGGTCCATAATGTCCGGCTCATCTCATGACTGCATCCTCCGCTGTCCTCCTCATCATCTGCCCGGATCGCACGGGCCTCGTCGCACGTGTCTCGACGCTGCTCTTCGAGCACGGCGCCAACATCCTGCACGCCGATCAGCACCAGGATTCCGAGGCCGGGCTGTTCTTCATGCGTGTGGAGTGGGCGCTCGATGGATTCGATCTCGATCGCTTCACCGCCGCCTTCACGCCGCTCGCGGCCTCGCTCGACATGGACTGGCGGCTCGAGTCGTCGCAGCGGCCGCTGCGCGTCTCGATCTTCGTCTCGAGTCATCTGCACTGCCTGGCCGATCTGCTGTTCCGCCATCGCGCGGGTGAGCTGGCGTGCGAGATCGCGTCGGTCATCAGCAATCACGGCGATGCGCGCGAGCTGGCCGCATTTCACGGCGTGCCGTTTCACCACATTC
>CAZVHY010000174.1:0-5744 GCA_964627115.1 uncultured Solibacteraceae bacterium | reverse complement strand
CACTACGCCACGGCCACGCTCGACGATGGGCCGATCATCGAGCAGGACGTGATGCGCATTTCGCACCGCGACCACGTCGCGGATCTCGTGGAGAAGGGACGCGACCTCGAGCGCGTCGTCCTGTCGCGCGCCGTCAAGTGGCACGTCGACCATCGCATCCTTCGATACGGCGACAAGACCGTCGTCTTCGATTGATGCACGTCCGTCAAGGAGAGAGCAGTTCATGAGCATGAGAACGACCCCGCCGTTTCGCGCCGATCACGTCGGCAGTCTGCTGCGCACGCCCGAGGTGCTGAAGGCGCGCGAGGACTTTGCCGCTGGCCGCATCACCGCCGAGGAGAAGCGGCGCATCGAGGACGAGGGCGTGCGGCAGGTCGTGAAGATGCAGGAGAGCCTCGGGCTCCAGGGCGTCACCGACGGCGAGTATCGCCGCGCGTCGTGGCACATGGACTTCATCTACCAGATTGGCGGCATCACGAAGGTGCAGGACAACCTGACGGTGCAGTTCCACAACGAGAAGGGCGACATCGAGTTCACGCCTGCCGCCTCGCGCGTGACCGGCAAGTTGACGTTCGAGAAGACGATCTTCGCCGACGACTTCGCGTTCCTGAAGTCGGTGACCGGCCGCACGCCGAAGCTGACGATTCCATCGCCGAGCATGGTGCACTATCGCGGCGGACGCGCGGCCATCGACCCGGCGGTGTATCCGGATCTCGATCAGTTCTGGGTGGATCTCACCGACGTCTACGCGCGGCAGATCGAAGAGCTCGGCAAGCTCGGGTGTACCTACCTGCAGCTCGACGACACGAGCCTGGCGTACCTGAACGATCCCGGCCAGCGCGCGTACGTCGATCAGATTGGCGGCGACGGCGAGCACCAGCACGTCACCTACATCCGCAACATCAACCGCGCGCTCGCGCGCCGGCCCGAGGGCATGCGCATCTGCACGCACATGTGCCGCGGCAACTTCCGCTCGTCGTGGGTCGCCTCGGGCGGCTACGACCACGTGGCCGAAGCGCTCTTCAACGAGCTGAACGTCGACGGCTATTTCATGGAGTTCGACGACGCACGATCGGGCACGTTCGAGCCGCTGCGCTTCGTGCCGAAGCACAAGGTCGTGGTGCTCGGTCTCGTCACCACGAAGAAGGGCGTGCTCGAGAACAAGGACGACCTGAAGCGCCGCATCGACGAGGCGTCGAAGTTCGTGCCGCTCGAGCAGCTCTGCCTCAGCCCGCAGTGCGGGTTCTCCTCCACGTACGAAGGCAACGCACTGACCATCGAAGACGAGATGGCCAAGCTGCGGCTGATCGTCGAGACGGCGGAGGAGGTGTGGGGAGGGAAGTAGGGGAAGGCCGGGAGGCGGGGACAGCCCGAACCCGAGCGCGTCGCGCGAGTGGTGAGGGCTCGGCGTCAGTTCAGGTCGATTCGCGTGGGGGTGGGGCCCCACGCAACTGAGTGAACGTAGGCGCGGCTGCGCGGAGCCACTGAATCTGTGTTCTGATCACGCGCGTGCTGGCCCGCTCCGCACTTGTCGCCGTTGGTCTGGCCGCGCTGCTGGTCGTCACGCACGGCCAGCAGCCGGCGCCGGCCATCGTGCTGCCCGATGTCGTTGTCATCGACGGCACGGGCGAGGCGCCACGGCCGGCGATGACGGTCGTGATTCGCGATGGGCGCATCGCGGACATCTTTCCAACCGGCGAACGTCTGCTGCCTGTCGGTGCGCAGGTGCTCGCGACCGATGGGCGCTTCGTCATTCCGGGCCTCATCGACACGCACGTGCACCTGGCCAGCACGGAGCGGCCGGTGTCGATTGTCCAGTCGCTCCTGCACGCCACGCTGCTCGGCGGCGTGACCACGGTGCGCGACATGGGCGGCAATGGCGCCGTGATCGCGGCGCTGCGGCAGGCCGCGGCCACGGGCGAGCCGTCGCCGGCCGTGCTCATGTCTGCCGTCTTCGCCGGATCGGACGCGTTCTGGTTCACCGACGCCGCGCGCTCAGCGTACCTGCACGACGGCCGGCCGCCGGGCTCCACGCCCTGGCTGGTCAAGGTCGAGCCGGGCGTCAACATCCGCGACGCGGTCGGGCAGGCCAGGGCCTGGGGCGCATCGGGCATCAAAATCTATTCGCACCTCACGCCGCGGCAGGTGCGGCAGATTGCCGACGAGGCGCGTCGTGCAGGATTGCCTGTCTGGGCGCATGCGACGGTGAATCCCGCCGTACCGCGCGACGTTGTCGACGCGCGCGTGAACACGCTGTCGCACGCCGACTATCTCGTCTGGCAGGGGCGAACCGGTGTGCTGCCGCCGCTCTTCGGCGCGCCGGCCGGCATGATGGCTGCCACGACAACCGTGGCGCCGAATGATGCGGCCATCGTCGGACTCCTCGACCGGATGCGGGAACGCCGCGTGGCACTCGAACCGACGCTTTACATCGGCGTCCAGGCTGCGTCGTTTGCCGGCGACGAGCGGGCGCGCATCGATCAGCAGGTGGCCTGGGGCGCGGCGGTGACGGCGCAGGCGCGTGCGCGCGGCGTGCCGATCATCACCGGCACGGACGCCATCGGCGGTTCGTCACCGAACCTGCACGTCGAGCTGCAACTGCTGGTTGGCCGCGCGGGCTTCACGCCGCTGCAGGCCCTGCGCGCCGCCACGGTCGATGCGGCGCAGGCAATTGGCCTCGGGCAGGAGACGGGGCAGATCGCCGTCGGCCGCCGGGCCGACCTCGTGGTCCTGGCGCGCAATCCGGCGGAGGACATCCGCAATACGCAGACCGTGTTGATGGTCCTCCGCGACGGCGTCGTCCACGAGCGCACCGACCCGATGCCCGTGCCGCCGCTGGCAGAGGCGCCGGGGAGATAACGACTCAGGTAACGACAGGGACAACAGGTGCGACGGGCGAGATGAGGGCCCGCGCAAGACTCAGGGCCGACGTTCTCTCAGGTAGCGACATGTGCGACCGGCGGGGCGACAGGCGACACGTGGGCCGGGCACTTCTTGGGGCCGACGTTTTCCCGGGGAGCGATAAGGTTCATCGTCGGGGCGGCCCTTGGGGCGTTCGGGGGGCCGTGGTTGACTTCTCTCCATCGGCTGCGGAAAGGCTATCGACGCGTGCGAAGGTCTGGGCTCCGGAAGCAGAGTGTCGTCGCGGCGGTGTTGCTCGCGGTCGCGTGCGGCGGATCGTCGTTCCCCGGGCCCTCTCCCGTCGCGCCCGTACCGCAACTGCCGTCCATGCCGGCCGGCACCGTCGTGGCGTTGCACTCGGGCGAGACCGGCCAGCCGGTGGTTGGCGCCGTGATGGTGCTCTCGGGGTATGCGCCGGACGGGCCCGTGAGCCGGACCTACACCAGTGACGCGGCTGGACAGATCGTGCTCGAACGAGCCGTGTACATCTCGCCGGCTCCACAGCTGGACATCACCGCCGCAGG
Source organism: uncultured Solibacteraceae bacterium (assembly GCA_964627115.1). Taxonomy (GTDB): domain Bacteria; phylum Acidobacteriota; class Vicinamibacteria; order Vicinamibacterales; family SCN-69-37; genus SCN-69-37. Next base: position 2,319 of record CAZVHY010000174.1, on the reverse strand, counting down.
GTTCCTCACCCGCGCCACCCTGCTCCGATCAGACGAGACGACTTTGACGCTGTGGCCGGCGACCAGCCCGACTGGCGCGGACGAACAGTTCTCGGCGACCATTGCCTATTCGCTCGCTGCGTGTCCTGCCGTGAACAGCGGACAGTCGCCGCTCCGCAAGATCAGCGCGTCGGTCGACACGGTCTATGTGTCGCTCGCCGACAACCTGCTGGACCAGGGCGCGCTGGCCGCGCACGAGACGGCAATCGTGCGCCTGAACGACGCGCTGGCCGGAGCGCTGCGTTACGAGCTCACGGCGGAGCCGCCGGCAGGCGCCGTGTCGTTCGTCGCACACCTCGATCCAGAGCATGCGACCTGTACGGCCGGTCCCGAGCCGCTGCGAGCCGCCGCGTCGCTGACCTTCGCCAATGGCAACATCAGCGGCGGCCGTCTCAGTTACTGCAACGCGGCTTCGGCCCGATCGGTGCCCCTCGTGCTGCACGAACTCGGGCACACGTTGGGCCTCTACCACTCGGCGAGCACGTCGGATGTCATGTACTGCTCCGGCGGGAGGCCGAACAGGTTCTCCGCGCGGGAAGAGGTCGTCATCCGTCTGGCGCGCCAGCGTCGCACGGGCAACCGATGGCCCGACAACGATCGACTGACATCCGCGCCGCTCGCTGTCGAGGCGTCACGGACCGAGGTCATCGCCTGCAGCCACTGACAGGCCGAGGACCGGACTCGCGGGCCGACTAACCCGCACCGAGCCATCCGATTGAAGAGAACGTTGGTGTGGTTGCAGGTTCCTCTCGCCCCTCGCCCCTCGCCCCTCGCACCTTGGCACCCTGGCACCGTCGCACCCTGGCACCCTGGCACCTTGGCACCTTGGCACCGTCGCACCCTCTACACCATCCACCCATCCCGCAGGTTGATGACGCGTGAGCCGTATGCGGCGTTGGCGTCCGAGTGGGTGACCTGGATGATGGTCGTGCCCTCGTCGTTGAGCTTGCGGAAGAGCTCCATGATTTCCTGGCCCTGCGCCGAGTGGAGGTTGCCCGTCGGCTCGTCGGCCAGGATGACCTGCGGCCCGGCGATGACGGCGCGGGCCACGGCCACCAGCTGCTGCTGTCCCCCCGAGAGCTGGTTCGGATAGAGATCCTTCTTCCCGACGATGTTGAACCGGTCGAGCGTGTCGGCCACCAGGCTCTGCCGCTCCTTGCGCGGGATGTCGCGGTAGGAGAGCGGCACGTCGAGGTTCTCGTACACCGTCAGGTCGTCGAGCAGGTGATAACTCTGGAACACGAAGCCGATGTGCTGCTTGTGCAGCTGCGCGCGCTGCTTCGCGTTCATCCGGTGCACGGGCTGGTCGAGGAAGTAGTACTCGCCGCTCCACGCGTGGTCGTGCATGCCGAGGATGTGCAGCAGCGTCGATTTGCCGGCACCCGACGGGCCCATGATCGACACGAACTCGCCTTCCTTGATGTCGAGCGTGATCTGGCGCAGCACGAAATACTGGCCGGGGCCCTGCGGGTACGACTTCTCGAGGTTGCGGAGCGAAATCAACATGGACGATGTCCTCGTGGCGATGGAACGATGACGATCACGCGGGCAACCCGGCGGCGGCCGGTGGCGGGGCGTCGCTGACAGAAAACGGCACTTCGACCAGCGTCCGGCCGTCGAACTCGCAGACGGCCCAGTAGACGCCCGGCCGATCGAGCGTGAGCGTGAACTTGAGCGGCATGATGGCCATCTCGCCGATGGCCTCGATGTCGGTGTCGCCCTCGCCGATGTAGACCATGTCGTCGTCGGGGCGGCGGATGCCGACGCGGCAGGCCACGCGGCCCGGCGTGCCGGCGCTCCAGAGGCCGATGGCCAGCGTCAGTTCCACCGTGGGCGGGTCGTCGGCCTGCCAGCCGCCGATGCCCGTCGTCATCTGGCGGAGGTCGGTTGGACGACTCGGATCGTACGACTGACAGAACATCGCAAAGGCAACGGTGACGCGGGGCGCAGCGGGATCGGGCATCGGGATGACGGAACGTCAGGCGACATTGTGCCTCAGGACTCCGCCATATGTCTGCCCGGCTGCCGGGAAGACGGATGTGATGTCGTTTTTGGGGTCCTGAAGTGAGGGGAACGGACCGATACTACGAAGCGACGCCATGAAGACCGGTCGCCTCCGCCTGTCCGAACACCGATTCATTGCCGCCGCGGCCACCGTGACGGCCTGCGCGCTCGCGTTCGCCACGCCGCTGGCCGCGCAGAGCCTGCGTGGGAGCGCGGCATCACTCGATCGCCAGAACCAGCAGGCCCAGCACCACGACTTCACGTATCTCGACCGGC
>CAZVHY010000173.1:4553-7211 GCA_964627115.1 uncultured Solibacteraceae bacterium | reverse complement strand
GTGGCGCCTGCGCAGGATGCGGCGGCGCGCGCCGATGCCGCCAGCATGCAGCGCAAGCTGACATCGATTGTCACGCGCGGCGAACTGCCGGCCACCAGGACGCCGCTGCCCATCCAGCGCACGTCCTTCACCGAGCGCGAGCTCAACGCGTACTTCCGTGTGAACGGTCCCGAGTTCCTGCCGGCTGGTGTCGTCAACCCGCAGGTCACGATCGACCGCGCCGGCCAGATGCGCGTCACGGCCATCGTCGACCTCGATCTCGCGCTCAAGCCAAAGGAGCGCGGCTGGCTCGATCCGCTCGCGTATCTCGGCGGCAAGGTCGAAGTGGCCGGCGCCGGCGCGCTGCACGCGGCCAATGGCCGCGGTGTCTTCCGCCTCGCCACGGCCACGCTTGGCGGCGTGACGATTCCGAAGTCGGTGCTGCAGGAAATCATCAGCTTCTATTCGCGCAGCCCCGACTACCCGCGCGGCTTCCTGCTCGACGAGCCGTTCCAGATGCCCTCGGCCATCCGCTCGGTTGAAACCGCGCCCGGGCGTGCCACCGTGGTGCAGTAGACGGCGTGCCCACCGATCCGCTCGCCATCTCTCTGCAATTCCTGCGGGGCGTCGGCCCGCGCCGCGCCGCGGACTTCGAGCGGATCGGCGTCCACACCGTCGAAGATCTGCTGCTGCGTCTGCCGCGGCGTTACGAGAACCGCGCGGACGTCGTGCCGATCGCGCGCATCCGTCCCGGACAGCAGGTCACCGTCATTGGTGAAGTCGTCGCGTCGGGCATCCGGCCGACGCGACGTCCTGGCTTCCGTCTCTTCGAACTGGTGATCCGCGACGCGAGCGGGCCGGCGCGTGCGGTGTTCCCGAACCAGGCGTTCCTGCGCGACGTGTTCCAGCCGGGGCAACAGGTCGTGCTGTTCGGCCTCGTCGAGTTCCGTCAGGGGCTGCAGCTGAGCAATCCCGACTACGAAGTGCTTCGGGACGACAGCGAGGAAGGCGAGGCGACGATCCACACGGGACGGATCGTGCCCGTGTACGAGAAGGCCGGCACGCTGACGCCGCGCATCCAGCGAAGTCTCATGCATCGCGTGCTGACAGAGCTGCCGGCGGAGCTGTCGGACCCGCTGCCGGCGTCGGTGCGCGAGGCGCGACAGCTCATGTCGCGGCGCGAGGCGTTCCGCGCCGCGCACTTTCCGCCGGCGGGCAGCGACATCGAGGCGCTCAACGCGTACGCGAGTGACGCCCAGCGCCGGCTGATCTTCGAGGAGTTCTTCCTGTTCCAGGCCGGCGTGCTCCTGCGCCGCGCCCGTCATCGGCGCGAAGAGAAGCCGCGCCCGGTCGTCATCGACGACCGCATCCGCGAATCGGCACGTCGCGTGCTGCCATTCAAACTGACCGATGGTCAGAAGGACGCTCTGCGCGACATCGTCGAGGACATGAAACGTCCGCAGCCGATGAACCGGCTGCTGCAGGGCGACGTGGGATCGGGCAAGACGATCGTGGCGTTGATTGCCGCACTGGTGGCCATGGAGAACGGCCTCCAGGTCGCGTTCATGGCGCCAACGGAAATCCTGGCGGACCAGCACTACATCACGATCCGCCGCCTGCTCGCCGCATCGCGCTTCCGCATCGCGCCGCTGACCGGCAGCGTGACCGCGGCGAAACGGCGCGCCACGCTGGCCGAACTGGCAAGCGGCGCCCTGCACATGGTGGTGGGCACGCACGCGGTGGCCGAGAAGGCCGTGGCGTTCCGGGAACTCGGGCTCGTCGTCATCGACGAACAGCACCGGTTCGGTGTCATCCAGCGTGCGGCGTTGCGCGAGAAGGGGAGTCATCCCGACGTGCTCGTCATGACAGCCACACCGATTCCGCGCACACTCGCGCTGACGACGTTCGGCGATCTGGACGTGTCGACCATTCGCGGACTGCCGCCGGGCCGGACGCCGATCCGCACGATCGCACGCAGCGACACGCGTCGCGAGGACGTGTATGCGCTCGTGCGGGCCGCGCTCCAGGAGGGGCGCCAGGCGTACGTCATCTATCCGCTCGTGGAGGACTCCGAGAAGGTCGACCTGAAGGCCGCGACCGCGATGGCCGAGCATCTTCAGGCCGAGGTGTTTCCGGAGTATCACGTCGCGCTGCTGCACGGCCGCCTGAAGTCCGACGAGAAGGACCGCGTGATGTCGGCGTTCGCGCGCGGCGACGTCCACGTGCTCGTCGCGACGACGGTCGTCGAAGTCGGTGTCGACGTGCCGAACGCGTCGGTGATGGTGATCGAGCACGCCGAACGATTCGGCCTGTCGCAGCTGCACCAGCTGCGCGGACGCGTGGGGCGCGGCGCCGCGGCCTCGACGTGCGTCCTCGTATCGCCGCCACGTCTCGGCGAAGCCAGTCAGGCGCGCATCGATGCGCTGGTCGCGAGTACGGACGGCTTCGAGATCGCTGAACGCGACCTCGAGCTGCGTGGTCCCGGCGACTTCTTCGGCACGCGGCAGTCGGGGCTGCCGTCGCTGCGCGTCGGCGATCTGATGCGAGACCGTCGTCTCATGGATGAAGCGCGCGTCGACGCCGAGCGCTGGCTCACGGAGGAAAGCGCCACAAGCCCGCTGACGTCGTACCTGAGCGCGAACTGGTCCAGCCGATTCGGGTTGGTCGGGGTGGGGTAGG
>CAZVHY010000173.1:0-4453 GCA_964627115.1 uncultured Solibacteraceae bacterium | reverse complement strand
CCGGGCCGGTCGCGCCTGGCGTGCGGCCGACGTCCGATCGGCTGCGCGAGACGCTGTTCAATCTCGTCGATGTCGAAACGCCGGGACGCCGCGTGCTCGACGTGTTCGCGGGCACGGGCGCGGTGGGACTCGAGGCGATCAGCCGGGGTGCCGCGCACGTGACGTTCGTCGAGCGCGATCCCCGTGCGATGGCCGTGATCGAGCGGAACGTCGCCTCGTGTGGTGCGGGCGGCAGGTGTATCATCGTGCGCAGTGATGCGGCGAAGCTCACGCAGCGCCTCGCGTCGCAGCGTTTCGATCTCGTGTTCCTCGATCCACCGTACGATTTCGTCGAACTGGACGCCGTACTCGCAGAAGCGGCGGCGCTCGTCGCGCCCGGCGGACTGGTTGTGCTCGAACATGCGCGTCGTCGCGACGCACCGGCCGGGCAGCCGGCCTTGACCATCGGCCGGCAGGTGACGGCTGGCGACAGCCAGTTGACGTTCTATGCGCTGGCTTCGGCGGCCGGTCACGTCACGCCGGCTGCAGCCGAATAGATAGATATGACCGAGTCCTCGCGTCTGGCTGTTGTCGCCGGGTCGTTCGACCCGCTCACGAGCGGTCACGTCGATCTCATCGAACGTGCGCTCGCGCTGTTCCCGCGCGTCGTGGTGGCCGTGCTGGTCAACCCGGCCAAGCAGCCGCTGTTCGGCATCGACGAACGTCTCGAGATGATTCAGGAGGTGGCCGCATCGCGCGGCTGGTCGGTGGACATCGACGCGTTCGAAGGCCTGCTCGCCGACTACGTCCGCCGGCGCGGCGCGTGCGCCGTCGTGCGCGGCCTTCGCACCGCGGGCGAGTTCTCGCACGAGTGGCCGGTGGCGCTGATGAACCGGCACCTCGAGGCATCGTGCGAAACGGTGTTCGTCGTGCCGGGCGCACCGGTCGCGCACGTCAGCTCGAGTCTCGTGCGCGAGATTGCTTCGCTCGAGGGCCCACTCGAGGGGCTGGTCCCCGAAAGCGTTGCGGTCCGTCTCGTGCGCCGCTTCGCGGCTTCCTGACGTGGTCACGCCCGCTGTCATCGAGCGCCTTCGCGCCGCCGTCGGGCACGACTTCGTCCGCCTCGACGACGCGTCGAGACACGAGTACGGCGCTGATGCGCTCAAGCGGGGCGTGCCGGCCGATGTCGTGGTGCTGCCGGCGACCACCGCCGAAATCTCGGCCGTCGCCCGTATCTGCAGCGAGACCGCGACGCCACTCGTGCCTCGCGGCGCGGGCACGGGCTACTCGGGCGGGGCCGTGCCGCTGCACGGCGGCGTCGTGCTCAGCGTCGAGCGGCTCAACCGCATTCTCGAAATCGACGAAGACAGTCTCGTCGCCGTTGTCGAGCCGGCCGTGATTACCGGCGATCTGCAGGACGCGGTGGAAGCGCGAGGACTGTTCTATCCGCCCGATCCCGCGAGCTTGCGGCGATCGTCGATTGGCGGCAATGTGGCCGAGTGCGCCGGCGGTCCGCGCGCGTTCAAGTACGGTGTCACACGGCAGTACGTGCTCGGTCTCGAAGCCGTGCTGATGAACGGCGACGTGATTCACACCGGCGGCCGCGTCGTGAAGAACGTCGTCGGCTACGACCTCACGCAACTGCTCGTGGGGTCTGAAGGCACCCTCGCCATCATCACGAAGATCACGCTTCGGCTCATCCCGAAGCCGCCGGACGTCGTGACGTTGCGCGCGACGTTCGCATCCGTGCGCGCGGCGGTGAATGCCGTCGCCGGGCTGGTCCGCGCGCGCGTGGTGCCGGCCACGCTGGAGCTCATCGATCGCTCCACACTCGAGGCCGTGGCCGCCTCCCTCGGCGATCACACCCTTGCGCCTGCCGGCACCGGCGCGATGCTGATTCTGGAAGTCGACGGCCTGCCGGAAGCGGTCGCCGCGGAAGCGATACGTGTGACCGAGGCGTGCCTGGATGCCGGTGCGCTCGACGTGCTGCGCGCTGACGACGACGAGGAACGCGAGCAGTTGTGGCGGGTGCGGCGGGGGATTTCGCACGCGCTGATGGTCGTGGCCGATCTGAAGATCAACAACGACATCGTCGTCCCGAAGGGGAAGGTGCCGGAGTGCTACGACCTGGTCGAGCGCCTCAAGGCGAAGTACGACCTGCCGATTCCGAGCTTCGGCCACGCGGGCGACGGCAATATCCACGTCAACATCATGGTGTCGCCCGACGACCCGGCCGCCGTGGAACGCGCACGCGCGGCTGAAGCCGAGCTGTTTGCCGGCGTGGTCGCCCTCGGCGGCGCGATCAGCGGGGAACACGGCATCGGCTTCACGAAGGCGCCGTACCTCGGGCTGGGGGTCGAGCCGGCGACGATCGCGTTGATGCAGCGGGTGAAGGCGGCGTTCGATCCGCAGGGGTTGCTCAATCCCGGAAAGATTTTTCCCGGCCGCACCTGAGGTACCATCGCGTCATGCCAGTCATCGCCGTCATCGGCGCATCGCGGGACCGCAGCAAATACGGCAATATCGCCCTCCGGGCGTTTCGTCGTCAGGGCTACACGGTGGTGCCGATCAACCCGCGCGAGACCGAGATCGAAGGCGAACGTGCATGGCCGGACGTGCAGTCGTATCCCGGCCCGATCGACGAGGCAACGGTGTATCTGCCGGCCGAGGCCGGGCTGAAGGCCATGGACGGCCTGGCGGCCAAGGGCATCCGGCGCGTCTGGCTCAACCCGGGCGCCGACGACCCGGCGGTCGTGGCCCGCGCGCAGGCCCTGGGCCTCGAACCGGTGGTGGCGTGTTCCATCATGGCCATGGAGTGAGTGAATAGTCGCCCACTTGTGATCTTGTGATATAGTCCCGACCGTTCGTTTCCTGCGCGGGTGTCCATGCCCGCGCGTCCCGTAACAACTCCCAACCAACAACCGCATAACTTGTCACGTTCCAACCGCTATGGCGAATCATCAGAAGCGCTCCGCAGGGCGGCAGCCTGCCGACTCACCCGTCACTGAACTTCCGCAGGATCAGGGCGATAACGGCGCCCCTGAGGCCTCCCCGGCCCAGGAGGGTGCTCCCCGTCAGCAGGGGAAGGGCAACACCCTCAACATCAACGACCTGAAGGACATGAGCATCCAGAAGCTCACGCAGGTCGCCAAGGACCTGAACGTGGCGGGCGCGACCGGCATGCGCAAGCAGGACCTGATTTTCCAGATCCTGAAGGCCCAGACCGAGCAGAGCGGCTTCATGTTCTCGGAGGGCGTGCTCGAGGTGCTGCCCGACGGCTTCGGCTTCCTCCGGGCCCCGGACTACAACTACCTGCCGGGCCCCGATGACATCTACGTGTCGCCGTCGCAGATTCGCAAGTTCGACCTCCAGACCGGTGACACCGTCTCCGGTCAGGTGCGGCCGCCGAAGGACGGCGAGCGCTACTTCGCGCTCATCAAGGTGGAGGCGGTCAACTTCGAGTCGCCGGACCAGGCGCGCAACAAGCTCTTCTTCGAGAACCTGACGCCGCTCTATCCGCAGGAGCGTCTGCGGCTCGAGACCACGCCGGACAACCTCTCGGCGCGCGTCATGGACCTGATGACGCCCATCGGCAAGGGCCAGCGCGGCCTCATCGTCGCGCCGCCGCGCACGGGCAAGACGATGCTGCTGCAGAGCATCGCGCAGTCGATCACGACCAATCATCCCGAGGTCTACCTCATCGTCCTGCTCATCGACGAGCGGCCGGAAGAAGTCACCGACATGCAGCGGTCGGTGCGCGGTGAGGTCATCTCGTCGACGTTCGACGAGCCGGCACAGCGTCACGTGCAGGTGGCCGAGATGGTCATCGAGAAGGCGAAGCGCCTCGTCGAGCACAAGAAGGACGTCGTCATCCTGCTCGACTCGATCACGCGTCTGGCGCGCGCCTACAACACGGTAGCGCCGCCGTCGGGCAAGGTGCTCTCGGGCGGTCTCGACTCGAACGCGCTGCAGAAGCCGAAGCGCTTCTTCGGTGCCGCGCGCAACATCGAAGAGGGCGGCTCGATCACGATCATGTCCACCGCGCTCATCGACACGGGCTCGCGCATGGACGACGTCATCTTCGAGGAGTTCAAGGGCACGGGCAACATGGAAATCCACCTCGACCGCAAGCTGGTCGACAAGCGCGTGTTCCCGGCCATCGACATCATCAAGAGCGGCACGCGCAAGGAAGAGCTGCTCATCCCGAAGGAAGACCTCAACCGCATCTGGGTGCTGCGTAAGGTGCTCACGCCGCTCTCGCCGGTCGAGGCGATGGAACTGCTCCTCGACAAGATGGGCAAGACGAAGAACAACGCCGAGTTCCTCAACGCCATGCAGAAGATGGGGTAGGACGACGCAGGTCGGCCGCGGCATTTCGGGCCCGGTGTGGTGCGCCACGCCGGGCCCTTGTGTTGTACGGCGGCCGGATGGCGTACGACGCGCGGACCTTGACTCTTGTAGTCTCTTTTTGTAG
>CAZVHY010000172.1:1381-7327 GCA_964627115.1 uncultured Solibacteraceae bacterium | reverse complement strand
GTCGTCCATTCCCGAACACGCCAGCTCGTGGCCAGACCCTCGACGACGTAGGGATCCGCGCGGGCGAAGTCTTCAACGAACGCACGGTCGGACGCCTTGAAGAGCAGCACGCCAATCGGCGGCCCGTCGTCGGTGCAGGCTCCGGCCAGGACCAGCTCGTCACGCGCCTCGGCTGCGCGCGCGTGCGCGAGGTGTGCGGGGCGCAACGCCGCCCGGCGTGCCAGGTAGTCGGGTGCGTAGTTGTAGAAGAGCAGGAAATGTTTCATCGCCGCCGGTACTCGACGGTCATGAACGCCTTCCACCTGCCGTCGGCGTCCTTCGTGTGGCCGGTCAGCGTGCGCGTGTTGTCGTCGACGAACGTGATGACGTCCTTGTAGGGCTCGCGCCGGGAACTGCCGTCCATCGCCGGTCCCTCTGAGTAGAGCGACAGCGCCTGGCCGGTGGCATCGAGCTCGCCGTCGTACACCCAGAGCACGGGCATCATCGAGCCCAGCCACGTGCCGACGAAGCGCCCTGTGGCCGGGTCCCAGCCCAGCGTCATCTGCGACACGGCCATGCCGCCTTCAGGCATCGGGTTGACGGCCTCACCCTGCACCCAGAGCGCACCAATGGCCCTGAAGGTTTCCGTGCCTTCGATCTTCGTCATCCGCGCGTCGTCGGTCTGCGGCGCGTCGTGCGAGAACGTCCAGTCGCCCACGAGTCGGCCGAGCCAGCGGTGTTCCTTCGTCGGTGTCGGAGTGTCCATGTAGAAGTCTCCAAGGGGGCCGATGTCAGCATACGCGGTTCGCGCCGCGCACGGACGTGTTCTAATCCGTGCCGTGAAGATCCTCAGCGCCGAACTGGTCACCAGCGCCTCGGTCGATGGTCCGCGAGCGGGCCTGCTGCGCGACGACCTGCCGCAGTTCGCGTTCGCGGGCCGCTCCAACGTCGGCAAGTCGAGCCTGCTCAACGCCCTCATGCGACAGAAGATCGCGCGCACGAGCGCGGCCGCGGGCAAGACGCGGCAGGCCAACATCTACCGCGTGGCCGTCGAGGACGCGCCCGGGCGGCCGGGGCGATGGAGCACGTATCTGGTCGACCTGCCGGGCTACGGATATGCGCGAGGTGGCGACGAGTCGGTCGTGGAGCTGAAGCGCGTCGTCGATGCGTATTTCACGGCGGCACAGGGCACGCGGCCAGCGGGCGCGACGGGCGAGGCGCGTCCCGGTGCGATCTTCCTGCTCATCGATGCCCGGCATCCGCGCCTGCCGCAGGACGTCCAGGCGCATCACTGGATCAGCGAGACGGCCACGGCTCCCATCGTGATTGCCACGAAGGTCGACAAGCTGTCGCGCTCGGAACAGGCGCGGCATCTGCGCGAGCTCGAACGCATCTATCACCGTCCCGCGCTGCCGGTCTCCACCCTCACCGGCGACGGCATCGACAATCTCTGGCGTGTGATTGCGGCCATGGCGCAGACGCCCGGCCGGACCTGAGCCGATCTGGCGCACGGCCTCCGCGCGGAGGCGCACTCACGCGCGCACGAAGTGCAGCGGCAGCGTGGCGTAGCCGCTGGACGGCGGCGGCGCGAGTGCGGCGGCGCGTTCGGCAATGGGCTCGATGGCGCGCGTGGCGGCGAGCAGTTCTTCCACGAACAGGCGAAGTTCCAGGCGCGCCAGCTCTGCTCCCGGGCAGACGTGGATACCAGCCCCGTAGAGGAGGTTCAGCGACGGGTCGCGATCGAGACGGAACGTGTCAGCGTCCGCGAACACGTCCGGATCGCGGTTGGCGGCCATCCAGTTGATCGTCAGCCGGTCCTGCGCGTCGAGACGGCGGCCACCGAGCGTCACGGGACGCGTGACGCGCCGGCGATTGCTGACGAGCGGACCGTGCAGGCGGAGCAGTTCGTCGATGGCTTCGGGCACGAGCCGGAGATGACGACGGAGCTGGTGCTGGAGGGCGGTGTTGTCGGCAAGGGCCGACACGACAATGCCGACCGAGGCCGCCAGCGTGCCGACTTCGCCCATGGTCCAGTTGCGCAGCAGGCTCGTCAACTCCTCGAGCGTCAGCCGGCGGCCGTTCACGGTGTCGGCCATCAGGCGATCGGTGAGGTCGGACGCACCTCCGAGACGTTGTTGCCGTGCACTGACGAGATCGGCCACGACATCCTCGAGCTCGCGCGCGATGATGGCCAGGGCGTTGCGGTTGCCGGCGCGCGTGGCCTCGTGGTTGCGGCGTGTCCAGTCGACGAGCGACGGCGCCAGATCCAGCGGCCAGCCGAGATACGCGCACTGTGCCTGGGCCGCGAACGGGAACGCGAGGTCGGCCATCACGTCCACGTCCTGACGAAGCGTCGCGCGATCGACGAGCTCGCCGGCCAGCGAACGGCACGCCGGCTCGAATGCCGCGATGAGCTCGCCGGTGAAATAGGACTCGACGAGCTGCCGGTACGCGCCGTGCACCGGCGGATCCATGCCGCTCGGCACCGACAGGTGACGCGACACGACGTTGCTGAACGTCTCGTGATCGTGCAGGACGCCCATCACGTCGGCATGACGGAAGATCGTCCAGCCGCCGCCAGCGTCGTGCGCGACCGGACAACGCGCACGCATGGCGTCGTAGGCCGCGCGCTGATCGGCGCCGATGTCCGCGGCGTGCGGATCCCAGTCGTCGTCGACGTCAGCAGAGCCGCGTCTCGTTGTGCGGGGTGTCTTCACCGGCCGAGCTCGAGCGCGCGCGGGAACAGGATGTCGTTCTCGAGATGTACGTGCAGCCGCATGCGGTGCTCGAGGTCGCTCAGGCCGTAGTAGAGGCCGCGAAACGTGGGACAGGCGCCATCCGGCGGTTCGTACCCGGAGGTCAGCGATCGCATCGTGGCCAGCGCCGTATCCGCGTCGTCGTGATCGTGCTCCATCACCGTGATCGGACCGGTGAGCGGGTGCGGATACCCGGCGACGAAATCGGGCTCGGCGGCGAACCGGACGATGGCCGGGAAGAGCACGGCGTCTTCGCGCCGCATGTGGAACTCGAGGTCGCGGTGGAGTGACGTGAACGTGGCGTGCAGCGGTTCGAGCGTCTCGGGCATGGTGTCGCCGTGGCGCCGCAGGACCTTGTCGAGCATGGCCGCCAGTCTGGGCAGTTCCCCGTACAGCGGCTGGTGGTAGGTCGCCTGGATGTGCGCGACCAGATCGGGGAGCGGCGCCTGATGCCAGTCGCGCGTCTCGGCAAACGGCTCGGTGGCGGCGACGAGCTCGGCAACCATCTCTCTGACGTCGAGCCCTTCGTGCGCGCACACGTCCTGCAGCGGCACGTGGCCGGCGCAGCAGAACTCGATGTGGTGGCGCTGGAAGACGGCAATGGTGGCCGGAGCGGAGGTGACGATGTCGGCAACGTGAGCGGCTGGTGTGATGGTCATGGCGACGTCCTCGATTCCGCCGGGCTGAACGGCCCGGGTATCGCGACGGTACCCCGGCCGTCGCGCGTGGTCGTTGCGCCCGCGCAAGGGCGCGGCGCCTCGGAATTCATCGGCGAACTTCAGAGACAGGACACTAGCGCACGGCGCGAGCGCGGGCCTATGACGCCGCTCATACCCTGCCGGGGCGACACGGTCTATAAAAGGTTGCGGATGAGCGGGCCGGGGCGGGGCACACAGTGACGGAACGGAAACGTGACGATCAGGCAACGGGATGCCGGTCTGAACGTTTCGGGTTCCCGGCGGACGGATCCCCCTCATATGATGGGCGCTCGATGCCCATCCCGAATCCCGACCTGCTGGCCAGGTTGCCGTTGTTCCAGCGCGTCCGTCCCGAAGACCGCGTCCGGGTGGCTGCAGCTGGCCGGCTGCAGACCTACGAACGCGGCGAAGAGATCTTTCAGGAAGGCGACGAACCGCATGTGTTCGTCTCGGTGGTCGAAGGCCGCGTCAAAATCTACAAGCGCCTGCCCAACGGCAAGGACCTCATCCTCCAGATCTTCGGCGTCGGCGACCCGCTCGGCGCCGTTGCAGTGTACGAGGGCCGGCCGTATCCCGCCTCTGCGCAGGCGATGGATCCGACCACCTGCCTGCTGCTGCCGCGGCAGGCGTTCTTCAGCCTGCTCGAACAATCGCCCCTGCTCGTGCGCGGCGTGTTGTCGGGCCTGACGCTGCGGCTCATCGAATTGACCGAGCGGCTGGCCGAACTGACGGGTGCGGGCGTCGAGGCACGCTTCGCCCGGCTCTTCCTGAAGCTGGGCGATCAACTCGGCCAGTCGCGGCCGGAGGGCACGTTCGTGCCGATTCCGCTGTCGCGCCAGGAACTGGCTGACATGACCGGAACGACCATCGAGACGTGCATCCGCATCATGAGCCGGTGGGGCAAGGACCGCGTGCTGGCGACCGAGCGCGAAGGGTTCCTGCTGATGAACCGGCGGATGCTCGAAGATTTGTCGACGCAGTGACGCGGACGCGAGGAGGAGTGATGACTGGCACGATGAGCAGACAGGTGATCCGATGGACAGCGGCGATGGTGACCGTCGTGGCCGTGGCCGGCTGCAACCGCACGAATGCACCTGCGGCAAGCCAGACCGTGCAGGGCGAGGAGGTGGCCGTCCTGACCGATGCGCCGAACGTGCCGCCGCCCATCACGCGCAACCACCCGACGAAAGTCGTGGTGAACCTCGAAGTGCTCGAGGTCGCCAAGCGGCTGGCCGACGGCGTGGACTACACGTTCTGGACCTTCGGCGGTTCGGTGCCCGGCAAGTTCATCCGGGTGCGCGAAGGCGACGAGGTGGAGTTCCACCTGAACAACCACCCGTCGAGCCGCATGCCGCACAACATCGACCTGCACGCGGTGACCGGCCCGGGGGGCGGCGCCGCGGCGTCGCTGACCGCGCCAGGGCATTCCTCCACGTTCTCGTTCAAGGCGATCAACCCCGGGCTCTACGTGTATCACTGCGCAACGGCGCCGGTTGGTATGCACGTGGCCAACGGGATGTACGGGTTGATTCTCATCGAGCCGGCGGGCGGCCTGCCGCCCGTCGATCGTGAGTACTACGTCATGCAGAGCGAGTTCTACACGGCGGGCAAGTACGGCGACGCGGGGCTGCAGCCGTTCAACATGGAAAAGGCCATCGAGGAGAAGCCGGATTACGTGGTGTTCAACGGCTCGGTCGGCGCGATCACCGGCGACAGTGCGCTGAAGGCCTCGGTCGGGGAGACGGTGCGCCTGTATCTGGGCAACGGCGGCCCGAACCTCGTCTCGTCGTTCCACGTCATTGGCGAGATTTTCGATCGCGTTCTGCACGAGGGCGGCACGGGCCTCGTCAACAACAACGTGCAGACGACGCTGATTCCCGCGGGCGGCTCCACCGTGGTGGAGTTCAAACTCGAGGTGCCTGGCACGTTCATCCTGGTGGACCACTCGATCTTCCGCGCGTTCAACAAGGGCGCGCTCGGTATGATCAACGTCGAAGGGCCCGACAATCTCGTCGTCTACTCCGGCAAGCAGTCCGACGAGGTGTATCAGCCCGAGGGCGGTGCGATTCAGTCGATGGTCGACGCGGCGCCCGTGCAGGCGCCGGCGGCGAACAAGGCGGAACGCATCACACGCGGGCAGCGCGTTTACACCTCCACGTGCCTGGCATGTCACCAGGGGGAAGGGCAGGGCGTGGCGATGGCCTTCCCACCGGTTGCGTCGTCCGATTACCTGAACGCCAACAAGACGCGCGCCATTGCGACGGTGCTGTTCGGGTTGACGGGGCCGGTGACGGTCAACGGTCAGCAGTTCAACAGCGTGATGCCCGCGCTCGGCATGTCGGACGACGACGTGGCGAATGTGTTGACCTACGTCTACAACAACTGGGGCAATGCGGGACACGACGTGACACCGGCCGAGGTGGCGGCGGTCCGGCGCGGCGGTCCTCCGGCAGGCTCGGCGGTGGGCGTCGCGCACTGACACGAGAGGGAACCGTGTAGGCATGGAGGACACG
>CAZVHY010000172.1:0-1281 GCA_964627115.1 uncultured Solibacteraceae bacterium | reverse complement strand
CGGCCGGCAGCTATGTGCCGCTGTATCGGCAACCGACCGAAGAGGGCGAGATTCCGGATGGCCCGACGCCCAGGCGCCAGGTCCGGGCATTCGACATCGACGTGTACCCGGTGACCAACGCCCAGTTCCTGGCGTTCGTTCACCAGCATCCGGAGTGGCGCAAGTCGCGGGCGAAGGCGTTGTTCGTCGATGCCAACTATCTGGCGAACTGGGCCGGCGATCTCGAACTCGGTGCGATGGCCCCGCCCGGCAGCCCGGTTGTCAACGTGTCGTGGTTCGCCGCACGCGCGTATCTGCGGGCACAGGGGAAGGACCTGCCGACGGTCGACCAGTGGGAATACGTGGCCGCGGCCAGTGACGCGGCGCGGGACGCGTCGCGCGACCCGGCGTTTCTCGATCGTCTCCGGCGCTGGTATGGCGGTGCGGTGCCGCGCCCGCTGCCGGCCGTCGGATCCGGATTTTCGACCGTGTACGGCGCGCACGATCTGCACGGACTCGTGTGGGAGTGGACACTCGACTTCAACTCCGCACTCGTGACTGGCGAGTCGCGCGGCGATTCGGCGTTGGAACGCACGTTGTACTGCGGCAGCGGCGCGGTCGGATCGGCCGACTTCGAGAACTATCCGGCGTTCATGCGCTACGCGTTGCGCAGCAGTCTCGAGGCGCGCTACAGCGTTGGCAGCCTCGGCTTCCGCGGTGTGAAGAACGAGGGAGGTGGCCGATGAACCGGAACGCGTCGAGGACTGCACGCGCGATGCGGATCGTTGGAGCCGCTGCCGTGGCCTCGAGCCTCACCGCCGGAGCCTGTGCGCGCGACGGCAACGCGCCGGCCGACACCGTCGTGGCCGGCCATGTGTTGCCGCCGACGGCCGGGGCGGTGGTCGACGCATCGATCTTCGATCTGGATCTCGATTTGATCGACCAGGCGGGCGAGACGCTGCGGCTCGCCGATCTCGGCGGTCGCGTGATGCTTGCGGCCATGGTCTACACGTCGTGTGATTCGGTCTGCATCATGGTGACCGAGCAGATGAAGGCCATCGAACGGCAGCTGGCCGGTGCCGACGAGGACGTACGGTACGCGCTGTTCTCGCTCGATCCCGGACGCGACACGCCGGCCGCGATGCGCGAGTTCGCGCGCGTGCAGCGGCTCGACACGAATCGCTGGCGCCTGATGGCTGCCGCCGAAGACGACGTGCGGACGCTGGCGGCCGTGCTGGGCGTGCGTTACCAGCCGGAAGAGAACGGCGAGATCGCGCACTCGGCGATGATCTTCGTCATCGA
>CAZVHY010000171.1:0-7331 GCA_964627115.1 uncultured Solibacteraceae bacterium | reverse complement strand
GGCATCCGCTTCGTCGATCCGTCGCGCGCCGTGGCGCAGCCCACCGTCTGGCTCGAGGCCTTCGAGGTGGCCATCGCCAACGGCTACCCGGTGTCGGCCGACGTGCTGGCGCTCGTGCAGGAGAACGTCGGCCGGTACACGGCCGACTACTTCGTGGCGTCCGAAGAAGCGCGCCTGCGGCTGCGCGCCATGCTCTACCCGCGTCCCGGCCTGTCGGCGCGCCTGGGCGACATGCTCGAGTGCGGCCTGCTCGGCACGCTGTTCCCGGAGTTCGAGAAAATCCGCTGTCGCGTGATTCGCGACTTCTACCACAAGTACACGGTCGACGAGCACACGCTGCTCACCATCCGCCACCTCGAGTCGCTCTGGCACCCGGCCAGCGCGGGGCGCGCGCGTTTCACGTCGATCCTCAACGAGGTCCGCTCGCCGGAGCTGCTCGCGCTCGCGTTGCTCTATCACGACATCGGCAAGTGGAAGGACGACGACCACTCGATCGAGAGCGCGCGGCTCGCCGAACCGATGCTGGCCCGCCTGCAGCTCGGCGAAGAGGACCGGCACACGATCGAGTTCCTGATCCGCCAGCACCTGGCGATGTCGCGCGTGATCTTCCGGCACGACTTCGTCGACCCCGACGTGGTGGCGGCCTTTGCCGCGCTGGTCGGCAGCGAAGAGCTGCTGAAGATGCTCTGCCTGATGACGCTCGTCGACATCGAGGCCGTGGCGCCCGGCACGCTCACGCCCTACAAGGAAGATCTGCTGTGGCGGCTCTACGTCGACGCGTACAACCACCTGACGTTCGGCTACGCCGACGATCTCATCCAGAAGGATCAGGCCGACCGCGCGCTCGTCATTGCCGAGTGTCCCGACGACATCAGCGAAGAGGAACTGTCGGCGTTCCTCGACGGCCTGCCACGCCGCTATCTGAGCGTGTTCGGCCTGTCGGCCATCTACCGGCACGTGCGGCTCGCGCGCGGGTTGCAGGAAGACGACGTCCACCTGTCGCTGGAACGGCGCGACGAGATCTGGGAGATCACCGTCGCCGCGCTCGACAAGCCGTTCCTCTTCTCGAACATCGCCGGCGTGCTGGCCTACTTCGGGATGGACATCCATCGCGGCCAGGCGATGACGACGCCCGACCACCTCGTGCTCGACGTGTTCGAGTTCTCGGACGAGGAAGGGTTCCTGCGCCAGAACTCCGGCGCGCGCGAGGAGATTGCGCGCGTGCTGCGCGGCGTCGTCGCCGGGGCCATCGACGTGCGCGCGCTCCTGCGCGGCCGCGAACGCGGCGTCCTGCACCAGCGGCGCCGCGACATCGACACACTCATCAGTTTCGACAACGAGCATTCACGCCGGCACACGGCACTCGAGGTGGTCACCGCCGACGCCCCGGGTGTGCTCTACCGGATCAGCCGCGCGATCTCCGATCTGGGGTTCGACGTGGACCTGGTGCTCATCTCGACCGAGGGCCGCAAGGCCATCGACGTGCTGCATGTCACGAAGCAGGGAAGAAAGCTGGACGACCGCGACCAGCTCGCACTCAAACAGCAACTGGAACGGATTCTGGAGGACACCCATGAAGCTCATTAAGAGCATCGTCCGGCCGAACAAGGTGGACGACGTTCGCGAGGCCCTGGAGAAGATGAACATTCCCGGCATGACCGTGACCGAAGTCCGCGGTCATGGCCGGCAGAAGGGCCACACGGCGATCTATCGCGGCAAGGAATACAACGTGAGCCTGCTGCCGAAGGTCGAGATCGAGGTCGTCGTGGCCGACGAGATTGCCGCCGAGGTCATCAAGACCATCGTCGCGGCGGCGCGCACCGGGGAAATCGGCGACGGACGCGTGTTCGTCATCCCGGTCGAGCACAGCTACAACATCCGCACCGGCGAAAAGGACGTGTAGGGCCGCGGTACGCGGTGAGTTTCCGACAGGTGGACGAGAGAGGCGCCGCGGTCGAACGACCGCGACAGGAGCAGAACATGACAGAGAGAACGGGCGTGATGCACAAGTGGGGCAAGCTGGCGGCGGGCGTGGCCCTCCTGCTGGTGATGATGGGACTGCCGTCGACCGTCGCCGCCCAGGAGCCGGCACCGGTTCCCGAGGAGGCTCCCGCGGTGGTGGCGCCGGAACCCGCGCTGGTCGCCGTGGTCGAAGAAGCCGTGGAAGAGGGACCGGCCATCGACGCCGGTGATACGGCCTGGATGCTCACCTCGAGCGCGCTGGTGCTCCTGATGACACCCGGCCTCGCGTTTTTCTACGGCGGCCTGACGCGATCGAAGAACGTGTTGAACACGATGATGATGAGCTTCATCTCGCTCGGATTCGTCAGCATCCTCTGGGCGCTCTTCGGGTATTCACTCGCGTTCGGAGAAGGGTCGTCGTTCATCGGCGACGCCTCGGCATTCTTCCTGAGCGGCGTCAGCACGGCGCCCGGCGTGCTCGATACGATTCCCGGCTATCTCTTCGTCGGATTCCAGGGCACGTTCGCCATCATCACCGCCGCCCTGATCTCGGGCGCCATCGTCGAGCGCATGCGGTTCCCGGCCTACCTGCTGTTCATCTGCCTGTGGACGCTCGTCGTCTACAGCCCGCTCGCGCACATGGTGTGGGGCGGTGGCTGGCTGGCCGAGATGGGCGCGCTCGACTTCGCCGGCGGCACGGTCGTCCACATCAACGCCGCCGTCGCGGCTGCCGTGGCCGTGATCTGCGTCGGCAAGCGCAGCGACTACAAGCAGGCCGGTCTGCTGCCGCACAACGTGCCGTTCGTCCTGCTGGGCGCCGGCCTGCTGTGGTTCGGCTGGTTCGGCTTCAACGCGGGCAGCGCCGGCGCGGCCAACGACATCGCCGGGCTCGGCTTCGCAACGACGATGTTCGCGCCCGCGGCGACGATTGTGGTGTGGGCGATTCTCGATCTGGTGCGCGTGGGCAAGGTGACCGCCGTCGGTCTGGCGACGGCCATCGTCGTCGGTCTCGTGGCCATCACGCCGGCCGCGGGGCTCATCTCGCCGATGAACGCGATCATCCTGGGCGGCGTGGCCGCCATCCCGA
Organism: uncultured Solibacteraceae bacterium; assembly: GCA_964627115.1. Classification (GTDB taxonomy): domain Bacteria; phylum Acidobacteriota; class Vicinamibacteria; order Vicinamibacterales; family SCN-69-37; genus SCN-69-37. The sequence continues at coordinate 4,282 of CAZVHY010000171.1, read as the reverse complement.
GCTACTTCATGCTCGTGTGGCGCGCCAAGAGCGGCTTCGACGACTCGCTCGACGTCGTCGCGGCGCACGGCCTGGGCGGCACGGTGGGCGCGCTGCTCACCGGCGTGTTCGCCGACGAAGCCCTGAACGGTGTGGGCAGCGGCCTGCTCTACGGCAACCCGGGACAACTGACCACGCAGTTCGTCGCCGTGGTGGCGGCGATTGTCTACAGCGCGGTGCTCAGCTTCATCCTGCTGAAGATCGTCGGCATCATCACCCCGCTCCGCGCTGACGAGGCATCCGAGAACTCGGGTCTCGACACCACGCAGCACGGGGAGGAAGGCTACATTCACTAGAGCAAGCCAGAAGTTCGAAGACAGAAGATAGAAGTCTGGAAGACGTCAGTGAAGGCGTCAGGCGGCGTTTCCGCGAGGGGACGCCGTCTGACGCGCGTACGGGCGCGGGCGAACCGGGGGGCGGGTCGCCACCGGCAGGGCCGGCGTGATACAAGGATGGGCACCGCGCGCCCTTACTGCGCGCGACGACCGCAGGAGGAGCTTGCATGAAACTGATCAAGGCCATCGTCCGTCCCAACCGCGTCGACGACGTGCGCGAAGCGCTCGAGAAGATCAACGTGCCGGGGATGACGGTCACCGAGGTCCGCGGACACGGCCGCCAGAAGGGGCACACGGCCGTCTATCGCGGCAAGGAATACAGCGTCACGCTGCTGCCGAAGGTCGAGATTGAGGTCGTGGTGCAGGATCACCTCACCGACGACGTGATCCGCGCGATTGTCGCGGCGGCCAAGACCGGCGAGATTGGCGACGGCCGCGTGTTCGTGCTGCCGGTCGACCACAGCTACAACATCCGCACCGGCGAGATGGACGTGTAACGCGTGACGCGCGCGATTGCGCGCGTTCAGCGGCGCAGGGTGACGGCGTGCGTGGCCGGTGCGCGCCGGCCGGTCATCGTGGCGCCGGCGGGCACGCCCAGGGCCCGCAGCAGCGCCCCGAACTTCGCGCCGGTTTCGGCGGCTTCGGCCGCCGGGTTCGAGCCGGCGACGATCCCCGCGCCGGCATAGAGCCGCGCCTGGCGTCCGCAGATGTCCGCGCACCGGATCGCCACCATCCAGCGGCCGTCGCCGCGCCCGTCACACCAGCCCACGGCCCCGGCAAACAGTCCGCGATCGAACGGCTCGAGGCTGCAGATCGCGTCGCGCGCGGCCTCGCACGGCGTGCCGCAGACCGCGGGCGTCGGGTGCAGCGCCAGCGCCAGTTCCAGCGACGACGTCTCGCCGCGCAGCCGGCCGGTGACCGGTGTGGCCAGGTGCCACATGGTGGCCGTCGACGCGAGTTCCGGCGTCGACGGCGCGTCGAGCTCGCGGCAGTACGGCGCCAGCACGTCGAGCACCGACTCGATGACGAGCCGGTGCTCGCGCAGGTCCTTGCCCGAGTGCAGCAGCCCCGACGCGCGCGCGCGATCCTCGGCGGGTGATGCGGCGCGCGGCACCGAGCCTGCCATCGGCATCGACCGCACGACATCCCCTTGACGATCGACGAGCAGTTCGGGACTGGCGCCCACGAAATACGCCGGTTCACCGTCGGCGCGCGTGAACGCCGTCTGGTAGACCGTGGCCGCCGGATCTTCACCGAGTGCGTCGAACAGGCGGCTGATGTCGACCGGCTCGTCGAAGGTGACCAGCAGCGTGCGCGCGAGCACCACTTTCCTGAGCGCTCGATCGCCGGCGGTCGTGGCGCGCAGCTGCTCCAGCGCGTGTGCCACCATCTGCTGGTAGTCGCCGCCGTCGGGCTCACCCTCGATGGTGCGCGGCGCGGGGATGGGGCCCGGCGTGCCAGCCGCGGGCGCCTGGTCGATCTCCACACGATCGGGAACGAACAGCGCCGCCGGGGCGTCGGGGGAGAAGGGCAGGGCGCCGACGAGACGATCGCCGGCGCCGAGGCCGCGCAGCAGTTGCTGCGCCTGATCGAGGAGCCCGCCGCGCGCCGGCGTCCGCAGCGTCACGCGTGCACCGTAGGCGTCGAGGCGGCCGTCTCGCGAGGCGAATCTGAACGATGGAATGGAAGCCATAATTGCGACCGTTCTCACTTACTATGCGAGAATAAAGACGACCAAAACGGTCGGTCAACTGACAAGATATTCAGGATTTCTGCCGTGAGCTCCCCTGTATCCCCCGATCTTCTGCCCCGTGTCCTGGTCGTCGAGGACGACGAGAAGGTGGCTGGCGCGATCGTCGATGGCCTCGGCCGCCATGGGTACGCCGTGCGGCGCGCCGCATCGGGTGACGAGGGGCTGGCGGCCGTGCTGCAGGAGCCGGCTGACGCGGTCGTGCTGGATCTGATGCTGCCGGGCCGCGATGGCCTCGAGATTCTCGAAGCGCTGCGCCGGCGCGGCGACTGGACGCCCGTGTTGATTCTCACCGCGCGCGACAGCCTCGACGATCGGCTGCGCGGGCTCGACAGCGGCGCCGACGACTACCTCGTCAAGCCGTTCGCGTTTCCCGAACTGCTCGCGCGCCTGCGCGCCATCGTCCGCCGCGGTGTGGCCGGAAGCGAGACGCGGCTCGGCCTGGCCGATCTCGTCGTCGATGCGGTGACGCGCCGTGCGATTCGCGCGGGCCGCGAACTGCGCCTGACGCCGCGCGAGTTCGATCTGCTGGTGTATCTGCTGCGGCACACGGGCACGGTCGTCTCGCGCGAGATGCTCGCGCGCGACGTCTGGCAGGAACCGCGCCGCGGCACGTCGCTCGACAACGTCATCGACGTCCACCTCGTCCGGTTGCGGCGGAAGGTCGATCACGACTTTCCGCGGAAGTTGATCCACACGGTGCGCGGCCTCGGGTTCGTGATCGAGGAGCCGCAGGCCTAGGCCCCACGATGCCGACGAGCCGACGCCCGTCGTGGCGATCCTCGCTCCGCACGCGGCTCGTCGTCTGGTTCGCCAGCGTGCTGGCGATCACGTTGCTCGCGTTTGCCACGTTCCTGCACGTGGTCGTGCGCCGCACGTTGTGGCGCGAGTTCGACATCCGCCTGCAGTCCGAGGTCGACAACAGCCGCGCGCACCTCGCGCCGTTCTGGACCATCGACGGGCTCATCGAACCGACGTTCATCGATCCGTTCGACTACGACGGGCGCTGGCTCGAGGTGTGGAGTCCGGAGGGGGACCTGCTGTTCCGATCGCCCGCGGCCGAGGAGATGCCGCTCGGCGTTGGTGTGCCGTCGCGGCCTGCCCTGACGTCCTTCGTGTTGTCCGGGCGCGGCCACGTGCGCGTCCTCGACGAGCGGACGGACATCATCGGTCTGCCGGTCGTCATGCGCGTGGTCCTGTCCGAGGCGCGCGTGCGTGCCGATCTGCGCGCGCTCACGTGGTGGACGATCGCGGGCTTCGGCCTGTGCCTGGCCGTTGCCGCGTGGGGCGGCCATCGCCTCGCGCGCCGCGCGCTGCGTCCCATGGAACGGCTCGTGGAGCAGGCCGCGTCGATCACGGCCGATCGTCTCGTGCACGGCCTCGAGGTCGAACGGGCCGACGACGAGGTGGGCGTGCTGGCCACGGCGTTCAACGACACGATGAGCCGGCTCGGCGTGTCGTTCGAACAGGCGCGACGCTTCAGCGCCGATGCGTCGCACGAACTGCGCACACCGGTGACCGCGATCCGCACGGTGGGGCAGGTGGCGCTGCAGGCGGGGCCGAACGCCGGCGTGGCGCAGTATCGCGATGCCATCGGCAGCATGGTGGAGGAGACCGAGCGGCTGACGAGCCTGCTCGACACGCTGCTGCTCCTGTCGCGTGCCGATGCGGGACAGATCGAGATGAGCCGCGCGCCGGTCGCGCTCGACGCGCTCGTGCAGGACGTGGTCGCACAGTGCGAGGTGCTCGCCGAAGAGAAGGGCCAGACGCTGACGGTCGACACCGTGCCGGTCATCGTCAGCGGCGATGCCGGCCTGTTGCGACTGGCGATCACCAACCTCATCGACAATGCGATCCGGTTCACGCCCGACGGTGGGCGTATTGCCGTGCGTGTCGCCGCGCCGCCGGAGCAGGCGAGCGTCGAGGTGCAGGACAGCGGCCCGGGCATCGCGCCGCAGCATCTCTCCCGGCTGTTCGATCGGTTCTATCGCGTCGACCCCGTGCGCTCGCGTCCCACCGGCGGGACGGGCCTCGGGCTGTCGATCGTGCAGTGGGCCATCGCGCTCCACGACGGCCACGTGCGCGTCGACAGCACCCTGGGCGCGGGGAGCACGTTCCGGATCGAAATGCCGAGGGGGTAGGAAGGTGCGACGGTGCG
>CAZVHY010000170.1:4514-7357 GCA_964627115.1 uncultured Solibacteraceae bacterium | reverse complement strand
GTACCGTTGGTGCTGGCGAGATCCTCGATCTCGGGCGTGTCATCGTCGCCGGCTTCGGGCAGCCGGATGCAGGCGTGGCGGCGCGACACCCCGGGTGCATCGATCCAGATCGCGCACGAGGGATCGCGGCCGATGACGTTCTCCGGCCGCTCGAGCACGATCGCACGTTCACCCCAGACCAGCCAGTAGCGCGGCGCGGCGGCCGTATCGCTCCGCGAGGATGCCGCCACGTCGCGCGCCTCGCCGTCGAACGCGTACCCCACGCCGTGCACGGTCCTCAACAGCGACGCGTCCTCGCCCAGCACGCTGCGGATCTCGGCCACCAGATTGCCCAGCCCGGCGTCGACGACGTGCGTGTCCGGCCAGAGCCGCTGACGCAGCGTCGTACGACCGACGACCGATGGGCGGGCCGCGACGAGCATGGCGAACAACTGGAACGCCTTGGGTGACAGGTGCACGGCTGCGCCGGCGCGCAGCAATTGACGCGTCCCGTCGTCGAGCACGTACGGACCGAAAGCGACCCTCACCGAGCCCCCGTCGTCGTGATGAAAACCTTGAGAAATCGTTGCACGCGATCGATCACTGTCCGAGAGATAGTAAGCGACCGGAGAGGGTGATGGCAGCCACGACGCGCGATCGCGACACGAATCCGTCCCGGCGTCCGGCCGCCGATCTGATTGCGGCGGTCGTCGACAACATGCGCGAGAACCGCGAGGAACTGCGCTATTCGGTCGTCGTGCCGAGCCGGTACGCCGTGGTGCTGTCGCCGGCGGAGTTTGCGCGCCTGGAGGGGCTGATCCCGCGGCTGCAGGCCGAAACCATCCGCGCGCTTGGCGAGGAGCTCGCGCGTCTCAACCGGCCGTCGTGGATCGAGCGGCGCGTGGGCACATGGCGCGGACGTCGCCGGCCGGTGCTCGAGAATGCCGACAGCCAGTGGCACGTCGAGTTCGTGCCGGACCTCAACGGCGATCTGCAGAACGACGGCGACATCCTGGTGCAGTCCGAACTCCGCCTCCCGGGCGAACCGGATCTGGGCGACAGCGGGCGCACGCGTCGCATCAGCACCGTGCACTCCGGGTCCACGCACGCCGTGCGCGAGAGGACGGAGACAGCCACACCGGCCGCGCCTGCCGTGTACGCGCGGCTGGCCTACACCGACAGACAGGGCGCGCATCGCCACGACATCGAGCGGGACTCGACCACCATCGGACGAGGCGGCACCGTGTATCCGGTCGACGTGCGGATCAGCGCGTCGGAGGACGTGTCACGCGAGCACGCGCGCATCCGGCGCGATCCGGCCACGGGACGTTTCTACCTGATCGATCTCAGCACGCTCGGCACCACGCTCAACGGCCGCCACATCGCGCCGGGATTCGACGACGTCGACGGATCGAAACGTGAGAACGGCGTCGAGTCGGAGCTCCCGCTGCGCGCACGCATCGGTCTGGCCGGCGTCGTGGTTCTCGACTTCGAGAGGCTCGACTGACGTGGCGGACCTGCTCTGGGCGCGCGTCGTCGTGCAGCTGGCGCTGGCCGCGTTCGCCGCAGCCATGGTCTGGTCGGCGTGGAAGGAGCGCCGCTAGGTGGTCGCCGAGCTCGCGAGACGTTTCGTGTCGGGTACGCCCGAGGTCTCGCCCCTGCGTGGTGCCGGTCTCACCGATGTGGGGCGGCAGCGTGACGTCAACGAAGATCGCCTGCACATCGATCTCGCGCGTGGCATCTTCATGGTTGTCGACGGCGTCGGCGGGCAGGCCGCGGGCGGCCGCGCGGCCGATATCGCCGTCCGCATGCTTCGCGAGCGCCTCGAACGCCAGACCGGCGACGTAGCCGATCGCGTGCGTGAGGCGATCACCATTGCGAACAACGAGATTTTTCACGAGGCCCAGCAGCGGCCCGAGTGGCGGGGCATGGCCTGCGTGCTCACCGTCGCCGTTGTCGAACAGGGACGTCTCGTGATCGGCCACGTGGGCGATACGCGGCTGTACCTGCTGCACGGCGGCCAGGCGCGCAAGCTCACGCCGGATCACTCACCTGTTGGTGAACGCGAGGACGCACGCGAGCTTTCCGAGTTCGAGGCCATGCGTCACCCGCGCCGCAACGAGGTGTTCCGCGACGTGGGCTCGACGGTCCATCATCTGGCGGATCGCGACTTCGTGCATGTCGCCGACGTCGCGTTTCCGGCCGATGCCGCGCTGCTTCTCTGCAGCGACGGCCTCACCGATCTCGTGCCCCTCGACGAGATTCGACGGACGGTGCATGCGCACCGCGGCCGGCCGGACGATGTGGTGAGCGCTCTCGTTCGCGCGGCCAACGACGCAGGCGGCAAGGACAACGTCACGGCGGTCTATGTCGAGAACGAGCGGTTCCCCGGTGCGGTCGTGCGGTCCGAGGACGTCGCGCATCCGCAGGTCAGACGCGCCTCGCGGGGCTGGCTCGCGGCGGTCATCGTTGCGCTGGCACTGCTCGTGGGCGCGGGCTGGTGGGCGTGGCGTGAGGGCTGGATCCGCCGCGACGTCATCACCGCGGCGGTCGCGCCGGCTGCGACGGTGAGCGTGATCGTCGTCCGTCCCGGCGAGTCCATTGCCGAGGCCATCGCGCAGGCGCAGCCCGGGGCGACCATCATCGTGGAACCCGGTGAGTATCGCGAGCGTCTGACGCTGAGGGACCACGTGCGCATCGTCAGTCGACTGCCCCGAGAGGCCATCTTGCGTCTGCCAGTGGGCGCGACCCCGCAGGACGCTGCCGTTGTCGCGGCTGGCGTGGTTGGCGCCGAGTTGTCGGGCTTCCGCATCCTTGGCGACGACGTCACGCCGCTGGGCGTGGGCGTCATCACGCGCGAGGCC
>CAZVHY010000170.1:0-4414 GCA_964627115.1 uncultured Solibacteraceae bacterium | reverse complement strand
CCCTACGAAATCGTGCGGCAGATCGGGCGCGGCATGAGCCCGGTCTTTCTCGCGTCCGACTCGAGGACCGGTACGTCTGTGGCCCTGAAGGTGGTGCCCGTCGGATCGGACGAGGAGGCACGTGAAATTCTCGAGGCCGAGCAGCAGGGCGCGGATCTGCAGCGCCGGTTCTCGGAACTCACGCAGTACGTGCCGAGCGTGTTCGAGGCCGGGCGCGTGCCGGAGTACTTCTACATCGCGATGGAGTACATCGACGGCGAGGATCTCTCGACCATCCTCGCGCGCGGTCCCATTGCACCCGATCGCGCCGTCGCCATCGCGACGCAGCTCTGCCGGTTCCTCGAAGAAGTCGAGCGCGTAGCGGGCGCCGAGGGGGAGTCGGCGCTCACGCTGCTGCACAACGATCTCAAGCCCGGCAACATCCGCATCGAAGCCGGCGATCGTGTGAAGATTCTCGACTTCGGCGCCGCGAAGGTGCTCTCGCTCAGCCGCCGCGTCACGCGCAACGTGTTCGGCAGCATTCCGTACCTCTCGCCCGAGTGCCTCGAAACCGGCAAGCGCGATCGGTACACCGACGCGTGGGCCGTGGGTGTCCTGCTCTACGAGATGATCGCCGGCCGGCAGCCGTTCCAGGCCGACACGACGGTCAACCTCGAGCGTCGCATCCGTTCGCGGCGTCCCCCGGAGCCTGCGCCGGGCGTCAGCGCTGGTCTTCACGCGGTCATCGTGAAGCTGCTCGCGCCAGATCCCGAGGATCGATACGACGGGCCGGGTGCGATCCGCGCGGACCTCGAACGCGTGGCCGCGGGCGAACTGACAGCGGCCGAAGAAGACGAGGCGAGTCGAGCGACGCGTGTCGCCGACGACGCGGTTACGCGTCGGACGCGCGAGCCGCTCGTCGACGAGGCGCCGACACGGCGCGTGGCGCGTGCCATCGACGACGAGCCGTTGTTCGACGGGCCTATTGACCTGACACCCCTCGACGCGCCCGTTCCGGACGCTGGTGCCGTTGCCGCACCGATCAGAGGCGGCCGCACCCGGCGCCGGGTCATTGCGGCGGTGATTCTGCTGTTCGTCTTTGTCATCGGCAACGAGCTGGCCGTGGCTCGTCGCGCCGGCGAGGTTGCGGCCACCGTCCCGCTGCAGGAGTTCGGCGGTGTCAACAGCGCATGGACGCAGTACGACGGGCTCGCGGGCCGCAGCCTGCTCGGCGGCATGGGCGCGTCGGGGCTGGAACGCGCGCTCGTGCGGCAGTCGCAGGTGCTGGCCGATCGCGTCATCCAGAACTATCGCAGCCCCGCGCCGACCGTGCGCGAGGCGCAGTGGGAAGCGGCGGCTGGCGTGTTGCGGCGGTCGCTGACGGCGTCGCCCGGCGATACGACGATGCGCGCGTCGCTGCGGTATGTCGAGGGGCACCTGCACCGCATCGACGGTGAAGCGCAGAAGGCGCGCCGGCAGACGACGCAGTCACAGCGCGAGCTGTCGGAGGCCGTCAGCGCCTTTCGTGAAGCCGCGGCGTTGCGGCCGGACTGGCCGGATCCGCATCTCGGTCTCGCGCGCACGTTCATCTACGGCATCGACGACATCGATCGCGGCGCCGATGCGATGAGCCACGCGCAGAAGCTCGGCTACGCCATCGGCGCGCGCGAGACCGCGCAGCTCGGCGACGGGTATCGCGTCCGCGGCGAGACGCTGCAGCGCGCCGCGGAATCGCTCGACGGATATCCGCAGCAACACGAGTCGTTGTCGCGGGCGGCTGACGCGTATCGCACGGCGCTCGAACACTATTCGACCATCGCGAACTTTGCCGACGTGCCCGCGCGCATTCGATCCACGCAGCGGCGCCTCGGCGATGTCGAAGCGAAGCTGGGTCGCACGACGACGTCGAAGCCCGGCACCGGACGCGGCGGCGCGATCGACCGGATCATCGACGCTATTTCCGGGGCCTTCTGATGGGCATCAGCTACACGTCCGCCATCGACCGCGACCGGCGGCGCACACGTGTCACCACGATGGACGCGTGGGCCGACGGGCTGCTGATGGGCGTGGCGCTCGTGTCGATGCTGCTCGTCGCCGTGACGTACACAGGCCGCCTTCGCGTATCGGAGCAGGCCGACGCGTCGCTGCCGCACGCGGCGATCGTTCTCGCGACCGTTGCCGACGCCACAGCACTCGAGCCCACGGTCGCGCTGGCGTTCGCGCAGCCTGTCGATCGCCGTCTGGCCGCGCGTGAGCTGTACGCGGCACTTCGCGGTGCCGACGGCATCGTCGTGCCACCCAACGTCGGTGCGCTTGCGGCGATCCAGGTGGATCGCGCGGCGCTCGAGCGCATGCCGGCCGGATCGGTATTCGCCGGGCGCCTGCGCGCCGCATCCGAGGGCGCCACGACCATTCCGCTGTTCAGCGCTGCGGACATCGCCGCCATCAAGCCTGCGCTCATCGTCCGGACACCGGCCGAACATCGCCGCGCTGTCTGGATGTGCGTGGTCGCGCTCACGCTGGCGCTCGCGGCCATTCCCGTCAGTTGGCGGTTGCGGCGCGTGCCGGGTGACGCGCCGATCGTGGCGGCGGTGTGGCTGCTCGTGTCACTCGGGTTCGTGGTGATGCTCAGCCGTCCCGATCCGCTGCGCGACTCGCTGCTCGTCGTCCGCTACACGCAGGGCGTCGTGCTCGGTGTCGGTGTGTTCCTGGCAGCATCGATGGTGAACGTCGTGCGGCTGTCGCACCTCGGGTTCAGCTATCTGCCGCTGGCCGCCGGCCTCGGACTCGCCGTGGTCCTCGCACTGTTCGGCAGCGGCCCGGGCACGAGCGGCGCGCGCATCAACCTCGGACCAGTGCAGCCGATGGAAGCCGTTCGTCTGCTGCTCGCCCTGTTTCTTGCCGGCTACTTCGCGCGGCGATGGGAAGTGCTTCGACAGGTCCCCGGCACGTCGCTTGGCGATCGACGGCTGCCATCGTGGATGAACCTGCCGCGTCCCGATCTCGTGGTGCCGGTCGCCGCGGCCGTGGCGGCGGCGCTCGTGCTGTTCTTCGTGCTCAAGGATCTCGGGCCCGCACTGCTGCTCTCACTCGTGTTCCTCGCGATGTTCGCCGTGGCCCGTGCGCGCGTTGGCATGGCCATCGTGGGCCTGGTCGTGCTCGTTGCCGGCTTCTACATCGGGCACCTTCTCGGAATTTCGGCCACGTTGTCGGCACGCATCGCCATGTGGTGGTCGCCATGGGAGAACGTCGTCCGTGGCGGCGATCAGGTGGCGCAGGCGCTCTGGGCGTTTGCCGGCGGCGCGTGGTCGGGTACCGGAGCGGGACTCGGGGCTACACGTTTCCTGCCCGCCGGACACACGGATCTCGTGTTGGCGGCCATCGGAGAAGAGCTTGGGGCGATCGGTGTTGCGGCTGTGCTCGTGGCATTCGCGGTTATCGCGTGGCGAGGCGTGCGCATCGCCCTTGCGTCGCCGACCGACTACGCGTTCTTCCTGGCCACCGCCATGAGCCTGTCGATCGTGCTGCCGGCGTTCGTCATGTTTGCCGGCATTCTCGGTGTCGTGCCGCTCACAGGCGTCGTGACGCCCTTCCTGAGTTACGGCGGCTCGGCCATGCTCGTGAATTTCGCGGCGCTCGGCCTGCTCGTCGCGTGTCGCCGTGACGCGCCGGCCGGGGCCATGCACGAGCCGTTCGTCGTGCCCACACGGTGGCTCGGCCGCGTGCTGGCGGCAGCCGCGGTCGTGCTCGTCGTGATCTGGGGGCACGTGCAGGTGGTGTCGGCCGACGAGGTGCTCGTGCGCCCACAACTCGGCCGGCAGGCCGATGGCGGCGTGCGTTATCAGTACAACCCGCGAGTACTCGAAGTCGCCAGGCAGCTTCCACGCGGCGCGGTGTTCGATCGTGGCGGGCTCCCGCTCGCAACCGACGACGTCGGTGTCGCGCGAGCCGAGACCGAGTCCTACCGTCGTCTCGGCATCGTCGTCGACGACGTGTGTCGAGCCGACGATGCGCGATGTTATCCGCTCGGTGGCGAGGCGTTTCACGTCGTCGGTAATGCCACGACACGGGCGAACTGGGCGGCGTCCAACAGTTCCTATGTGGAACGCGATGCGGAAGGGCGCCTGCGCGGCTTCGACGATCGCGCGGTTGCCGTGCGCACCATCGCCGAGGGCGGCGGTGTCGCGCTGCGACGCGACTACACGCCGCTGGTGGCGCTGGTTCGGCATCGATGGGAGCCCGAGCATCCGGATGTGCGCGCGGTGTTCGAGCGCCCGCGCGACGTGACGCTGACGATTGACGCGCGTCTCCAGCACCAGGTGGCGGCGATTCTGTCGCGCGCAGTCACCTCGGCTCGCGTCAAGCGTGGTGCGGCTGTCGTGCTCGATGCCGACACGGGCGATGTGCTGGCGTCTGTCAGCTATCCGTGGCCATC
>CAZVHY010000169.1:2177-7410 GCA_964627115.1 uncultured Solibacteraceae bacterium | reverse complement strand
CCGCGTTCGGGGATGAGCGGGTCGTCGCGCCAGTTGTGCGTGTAGACGACGTACAGATCGTTGCCCGGCCGCACGATCCAGCGGAAGCGCGACTGCCAGCCGACGATGGCGCTCTGCGTGTCGTACTGCACGTTGTTGACGAGCGCCACCCACGGGCTGAACTGCGTTTCGAGGACGCCACGATAGAGCCGGGCGTTGAACGGCGTGCCTTCCGGCAGGTCCACGCGGTTCCACTCGCCCGAGAGATACGCGATGAGGCCGGGACGAAGCCGGAGTGTCACGTCGAGCGTGGTCTCGAGCCGCGTGCCCGAGAAGAACTGGCCGAACTCCACGGACGGCACCACCGCGATTGTCCGCCGATTAGCCGTGCCCAGGCTGGCGCGTGCGCGCGTGAACGAGAACTCGCGGCCAGCCTCGAGCACCGCGCCGTCCAGATCGAAGTCCTCATCGAGCCGTTCGTAGCTGTGGATGATGCCGAATTCGAGCTCGTCGCCCGCATCGAATTCGATCCCGAACGGAAACTCGACGACGCGCGTCAGTGTCTGGCTGGTGTCGGCGTCGACGAGCCAGTCGATCTCGGTGCCCATCGTGTAGCGTCGGATGGTCGAGGTGTCGGCCGGCCGCGGTCCGAGGATCAGTTCGGTCGCGTACAACCGATATCCTGTCCGCGTCACGAAGCCCACAGCCGGCGCAAAGTTGCGCTGCACCTCCCGGAACACGACCTCGCCCTCGAACAGGTCGTTCGGATACTGGAGTGTCACGCCGTACGCGGCCGATCGGTTGCTGCCGGCGCCGGGCTGCGGCGCCTGCACGTAGTAGCCACCCAGCTGCAGGTTCTGCTCGCCGAGGAACGAGGACGTCCCCAGCAGGAAGTCGAGGCCTGCGGTGTGCGCGGCGTTGGTCGGGCGATCGCGTTCGGCGCGTCGCGTGTACAGGCCGCCCACGTAGGACTGGCTGAACAGGCGACGCTTGATGCGCATGGCCGTGAAGTCCTCGCCGGCCAACCCGTGCTCTTCACCGGTCTGGACGTGCAGGAGGCCGATGTCGTGCGCGCCGGCCTGGCCGGTGAGCTTCGCGCCGAAGTTCACGCGCTGTGGCTGGTTGTCGGCGCCCAGGCCGATGCGTCGTGTGAAGAACGGATTGACCGTGCCGGCCACGCCGCCGGCCGCCGCACTGCGGAAGTCGAAGAACGTCGACCCGTCGAGGAAGAACTCGCGCCGCTCGGGGAACAGCAGCGAGAACCGCGTCAGGTTCACCTGTCGCTGGTCGACCTCGGTCTGCGCGAAGTCGGTATTGATCGTGGCCACGGCGCGCAGTTGCGGCGTGACGCTGTAGACGAGATCGATGCCGCCAGTCGCCTTGTTGCGTGTCGAGCCGTTGCCGCGGCCGGGCGCGGCGTCCGACGTGAACAGGCCGTACGGGCGCAGGTCGAGGCCGCGCCCCTGCGACACGTTGCTGATGCCGGTGACCAGGCCCGCGCTCGTCATCCGGTTCAGGCCCTGGTTGCGCAACCAGCCGGACCAGAGCGACTCTTCGTTCTTGCGGCGCACGGTGCGCTGGAAGTTGATCCCCCACGCGTCACTGTCCGGATCGAAGTTCAGCGTACGGAACGGGATCTCCACTTCCATGATCCAGCCGCGGTCGTCGCGCGTCACGCGGCCCGTCCAGATGCCATTCCACTGGTGGTTGTTGATCCCGATGCCGCGCAACGCGTCGCCCATCAGGCCCGACGGGTTCATCTCGAAGAAGTACGCCGTGCGTCCGTTCAGGTACGTATCGATCGACCACATGAACCGGTCGTCGGACTGCAGGAACTCGTCGCGGCGGCGCTGGTACCCGATCCAGCGATCGGGCTCTGAGTCGAAGTTGATGACGCCGAGATAGAGCGCGTCGGCGGTATAGACGATGCGCACTTCGGTGGGCTCGGTGGCCGGTTCGCCGTTGCGCGGATCCTGCTGGATGAAGTCGGCCGCCGGCACCGCGCGCGCCCAGAACGATTCGTCGAGCCGGCCGTCGAGCTCGACGCGCTCGTCGGCCGCCAGCCGCACCGCGGTCATCGTCCGCCGCGGCGCTGCAGCCGCACCGTCGCCGTCCTGCGCGGACGACGCTGAAGGCGACGACATCGCCATCACGCTGGACAGGAGTACAGGAGGAAGCCACGACCGTCGGTACATCCCGCCGACTATACCGTCGCACCGTGAGGATCGGGTGAAGTCAGGCGCGCGCCGGGCCCCATTCAGCGGCGATCGCCTGCGTCAGGAACTCGGCAGACCGCCGCAGCTGTTCGATGCCGTCGACGCCGTCCTCGATGCTGATCCAGCCGGCGAAGCCCACTTCGTGCAGCAGCCGGAACACGGTGGGGTAGTCGATCAGCCCCTTGCCGATCTCGCCGTGGTGAAGCCGGCTGGCGTACCCTTCCGTGCCTTCCTCCCGCCGGAGGTCGTCGAGCGTGCCCTCACGCAGGTAGCGATCCGACGCGTGCATCGTGACGACGCGGTGGCGGACGCGGCGGAGCAGGTCGATGGGATCGTCACCGGCGATGAGCGCGTTCGACGGGTCGTAGTTGACACCGAAGTTGGCGTGGCCCGCCGCATCGACGCGCGCGACCAGCGCGCAGAACAGATCGGCACGCTGCGCGAACTCCGGGTGCGTCCAGTAGTTGTCCTTGTAGTGATTCTCGAGGATGAGCGTCACGCCGCGGTCGGCCGCGTAGGGCAGGCAGGCGACGATGGCATCGGCCGCCAGTGCCAGCCCCTCGTCGTCACTGAGATCCGGACGCCGCTGACCGGAGAGGACGCGGCAGTAGCGCCCGCCGAGCGCCGCCGTCATGTCGATCCAGTGTCGTTCGCGCTCGATCTCCTGCTGGCGTGCGTCGTCATCGCGCTGCGTGAAGTCGGGCGAACAGCAGAGCATGGGCATGGCGAGGCCACGCCGTTCGATGTCCGCGCGCCAGTGCGGCCAGCGCGTGGCGTCCTGGAGATCGATCATGCCGCTGTAGAGCTCGACGCCGTCCACGCCGAGCGAGGCGGCGATGTCGAGCCAGTCGGCCAGCGACATCGCGCCCGTGCGACACAGCTCGTCCATCCAGGCTTTCGGAAAGGCGGCGAGTTTGGGCATGGGATCATCCGCGCCCGATGGCGCGGCGCGTGCTCATCATCCCATGGGACGGCGGGACGCGCGAGCCGCGCGCCGTTGCGTCAGCGTAGCGGCCGCGGGTTGGCGGACACCTTGCCGGCAGCCACCTCCCGCTGCGCAGTCGTGACAGGCTTGTTGGTCGTGTCCGCCACGCGGGGCTCGCACCCCTCGATCAGTTGGGCCGCGCGCAGCATGGAGACGACGACGAATTCGAACGCGTGCGTGCCGATAGGACGATGAACCACGGGATACCTCAGGGACGGGCGCGATCGGGGCGGTCCCAGTCGTAGAACGATTGCATGGGGGACGGGCGTGTGTTGGTGGAACGCAACCGCTCTGGATGCCAGACCTGCAGACACGTCTCGCATCGCCAGTAGGTCGAGGACGTCACCTTCTGTCCGGACGCGGACACGGCTGCCGACGCGCAGAACGGGCAGTGTGTGGGAAGCGACGCGGCGTGCTCAGCGTTCGAGGACATCAGGTGTCGAGGCGGCCGATCGCGAACCGGTCACACGTGACCGCCGTGCGCCGGCAATCACCTGGGACATCGTGTTGGGGCCAGGGCCGCGAAAGATCTTGAGCATCACGACCGGCGGAATACAGCCGAGCAGCACCCAGCCCGCCAGACCGGCGCCGGAGACCGCGGCATTGGTCGCGAGGCTGACGCCAATGACCACGAGCATCACCGCAAACCAGGCGATGACAATAAGGGATTGAAGACGAAACAGGGACACGGCAACCTCCCGGCGACACTCGGTGACATTCGTGCCATCGGGATTGATGGTCCGAACGAAACCGATGAGCGACACTGGCCGGTCGGCGTGCACCCCGGAGAGAGGTGCGACTCGAACGCAGGCGGGCTCAGTCCGAATGGACTGACCTCACAAGTATACACGGATTACCGCGTACTTTCCGGACGCGGGGCCGTCGCCGACGCGGTGACGACAGAGGGTATCGACGCGCGTCAGCGTGTCGCTGCGAACGCATCGTGATCGGCGCGCACGCGTTCCCAGATGAAACGGGCACGTGCGGCGCGCCGCTCGTGGCGATCCGAAACGTCACTGCCCGGGAAGTGTTCCATGTCCACTTCATCACCGGCCGCCAGGTGAATGCCCGTGCGCCGGATGACGCGCGCTTCGCCGAGCTCGGTCTGGATGCCGTCGGGCGGCGGCAGGAAGTGGTAGGTGTCGAGCGCCATCGGGTAGAAGTGCGCGGGGCGTCCCGACCTGCCGGCCATCAGATAGAACATCTCGATGCTCTGCGGATCGAACGGCGCGACTTCGACGACGCCCGCGGCGTTCATGCGATCGCGTCCGCCACTTGGCGCGACGTAGATGCACTTGCCACCTTCGGCCAGCAGCTCGCTCATCCGCTCCATCGTCCGCTTGTTGTGCAGCTGCTTGGCGGTCTTCTGTGCGGGCGGATGGTCGATGTACCGCTTCGAGTAGATGCAGAGCAGATTGCGACCCATGCTGAACGGCACCGCCAGCGGATCGGTGGTCACACGTTCGCCCGCCACGAAGATCATCTCGCGGCCCATCGTCGGGTGCGTGTCCTCGAGCAGTAGGCTGATGGCCTGCGGATCGCCCTCGGTCTGGTGGTTGGCGAGGAAGATGACGTTGTCGCCAGACGCCAGTTGAGCCTCGGCGCGGTCGAGCTGCTCGCGGCCGCGAACGGACGATCGCGCCTTGTCGACGAGCGGCCGGAGGAACTCGATGCCGTAGCGGTAGTGGTCGAACGGCGCGAGGATCTGCTGGTGGTAGGGCTCGAAGGTGAACGGCCGATCGAGCTGGGCCTCGAGCTGATCGACGAACCCGCAGAGCAGGTGATCGTAGTCGTCGGGATCCAGCCCCGCATCGGCCAGGGCCGCGCGATAGGCGGTGAAGAACGACGCCACGATCGGCTTGAACCGTTTGGGGAAGCGAGGGTCAGCGTCGAGCGAACGAACCCGGTCGACCGAGGGGAGAGCGGACGAAGGCATGGCCGGCATTATTGTAGGCGTTTCGCGCCGATCCGGGGCGCACGGGTAGAATCGGCGGATGCCCGCGGACCGTCCGCCGCTGATTACCGCACGGCAGCTCACCAAACGTTTCAAGGA
>CAZVHY010000169.1:0-2077 GCA_964627115.1 uncultured Solibacteraceae bacterium | reverse complement strand
GTCGCTGACGGTGCGCGAGAACCTGCTGATGTACGCGCGGTACTTCGACATCCCGCGCCGCGTGGCCGAAGCGCGTGCCGACGAGCTGCTGTCGTTCGTACAGCTCACCGAACGCGCCGGTGATCAGGTGGAGCCACTGTCGGGCGGCATGAAGCGCCGGCTCACGATTGCGCGCGCGCTGGTCAACGAGCCCGACATCATCCTGCTCGACGAGCCGACGACGGGGCTCGATCCGCAGGCGCGTCACGTCATCTGGGACCGGCTGTATCGCCTGAAGCAGAAGGGCGTGACGCTGCTGCTGACCACGCACTACATGGACGAAGCGGAGCAGTTGTGCGACCGCCTCGTCATCATGGACAAGGCGCGCATCGTGGCGGAAGGCTCGCCGCGTGATCTCATTGCACGATTCTCGACGCGCGAAGTGCTGGAACTGCGCACGCGCGACGTGGCGCGGTCGTCGATCTGCCAGGCCCTCGCGGGTCTCGCCGATCGTGTGGTCGAGCTGCCCGATCGCCTGCAGTTCTACACGAGCGATGGCGACCGCGCGCTCGAGTGCGTCCATGGACTGGGTGTGGACATCGACAGTGCGCTCGTGCGGCGGTCCACGCTCGAAGACGTGTTCCTGCGCCTGACCGGGCACTCACTCGTGGACTGACGACGGCCGATGACGCGCGCACTCCGCATCGTCCATCGCAACGCGCTGGTGTACCGGCGCGTCTGGAGCGGATCGATCTTCACGAGCTTCCTTCAGCCAACGCTCTTTCTGCTGGCCATGGGGATTGGTGTGGGTGGCATGGTGGAAGGGGAGCGCGCCGGGCTGCCGGCCGGCATGAGCTTCCTCGCGTTTCTCGCGCCCGGCCTGCTGGCGGCGGCGTGTATGCAGACCGCGGCGGCCGAGTCGAGCTGGCCCATCCTGGGGAAGATGCGCTGGCATCGCAACTACGAGGCGATGATGGCGACGCCGATCGACGTCCGCGATCTGGTGTTCGGCGAGCTCGCGTGGGTGGTGGTGCGCCTGACCACGGTGGCGCTGGCGTTCGGGCTCGTCTCGGCGGCGTTCGGCGGTCTCGCGTTGTCGGCGATTGCCCCGGTGACGGCCGCGGGCGTTCTGACCGGCCTCGCGTTCAGCGCGCCGATCCTCGCGTATGCCGCGACGCTCTCGGCCAACGGCAACTTCAACGTCATGTTCCGGTTCGTCATCACGCCGCTGTTCATGTTCTCCGGCGTGTTCGTGCCGGTGGATCGGCTGCCGTCGTTCCTGCAGGTCATCGCGTGGGCGACGCCGCTTTTTCACGGCGTCGAGCTCGTGCGCGGCGTGGCGCTCGGCACGTTGTCCTGGCCGGGTGCGTTCGTGCACGTCGCGTATCTGGCGATCGTGACGAGCGTGGGAACGGCGCTCGCCTTGAAGACGTTTGCCCGGAGGCTGCGATCGTGATCGCGTCGTGGCGCCAGCGCGTGCCATCGCCCGGCCGATCGCTGCGCCTCGTGCAGCGCAACCTGCTCGTCTACCGGCACGACTGGATGGTGATCTTCTCCGGCTTCTTCGAGCCGGTGTTCTACCTGTTCGGCATCGGGATCGGCCTCGGCTCGCTCATCGACACCGTCGACGGCATCAGTTACGCGGCCTTCGTCGCGCCGGGGCTCCTCGCGGCAAGCTGCATGAACGGCGCGATCTCGGACGGCTTCTTCAACATCTTCTTCAAGCTGCACTATCAGAAGACGTACGACGGCATCCTCGCGACGCCCATGCGCGTGCCGGACGTGGCGTTCGGCGAGATGTTGTGGGCCCTGGGGCGCGGCTCGCTCTATGCTGCCGCGTTTCTCGTCACGGTGACCGCATTCGGCGCGCTGTCGGGGTCGCCGATGCTGCTGTCCTGGACGGCCGTGTTCGCGCTGCCCGGCGCCGTGCTCTCGTCGGCCGCCTTCGCGTCGGTCGCGCTGCTGATCACGAGCATCGTACGCCGCGTCGAGCAGTTCGACGTGGTGTTCGGGCTCGGCATCATGCCGCTGTTTCTCTTCAGCGGGACGTTCTTCCCCGTGTCACGCATGCCGGACGTCGCCCGTTGGATTATCGAGG
>CAZVHY010000168.1:3114-7427 GCA_964627115.1 uncultured Solibacteraceae bacterium | reverse complement strand
AGAAAGTACGCGTAGTCGGCGCCGTAGCTGAGGCCCATATCAGCGAGTTGCCGGTCGATCGACGTACGGCCCCCGAACGAGGCCACGATCACCAGGTCGAAGTCTCGAGCCTCCAGTGCGGACGGTTCGCGGACGATGACGCCGTGTGCCTCCTGGCCCCAGGTGTGTTGGTTGTTGTCCACGACGTACTTCACCTGCCAGCCACATCGTTGCGCGAGCGTCGTCGCACGCCTCCCACCCTCGCTTGCACCGAAGATCACGACATCCCGGACGTGTGTGACGTCCAGCGCAGGCGACTCGGACGCGGGCGTTGCTGAGGCCCGGACCCGGCTCGCCGCCCCGGCCAACAATGGAAGGATCTTCGGCTGCAGACACTGGAAGACCTCCGTTGCCACGATTCCGTGACGTTCGGTGGCATCGTCGAGCAGCGATAGTCCTTTCGCACACTGGCTCGCGAGGTCGACGACGATCGCGGCCTCGTGAAGACCGAACGGCGCGGGCGCTTCGCGATCGAGCATCCATTCGTCCCACGGACGCCGGAGCACGCGTTCGGCCTCTTCGACTCCGCGCGACCACCATCGACGTGCGACGTCGAGATGGCCATCCTGTACGGCCATCCAGCCGCGCAGAAACGCCGCGCCCACCGTCTTCGTGGCCAGGTGAGGGCTGAACGCGAGCGCGTCGGTCGCCGCACAGGCCTCGAACCACTCGACGGCATCGGACTGTCGACCTTCCTGGATGGCGGCGAGAGCGGAGACGTACCGCAGCGACGTCTGCCAGCGAATCACGTGCGGGACCGACGACGTCGTGCGCGTGTACGAGGCGATCTGTTCGACGATGTCCTCCGGAAAGGGCTCACCGCGTTCCAGATGGCGATAGGCCAGGACGCACAACCCCGCGCCACGATCTGCGGAATCGGTGCGACAGCCGGCGAGCGTGCCGCGCGCGAACTCTTCGAGCAGAGACGGCGATGTGGTCCGTAGTCCGATGGTCACCATCGCCCGGGCGAGCCACGGGCGCTCGTAGTCCCGGTCGTACTCGTAGATGTTCGACGTCGTGCCGTCGTGCGGAGCGGCCAGCCGATCGCGGACCGGCAGACCGGCGTCGGCGACCGGGTCTTTCATGCCGACGAGCAGCCACCACTCGGCGTCCGGCCCGTCATCGGCGGCGGGCCAGATCTGGCGCGTCGCGTCGGGCAGTTTCATCCCGCCGCCGGCCGTCTGCCCGTGGGTATGTTCGATGAAAAAGTGTCGGCGGTACAGCGCCTCGAAGGCGGATCGGTCGAAGACCTGCAGGTGATGAGGATTCGGATCGCGGCCGCTGTCGTCGAGCCAGAGATTCGGGACTGACCCGATCACGCGTCCCGCGGGCGTGAGGATGTGGTGGCAGACCTCCAGGAAGGCGTCAGGATCCGGGACGTGTTCGATGGTCTCGAACGTGACGATGGCGTCGACGCTGCCTGGCCCGAGGTCCGCGAGACGGAGCACGTCCATGGCGGCGAAGGTCAGCCGCGATCGCTGGCGGCCGTAGTGCTTCGTCGCGTAGCGGATCGTCGCCGGATCGAGATCGATGCCGAACACGGACTCGGCACGCGTCCCGTCAGCGAGGACCGCCGATCCGTAGCCGTAGCCGCACGCGGCATCGACGACGCGATCACCGGGGCGAATGAACTCGCGCGCGAACGTATAGCGGGCGATGTGGGCATCGGACCTGCGCCCCGGCTCCCGGAGCATGTCCATGTGCAGTTCGCGCGTCTCGAGCAGCGCGGCCAGACCGTCGCCGTCAGCGCCTGCCGGCAACGCCTCGAACAGCAGATCCTGCCCGTGGCTCTGCCCGTCGATCGTGCCGTACGGTGTGACGATCTGGCCGAGCGGGTGTTTTCTCCAGCCGGACTGGATCCACGCGCGCTCCGTCGCGTCGCGGTGCTCCGCGGCGACGCGCACGCACACGGCCCGGCGCGCGAGTCGGCGCACGTCATGCACGAGATGGTCGGGCCACGGCGGTGCCCCGGCGTCAGACGAGGCGTCGACGTAGACGAGGTCGAACGAGGCGTCGGGCCAGGGCAGCGTCGCAGCGGCCGGGTCCGGCACGTAGGCCTGGCCGGTGGCGTCGACGGCTTTCGATCGAAACGTGGCGACCAGCGACTCGGGCTGCGGTCCCAGGCACAGCACGCGACCACCGCCGACGGCCTCGAGTATTCGATTCACGGTCGTCTGAACGGGATCGGTCGTCATCGTGCGTTCTGCTGGAGAGCATCGAGCGGTCCCGGCGCGACGACGGTGGAGCGCGGAGCCGTGGATGTGGCGTGTGCCATGGTGTGCAGTTTCGGAAACTGGTGCATGTCGGCCGGACGACGTGGCGTCGACTGACCGTCAGGTCACGCGCGGGAAATGGGCGTTTTCCGGCCGGATTTTCGCGCCTGACCGATGACGTCCGTCCTGACGGGCAAAGCGCGTGCCCAACAGCGGTTCCGGTGCTCAAGTCGCCCCATCCGGGGCCGATTGTCCAAGGCGTCGGGTCCTGCCGTCTGGATCCGGCGCGCGTGGCCATGGAGGGCCACGCGATCCGCGGAACCGGAGTCCGGAATGTTGTTGTTCGGGGGCCTGATCTTCGTCGTGCTCTGCGTGCTGGGAGGGTATCTCATGCACGGGGGCAACCTGATGATCCTCTATCAACCCGCGGAGTTCGTCATCATCGTCGGGGCCGGCGTCGGCATCCTGCTGGCCGGCACGCCGATGGGCGTCCTGCACGAGCTCCTCGCGCAGATCAAACGGCTGCTGACGCCGCCGCCCGGACGCAAGGACTATACGGATCTGCTGGTGATGCTCTACCAGTTGTTCCGCGTGGTGCAGTCCACGGGCGTGATGGCGCTCGAACCGCACCTCGACGCGCCGAAAGAGAGCGCGGTCCTGTCGAAGTACCCGAAGTTCCTTGCGCGGCATTCGTCGCTGGCGTTCCTCGCCGACTCGGCGCGCGTCATCATCGTCGGCGGTATCTCGCCGCACGACTTCGAGGCGCTCATGTACGAGGACCTCGAGGTGCGCCACAAGGAGAGCATGGGGCCGGCGCACACGGTCACGAAGATCGGCGACGCGATGCCCGCACTCGGCATCGTGGCCGCCGTGCTCGGCGTCATCGTCACCATGCAGGCGATCGACGGGCCACCGTCGGAGATCGGCATGAAGGTCGGCGCCGCCCTCGTCGGGACGTTCCTCGGCATCCTGCTCGCGTACGGCTTCTTCCAGCCGATTGCCACGGCACTCGAGCATCGCGTCGAAGAAGAGCTGCAGGTCGAGCACTGCATCAAGGCCGGCATTCTGGCCGTGCACAAGGGCTTTGCACCGGCCATCGCCGTCGAGTTCGCGCGTCGCGTCATCCCCGAGGAGGTCCGGCCCTCGTTCGACGAGACGGAGAAGCTGTGCCGCAGTTCGCGGTCTGACGGTTCGGCCGCGGCGGCGTGACGATGCGCGCGAAGGAACAGCCGACCATCGTCATCCGCCGCAAGAAGGTGGTGCACGGTCACCACGGCGGCGCGTGGAAGGTGGCGTACGCCGACTTCGTCACGGCGATGATGGCGTTCTTCCTCGTCATGTGGCTGGCGGCGCAGGACAGCCGCATCCGCGACGCCGTGGCCGGCTACTTCCAGGAACCCGGCCTGCTGCCGCACCAGACGTCGAACAGCATCCTCGCGTCGGGGAACGGCGGCATCGACAGCGCGGGCATGCCGGTCATCAACCGCAAGTTCAACGGGCAGCTCGAAGCCGAACGCGAGGCCCTCATCCGTGCCGCCGGTGCGATTCATCGGGGCCTGTCGAAGCTGCCGGGCTTCGCGCAGCTCAAGAACCAGATCGAGTTCGCCGTGACGACCGAAGGGCTCCGCATCGAACTGGTCGACACGAACGGGTCGAGCTTCTTCGACAGCGGCAGCACGGTGCTGCGCGGGGAGAGCGAAAAGATCCTCTCGGTGATCGCCTCCGAGATCGCGAACTTCGCCAACGACGTCGTCATCGAGGGGCACACCGACAGCCGTCCCTACACGGCCAGCGGCGATCGGTATTCCAACTGGGAACTGTCGAGCGATCGCGCCCATGCCGCGCGTCGGGTGATGGTGGCCCACGGCCTGCGGGCCGATCAGATCAGTGCGGTGCGCGGCTTCGCCGACCAGGAACTGCGCGTGCCGGACAACTCGCTCGATCCGAGAAATCGCCGCGTGTCCATCGTTGTCCGCAGCCCGTCGGCGCGCGAGTTCGAACGCGATCTCCGCGAGCGGCAGACAAGCGGGCCCGCCGAACTGGCGGGTGTGGAGCCGGCTG
>CAZVHY010000168.1:0-3014 GCA_964627115.1 uncultured Solibacteraceae bacterium | reverse complement strand
GCCGCCAAATCTGCCAGCACGCGTTCGACTTCGCGCGCGCCCAGGTCGGTGCGTGCCATCTCGATGGGGGCGCTGCCGCCGAGCGTGGGCTGGCCGCTGACGAGCCATGCGGCGGCGGTGGAACGGTCGCCCTTGAAGAGGGCGAGCGCCGCGCCGAACACACGCGCCGCCCGTACGAGGCGATCCGACTCGTCGCGCGAGAACCGGCCTTCTTCGCGGCGGGTCGACAACGCCCGCCGGCCGATGTCCGCGAAATCCGCCACACGATCTTCGTCGAAGCCGGTGGCGTCGACGAAGCGATCGAAGACGCGCGTCGCCAGGCCGCCTTCAATCGATCGCAGCAGATCCGGCAGGTCGTACGTCATCAGGCCCAGCAGCGACACGTACCCGTGCGGGCCGCGTCCGAGCGCAGCCGGGGCGTCCGAACGCGCTGGTGCCGGCGCCGCCGGCCGCGCGTCGGGTGTGCGTGACGCCGTGCCGTCGTACATGCGCGCCAGCGCCCGGTGAATCTCGTCGTGCGACGAGGTGACGACGGTGACGTCGTGCCCCGTGGTGCGTGCCAGTTCGTCGACGATCGCGGTGGCCGTCGGATCGTCCATGGCGAGCGTGATCGTGCGACCGATGCGCGCGACCGGGAACACCGCGTGCTGGCGCGCGAAGTCGCGATCGAGCAGCGGCGCGAGCGTGCGGTCGATGATGACGTTCTGGAGGTCGATGTACGGCACGCCGAGCTGGGAGCTCAGGGCCTGGCGCATCACTTCATCTGTTGTGTAGCCGAGCGCGATGAGCGTCTGACCGAGCGGCAACTGCCGGTTGCCCTGTTCGGTCAACGCGTGCGCGAGCTGGTCGGTCGTGACCGCGCCTCCCGCCACCAGAATCTCACCGAGCCGCCGCTTCGGCGCGGCGGGAGCGGGTGTCGGGGCAGCGGAACGCGTGTTCGTCGTGTCGTCGGTCGGCATGTCGCCGGAATGATCCGTTGTTTGCGCCGGGGGCGTCAACAGAATCCCGCCTTGCAGCGCCCGGCGCCGCTTGTTAGCATTCCCACACGTTCCATGGTCACGTCCGTACCGGTTGCGGAACCGTCCGCGAGCCGGAGGTGCTGATGCGCAGACGTTCCCGCGTCGCGTCCGTTGGTCTGCTGTTGTTGATGATGCCGGCCGCCCAGGCGGTCGAGGCGCGGCCGCAGCAGGCGCCCACCGATCGCTACGTGTACGTGACGGTCACCGATCGGCACGGTGCGGCGGTACCGGGGCTGACGACGGCCGACTTCCGGCTGCGGGAGGGCGGGCAGGAACGCGAGGTCGTGGCCGTGGAGGCCGCGCGCCGGCCGATGCGCATGGCGATTCTGGTCGAGGAGAGTCTGACCGCGACCGGCGGCGTGCGGATCGGTCTGGGGGAGTTCATTCAGCGCATGCAGCCACACGCCGAGATGTCGCTCGTCGTGGTCGGCCTGCGCAACTTCATCGTGGTCGACTACACGACGGACATCAGCGCCCTGTTTGCCGCCATCAACGCGTGGCCGCCCGTCGTCTCTCAGCAGCAGATCAACAACGTGCCGGAGGGGATCTACGAAGCGGCCCGGGCGTTCCAGCGCGAGCGCCCGGATCGGCCGGTCATGGTGGTCATCGCGCGCGAATTGATGCAGCAGAGCAGCCAGGATCCGCAGCACGTGCTCGATCACATCGGACGCAGCGGCGCGCTCGTCGAAGTGGTCACGGTGGAGGCCGGCCGGTCGAATGTCTCGGTCGGCAGCCTCTCGGACATGAGCGGCCGTGCGCAGGTGCTCGGTGATGGATCGCGCCAGAGCGGCGGGCGCCGTATCGAGGTGAGCGCGCTCACCGCGGTGCCGCGCGCGCTGCAGCAGATTGCCGACAGCCTGCTCAGCCAGTACCGCATCACGTGGACGCGTCCGGCAGGCGGCCGCGTCTCCGATCGCATCAACGTCAACCTGCGGCGCCAGGGGCTCACGCTGCGGGCGCCCACGCGTATTGCCCCGGAGGTCGCACCCGGTGGCTGAGCCCTGTCTGTTCGTTACCTGGCGCCGGCCCCCCGCGTCGTCTGTTGTCGTGCCCGTCAGATGCCGCGTCAGCGGCCGGAGAAACCAGAGATGAGACGTATCGGATTGTTCGTTGTGTTGTCGAGCCTCGGTGCCGCGGTGGTGACCGCCAGCGGCGCGGCAGATCGGGTGGCGCCGGAACAGACCACGCGATCGGTGTACGTCACCGTCGTGGACAATCAGGGGCAGGCCGTGAGCGGTCTCACGCCGGCTGACTTCCGGCTGCGCGAGAGCAATCGCGATCAGACGATCGTGAGCGTGGAGCCGGCCACCGAGCCCATGCGCGTGGCGCTGATGATCGAGGAGACGCTGACGCCGGCCGGCGCCGTCCGGCAGGGGCTGTTCGAGTTCATGAAGGCGCTGCAGGGCAAGGCCGAGATGTCACTCGTTGTCGTGGGCATCGCCAACCGCACGGCCGTGCCATACACGATGGACCTCAATCCGCTCGTAGGCGGCCTGAACGACCTGCCGCTCAACCAGCCCCGGCAGACCAATCACGTGCCGGAGGGGATTGCCCAGACGGCGCGCGAGTTCATCAAGACGCGGCACGACCGGCCGGTCATCTTCATGGTGGCCATCAACTCGCCGCAGGTGAGCGCCGAGCAGCCGCAGAACGTGCTCAATCTGCTCCGCGACAGCAACGCGCAGCTCCACGTCGTGTCGCTCGACTCGTCGCAGGCGGCCGCCGACGTGAGCCGTCCCGGGCAGGTCGCCGAAGCGAGCGGGCGTGCGCAGGTGCTCGGCGACGGTCCACGCCAGTCGGGCGGGCGCGAGTGGCCGGTGACCAGTCTCCAGGCCATGCCGAAGGCGATCATGTCGGTGGCCAACGAGCTGCTGAATCAATACAAGATCACCTACACCCTGCCCGCAGGTACGAAGCCGTCCGAGCGGCTCAACGTCACGACCAGCCGCCGCGGCGTCACGCTGCGCGCGCCAACGCGGATCTGGGACGGGGATT
>CAZVHY010000167.1:0-7552 GCA_964627115.1 uncultured Solibacteraceae bacterium | reverse complement strand
CTGCACCGCGCCTCGTACGTGCCGGTGGCGCCGACCAGGACGCGGTCCTGTGAGTCGACCAGCCGCTGCGTGCGATTGGCCGGGCCGCCGCAGACCATGCAGATGGCCAGCGTCTTCGTGATGTACTCCGCCGAGGCCAGCAGCTGCGGCATCGGGTCGAACGGCACGCCGCGGTAGTCGAGGTCCAGCCCGGCCACGATGACGCGTTTGCCGGCGGCTGCCAGCCGGGCGCAGATGTCCGGCAGGCCGCTGTCGAAGAACTGCCCCTCGTCAATCCCCACCACTTCGGTCGACGGCCTGACCTGCGCCAGCAGCTCGGCGGACGTCGCGACGTTGACCGACGGAATCTTCATCTCGCTGTGCGAGACGATGGCCATCTCGCTGTAGCGGTCGTCGATGACCGGCTTGAAGATCTGCACGCGCTGCCGCGCGATCTGCGCGCGACGCAGCCGGCGGATGAGCTCTTCACTCTTGCCGCTGAACATGCTGCCGGCGATGACTTCGATCCAGCCGGCGCGGGAGGGACGGTGATCCATAGAAGGCTGGGAGGCTGCAGGCTGGGAGGAGGCGGGGAGGCTGGGAGCTCTACTCCCAGGCTTCCACGCTTCCCAGCTTCGGTCAGACCCGTCCGAGGTACTCCCCGGTTTCGGTGTTGACGCGAATCTTGTCGCCGGTGTCGATGAACGACGGCACGTTGACGACCAGGCCCGTTTCGAGCGTGGCGGGCTTGATCTGCGCCGAGGCCGTGGCGCCCTTGATGCCGGGCACGGTGTCGGCCACCGCGAGATCGACCGTCACCGGCAGGTGGATGCCGACCGGCTCCTCCTCGTAGAACTCCACGCTGATCGTGGCTTCGGGCAGCAGGTACAGCGCGTTGTCGCCAAGCACGTCCAGGCCGAGGTGAATCTGCTCGTAGGTCTCGGTGTTCATGAAGTGGTACAGGTCCCCTTCGCGGTAGAGAAACTGCATCTGGTGCTCATCGAGCGTCGCGCGCTCGACGTCGTCTTCCGCGCGGAACTTGTGGTCGAGCAGACGGCCCGACCGGATGTCGCGCATGCGGCACTGGACGTGCGCGCGTTTGTTGCCCGGGGTGATGTGGTGCAGGTCGATGACGCGGCAGAGCGCGTTCTCGAACTTGATGAGCATGCCTTTGCGGACGCGGGTAGCCTGAACTGAGCTCATAGGTCGTCTACGGTCGTGGAATCGGAAACCCGTATTCTAGCAGCCCGGAACGCCGTCCGTCGGTTAGGATGGGAGGGTATGCCCTGGGATCCGGTGCGGGACCTGCTCACCATGCAGGGGCGGCTGGAGAGCCTCTTCGGTCAAGCCACACCCGGATGGGTGCCGCCGGTCGACCTCGTCGAGTGCGCCAACCGCTACGTCCTCACCGTTGAGGTGCCGGGTCTCACCCGCGAGGACGTCACCCTCGAATTCAGCGACCAGGTCCTGACCGTGCGGGGCGCCCGGCCCGGAGAAACCTGCTGTCCGGAACGGTACCAGCAGCTCGAACGCGGTCAGGGCCCCTTCTCGCGCTCCTTCCGCTTTGCGGCGGCGGTCGACGCGGCGGGGGTCAGCGCCGACATGCGCGACGGCGTGCTCACCATTACCGTCCCCAAGAGGGCGACGACGGTCCATCGCATCGAAGTGGGTTGATGATGTCGTTCTCCGGTGCCCGTTTCCTCGTCTTCGTCTCCGCCATCCTCGGCGCCGGCTTCATCGTCGGCCTCGTGGTGTCGGGCCGCCTGGAACTCACGCAGCCGTCGGCCGCGCAGGAGGAACAGGGCGCCGCCGTCACGGCCAGCTCGCCGGCCGCGGCCACCACCGCCGGGGTGGCGCTCCCCGATCTGTCGACGATTGCCGAACGTGCGCTCGACGTCTCGGTCAACATCTCGTCGACCAACCTCGTCCAGGTCCCGGCCGATCCCTTTTTCGGCGCGTTCTTCGGCAACCGCGTGCAGCAGTCGCGGAGTCTCGGCTCGGGCGTCATCGTGTCGAGCGACGGCTACGTCCTCACCAACACGCACGTCATCGGCAACCAGGCGGACTCGATCCGCGTGACGACGAGTGATGGGCAGGAACGGCCGGCGAAACTGGTGGGCGTCGACCAGGTCAGCGATCTGGCGGTGGTCAAGATCGAGGGCGCGAGCTTCCAGCCGTTGCCGTGGGGTGATTCCGGTCAGCTGCGCGTGGCCGAGTGGGTGCTGGCCGTGGGCAACCCGTTCCAGTTGAGCGGCACGGTCACACTCGGCATTGTCTCGACCGCGAAGCGATCAGGCGATCAGGTGGGGTCGATCCAGGACTTCATCCAGACCGATGCGGCCATCAATCCCGGCAACTCCGGCGGCGCGCTCATCAACGCGCGCGGCGAGCTGGTCGGCATCAACACGATGATCTACACCGAGACGGGCGGGTACCAGGGCATCGGCTTCGCCATTCCGTCCAACGCGGCCCGCTCGATCATGAACGAGCTGATCGAGAACGGCGTGGTCTCGTGGGGATCGATCGGCATTGTCGACTGGGTGAACGTCGACGAACGCGTGGCGCGCCGCAACGGCCTGCCGTCCACCGGCGTTTACGTGCGCGACATCGCGCGCAGCGCCTCGGCGTATCGCGCCGGGCTCGAGCCGGGCGACCTCGTGGTGGCGCTCAACGGCCAGCCGGTGTCGACCGCCGATCAGATCGAGCGGAACGTCATCCGGATGAAGGTCGGATCCACGGCCACGGTCCGCGTGATTCGCGGCCAGAACGGCCAGACCGTCGACATGACCGTCCCGGTCGTCGCGCGGCGTCCCACGCAATAGCCGCCCCGGCTACCGCGGTCCGCTGACCGCCGCATGTCCCTTCCAATGACACCGCCATGGTCGATCGGCGGCGTGGCGGATGCCAATCCGTCCCGAGTACACGAGCGCCGGCGGCTCGAGTCCACGATCTTCGATCCGCATGGGACCGGTCACGAGATCGCTGGCGTTCAGCGTGCGATCGATCGCCATCGCCACGGTCAGATTGCCGGGTCCGCGGCAGAGCGCCGGCTCGAGGAGCGCAGACGCATCCTGCCGGCGGCGCACCTGACGACGGCGGCGCATCAGGTCCACGCCGTCGAGCGGCGCCAGCGCGCGGATCAGAATGGCCGCAGGCCGGCCCTCGGCTTCGGTGACCGCGTTCACGAGCTCGTGGATGCCGTAGTTGAGATACACGTACGCGCGCCCGGGCGGACCGTAGATCGGCGCGTTGCGCGCGGTCGGCCCCGGCGCCGCGTGACACGCCGGATCGTCCTCACCGATATACGCCTCGGCCTCGACGATGACGCCCGACGTCCGTCCGTCGGCGTGCTCGCGCACGAGCACCTTGCCGATGAGATCGGCGAGCACGTCGAGCGTTGGTCGGTCGTAGAAGGCAACGGGCAGCGTCACGACTGATCCGCGAACTCGCGCTCGCGATCGGACGCCAGCACGCGCTGCAGGAACTCGCCCGTGTGCGAGCCGGCGACCTCCGCCACATGTTCGGGCGTGCCCGCCGCGACGATTTCGCCGCCGGCCGCGCCACCGCCCGGACCGAGATCGATGATCCAGTCGGCCGTCTTGAGCACGTCGAGATTGTGCTCGATGACCAGCAGGCTGTGGCCGGCCGCAATCAGGCGGCGGAACGCCGCGACGAGCTTGGCGATGTCGTCGAAGTGCAGGCCGGTCGTCGGTTCGTCGAGCACGTACAACATCCGCTCACCGCTCTGCGAACCGAGGTGCGCGGCAATCTTGATGCGTTGCGCTTCCCCGCCCGAGAGCGTCGTGGCCGGCTGGCCGAGATGCAGGTACCCCAGGCCGATTTCGTCGAGCACCTGCAGGCGCCGCGTCACTTTCGTGGCGCCGGCGAAGAACGTGAGCGCCTCGCGCACGGTGAGCGCGAGCACCTGATCGATGTTCTTGCCCTTGTAGCGGACGTCGAGCACCTGCGGCCGGAAACGTTTGCCCTCACACTGGTCGCACGGCACGAATACGTCGGCCAGGAACTGCATCTCGACGCGCACGACGCCTTCGCCCTCGCACGCTTCGCAGCGACCGCCCGCCACGTTGAACGAGAAGTGGCTCGCGGTCAGCCCACCCGCACGCGCGTCTTTGGTGGCCGCGAACAACTCGCGGATCGGATCGAACGCCTTGAGGTAGGTCACCGGGTTCGATCGAGGCGTGCGGCCAATCGGCTGCTGGTCGACGAGCACCGCGTCGCTGATGTACTCCGTGCCGTCGATCGTCTCGTGCGCACCAACCGGCCGATCCCAGTCGCCCTTGGCGCGCTTGATCGCCGCGTAGATCACGTCGTGTACGAGCGTCGACTTCCCCGACCCGCTCACGCCGGTAATACACGTCAGCATTCCGAGCGGCACCTCGACCGTGATGCCCTTCAGGTTGTGCGCCGAGGCGCCCGTGACGCGAAGCCGCTGCACGCCGGGACGCCGGCGGACGCCGGGCCGCGCAATGGTCAGTTCCTCGCGCAGGTACCGGGCCGTGAGCGACTTCGGATCGTCGAGCAGGCCCGCGAACGGACCGGCGTAGATGACGCGGCCGCCCTGTTCCCCGGCGCCGAGCCCGAGGTCCACGACTTCGTCGGCCACGCGAATCATGTCCGCGTCGTGTTCGACGACGATCACAGTGTTGCCCTGGTCGCGGAGCTGATGGAGGATGCGGATGAGCCGCTCGTTGTCGCGCGGGTGCAGCCCGATCGACGGCTCGTCGAGCACGTAGAGCGTGTCGACGAGCGCCGACCCGAGCGACGTCGCCAGGCTGATGCGCTGCGATTCGCCGCCCGAGAGCGTCGACGACAGCCGGTCGAGCGTGACGTAGTCGAGCCCGACGTCGATCAGGAAGCCGAGACGCCGCCGGACCTCGCGCAGCAGCTTGTCGGCCACCGCGGCGTCGCGTTCACCGAGCGCGAGCTGCTCGAAGAACGCCAGCGCCTCGCGCACGGTCAGCGCGGAGATGCGATCGATGGTCTCGTTGCCCACGCGGACGTCGCGCGCCTCACGGCGCAGGCGCGTGCCGCCGCACTCCGCGCAGGTCTGATATCCGCGATACCGGCTGAGGAACACGCGAACGTGGACCTTGTATTTCTTCTTCTCGAGGCCCTGGAAGAACCCGCGAATGCCCGGAAAGTCGTCGTCGCCGTCGACCACGAACCGCCGCGTCTCGTCGGACAGTTCCGACCACGGCACGTCGAACGGCACGCCGCGGGCCTTCGCGATGCGCTTGAGCTGCGTGAGGAACGCGCGATAGTGCGGCTTGGTCCAGGGTTCGATCGCTCCCGCACCGAGCGTCTTCGAGGGATCGGGCACGACGAGCGCCAGGTCGAGCTCGACGACGTTCCCGAACCCGTGACAGACGGCGCAGGCGCCGAACGGATTGTTGAAGGAGAACAGCCGCGGCTGCGGCAGTTCGTACGGGATGCCGCACGAGCGGCACTCGAATACTTCACTGAACCGGTGCACCGTGCCCGCGGCGCCGTCGGCATCCACCTCGATCGCAAACGCCGCGCCCTCGCCTTCGCTGAACGACACCTCGATGGAATCGGTCAGCCGGCCACGCACGTCCTCGTCCAACTTCAGGCGATCGACGACAACGGCGAGCGACGTCACGCCGTCGAGCAGACCGGGCTCGGCGGCCAGGTCGTCGAACGTGCGCGCGCGGCCGTTCACGAACGCACGTCCGAAGCCGCGACGCCGCAGTGTCTCGATGGCGGCCGCGGCCGGCGATACGACCGGCGCACCGGTTGCGGGAACGGCTTCCATCGCGTCGTCGCCCGGTTCGCGATCGCTGCTGTCGGCGTCCAGGTCCGTGATGACGGTGGGCCCGGACGGCGCGCCGACCAGCGGCCGATCGAACCCGACGAGCAGGCGTGTCCCGGCCGGCAGGGTCAGCAGCGTTGCCGCCGCCGCTTCGGGCGACTCACGCTCGACCTCACGCCCGCACTGCCGACAGATCGTGCGTCCGACGCGCGCCCAGAGCAGCCGCAGGTAGTCGTGAATTTCCGTCGTCGTCCCGACGGTCGACCGCGGGTTGCGTGTGGAGTTCTTCTGGCGGATGGCAATGGCCGGACTGATGCCGTCGATGCGGTCGACATCGGGCTTTTCCATCCGCTCGAGGAACTGGCGGGCGTACGCCGAGAGCGACTCGACATAGCGCCGCTGCCCCTCGGCGTAAATCGTGTCGAACGCCAGCGACGACTTCCCCGAGCCGCTCACCCCCGTGAAGACGATGAGCTTCCTGTGCGGCAGGGAGAGATCGACGTTCTTGAGATTGTGGGTGCGCGCTCCGCGAACGACCAGCCGTCCAGCTTCGCGGCCGCCCGAAACCGGCGCCTCAGACCCGGGAACAGTGTCAGACGACGGGGGCTCAGGTGTCTGTGCCAAACTGTGATCGTAACACCATTGCCCGCGGGTCTTGGCCTGCTGCGCCGGGCGTGTTATCCTCCCCGCAAGTCCAAGTCAAACGCTCATCGTTGCGACGCACATTCCCCCCGCACACTCCAGTGACCACCAAGAACGAGCGGCGTGAGCATTTGACCTCCGGTCAAACCAGAGCTCGATTCCAGATACGAGGATAGTTTCCGTGGCTGTACGTCTGTTCGTCGGCAACATGCCGTATGGGGCAACCGAAGCGGACCTTCGGACGCATTTCGCGGCCGTCGGCAATCCGTCTCACATCGTCATTCCCGTCGATCGCGACACCGGGCGCCCACGCGGGTTTGCGTTTGTCGAATTCCTCGACCGCGGCCTCGCCGAGCAGGCTGTCTCTCGCTTCAACCAGCAGCCGTTCATGGGACGCAGCCTCTCGGTCAGCGAAGCGCGACCGCGCGAGGAGCGGCCGGGCGGATTCAGCGGCCCGCGTCCAGGTGGCGGCAGCGGCTTCGGCGGTCCTCGTCCGGGGGGCCCTGGCGGCGGGGGTGGTGGCTTCGGTGGCCCGCGGCCCGGCGGCTTCTCCGGCGGTGGTCCGGGCGGTGCCCCGGGCGCCGGTTCAGCCCCCGGGAACCGGAACTTCGGCCCGCCCAAGAAGAAGGGTGGCGGGAACGACAAGCGCTGGGAAGCCAAAGACCGCGGTCCGAAGGGACCGATCAAGGAACGGTTCACCGGCCGCATGGGCGGCCTCTACGACGAGCCCGGCGACGACCCGATCGAGGATGTGACGGACTTCGACGATGTCGCGTCACGTGCCGACGACGACGACGAGAACTGAGGCGTTCGCCTGCGGGCGCACATTCGCATCGCGGCGGCGCTGTTCATCCTGGCGGGCGTCCTGTTCGCGCTGGCCGCCGTCCTGACGCCCTCGCTCTCGACGGCCGCGGCCGACGCCGTTGCCACGTCGGGAGACGACGGCGCCGATGTCGCGGCGGCGCTCATCGCCTGGACCGGCCGCGCCATCACCATCGGCGGTGCTGTACTTTCCGTCCCCAGCCTCCTCTGCGGCTGGGGACTGCTCCGCCGCTACTCCTGGGCTCGCTGGCTGGGCATCTTCCTGGCCGCCATTGCCGTCATTCAAATTCCAGTCGGCACCATCGCGGGCGGCTACGT
>CAZVHY010000166.1:2219-7663 GCA_964627115.1 uncultured Solibacteraceae bacterium | reverse complement strand
GGACACGTCGCGTGTCGGACGACCTGGTTGGTGGTCGAGCCGAAGTGCAGCAGGTCGGACGCGCGGCGGCCGTGGGCGCCGATGACGATGAGGTCGGCGCGTTCGCCGGCAGCGGCGAGCACGACTTCCTCGTGCGGCCGGCCGGTGGCCGTCAACACGCGCACGTCGCACCATGTTCTGGCGTCGTCGGGCACGAGCGCCTCGAGGCGGTCGATGACCTCGACGCGATACTGTTCTCGGAGATCCTGCGTGGCCACATCGAACTGCGCCGGCATCAGGCGGTCGACGTCCCAGTCGAACACGTGCAGCAGCGTGAGCCGCTTGCCGGACTCCTCGGCGAGCCGCAGCGCGTACTGCAGCGCATCGAGCGAGGCTGGCGAGAAGTCGACCGCGCAGAGAATCGACTGGAACGGCTGCGGCACCGCCGGTGCGTCCGGGGCCGCTGGCGGAATGGTCAGCACGGGGCAGGGCGCTTTGCGCAGTGTCTTCTCGGCCACCGAGCCGAGCAGAAACCGCTCGACGCCGGTGTGGCCGTGCGTGCCGAGCACGATGAGATCGGCGGGCAGCGCCTTCGCCTCCTGGAGGATGGACGCGATGACCGGCCCCTGGCCGAGCCTCGACGTGACGTCCACACCGCTGGTGTCGCGCGCGGACACGAACGTCTTCAACTCCTCCGAGAACGTTTCGATCTGCGCGGGGGAGAGCGCCGGCTGCGCCGACGCCGACACGGGCGGCACCGTAATCCACACGATCTCGAGCGCCGTGACCGATGCGCCGTACCAGCGCGCGAGCATCAGGCCGTAATCGAGCGCTCGGCTCGATGTGTCGGATCGATCAACCGGGCACAGGATCTTTCGAATCTCGGTCATGGGTGTCTCCAGATGGGACCATGCTGCAACGTTGAGGCCAGATCGCGACCGGTATCTTGCGAGTGCGCGCGCATCCGAGCGCGACACGCGTTGCGGAATAGTTCGCAGCAACCGCTACGACAGTTGTAGGGGCCGACCTTGTGTCGGCCCACGAATGTCGTATGGGCGGGCACAAGGCCCGCCCCTACGGCTGTCTGCGGTCGAAGACGCGAATGTTCGGCACCGGCGTGGGCCGTTCGACGTACGACACCGCACCGTCGTTCGTCTCGAGCACGAGCGTGCCGGCGCCGGGATGCACCCACGGTTGTTCGAGCAGGCGGCCGCGGCTGAACGTGACGATGACGTCTGGCGGCGACGCGGCGGTCCGTTCATGGAACCTCGGCCAGCGCATCCGTATCGTCCGCGTGTTGTCCACGCGCGCGAAGAAGGCGACCTGGAGATCCTGATAGGTGACGTCTTCATCGAGCAACAGCGTACGGGCCTGGTCGACGACGGTCGTCCGGATGAGGTCTGCGGCGTGGATCACCCAACGCGGGTTCGTGGCCGTGGGGCTCAGCGGTTTCAGGACGGTTGCGGCTGTCGAGTCGTTGTGCAGCGTGAACGCGCCAAGCGCAGCGGGCATGATCACGGCGATGACGGTCGCCGCCACGGCCACGCGCCGTGCGAACACACCGCCGCGTTGCGTGACCACCCACGCCCAGCCCATGGCGATGAATGGCAGCAGCAACGAGACCTGGGTCACCGTGAAACGGCCCAGTGGCACGAAGTCGAACAGCACCGTCGTCCGGAAGGCGTAGTAGACCGTCGGCACGATGGCGGCGATGGTCAGCCAGTGGCACGCCGGCCGTTGGCGCCACGCGGCCACCATGCCGATGAGCGCGAGCATTGCGACGCCGGGCGACAGCGTGAACATTGCCATCGCAGGCCAGAAGCCGAGGCCCTGCAGCCTGAGCCACCACTCGTGCCATCCACCGGCCGATTCGAGCGCCCACACGCGGTGGAACTCGTCGATGTACGCGAGCGGATACAGCGGGTCGCCGTGCATCGCCAGGTTGCCGGCCATCCAGAACAACGGAAAGGGCAGGCCGAGCGCGATGAAGGACAGTCCGTAGCGCGCTGCGCGGGCCTTGTCGGTCCACTGCCAGAAGGGCACGAGGCCAAGCAGCAGGAGGTACATCCACGCGTCGTAGCGCGTGGCGGCCGCCAGGTTCATGGCCAGCGCCGCCATCGCAAACGGGAGCCAGTGAGGCCGATAGAGACCGCGCGCGAACCACGCGAACGCCACCCACATCAGGAACAGCGACACCGCTTCGCTGCCGCCCGTCGTCGACGCCTGGATGTGCATGCCCCACAGGCCGAACGCCAGGCACGCCCACGTGGCCGCCGCGCTGCCGAAGTAGTGGCGCGTCAGCGCAAAGAGGGGCACGACGGTGAGCACACCGAAGAGCAGGCTCACGACGCGCGAGGCGTCGTTGCGATCGAACACGGAGAGCGCGGCCCCGATGAGGTAGAGGTGCAGCGGGCCGTATTGCGCGGCGCCATCGCCGAACGCGGTGATCAGGTGCGGCCGGCGCGCCCAGTCCTCGGCCATCTCGGTGCGTGATACGGCGTCGCCGTACAGGTGTTCGTTGACGGGAAAGACGACGAGGCGGACGGCCAGTGCAAACAGCACCAGCAGGAGCAGCCGCCGCGTTTCAGAAGGCATAGCCGACGCGGACGTACGCCGTGGTGCCGTCGTCGACACGCTCGGCGCCGTCCCGCCCGCGCGCGACACCGCCCGTGACAGTGATGGGCAGACCGAAGCCGACAACGACGTTGGCCGACAACTCGGCGCCGAACGACGTTTTCATGTCCCGGCGATTGAAGTCGCCGGTCCAGACGTGACCGGCATCGAAGACCACGGCGCCGTGCAGCGCGTGCAGGAAGAACGGCCACGTGCCCAGGCCGCGCTGCGGTCTCGCAATCGGAAACCGGTAGTCGGCGTTGAACGTCGCCACGTGCCGACCGGCGAACGTGTTGGCGGGGAAGCCGCGCAGCAGCCGTGCACTCTCACTGCCGAGCGTTCCGGCGCCAGGACTCGCATCGCCGCCGCCGAGCACGAAGAGACGACGCACGTCCGCGTCGCCCCACGTGATGCCGCGCGCGAACCTGACGGCAACGACGTCGTGCCGCGCGAGTCCTGGCAGGTACGCGCGAACATCGGTCGTGAGCGTGCCGGATCGTCCCGACGCACCAAATGATGGACGAACGAATTCCGCGGCCACCCCCATCGCCACACCACGTTCCGGGCTGATGCCGTAGCCGGGAAACTGCGCGTTCGAGTACCGCCATGCGGCGCGCATGCCGGATCGATTGCGGCGCGCGCTGGCCTCCGCGCGGCTCATCGTGTCGACGGCCTGGACCAGCGACACCTGCGCCGCCTGCGAAAACCGCAGGCGGTGCACGGGCAACTGCACGCCCACCTCCGTCGTGCGTTCGACCAGCGTGGCGGGCAGCGAGTCGTCGTCGCTCGTCGACTCCACCGGCACGAACGACGTGGTCCGCGTGGTCGCCATCCAGACGCGGGGACGCCAGCGTGCGTAGACATACGACGCCGTCCAGTCGGCGCCGTCGCCGCTGCCATCGATGTCCACGCGATTGACCACCGGCCAGTCGACCGCCGCGATCCACTGGTGATAGCCGAGTACGTCGCTGCCGCTGACGGCCGCGCCGGCGCGCACCTGTTCGGTGGATGTCGTGAGGATGGGCGTCCAGAACGTTGGAAGCAGCGTCGTCCACGGACGGTATGGGGTGGTTGCGGTTGTCGACGTCGTCGAGGCGGCTTGCTGTAGGGGCGGGGCTTGCCCCGCCCGCGCAGCGTCCGGGTTTTCGGGCCGGGCAAGCCCGGCCCCTACGGTCGGAACAGACGCGCCGTCGGGCGTGGGATACGGCATTTCGTACAAATCGAATCCATCCACCGAATAGCCGACGAATACGAGGGTGCGGCCGTCCGGCGAGACGTCGGGCCATGTCGCGCCGCCAGGGTGTGCGGTGAGACGGTGTAGGGCGCCGGTGTCGACGTCGATGTCATACAGATCGAAGGGCGCATCGCCAGTGGCGCCAGCCGCGACGATCGCGCGGCCATCGGGCCGCCACGCGGGCGTGGCCCATCGCATGTCACCCTCAGCGATGACACGCACCTCGCCCGCGACGGGATCGACGATGACGATGTCGTCCGTGCCGTTGGCGCGATGACGACTGGCGGCGATGCGGCGGCCGTCGGGTGACCAGCGTGGCGTGTTGAACTGCGCCCCGGGTTCGGACACCACTGTGGTGATGGCCGCGTCGTCGTCGCGCGGATCGGCGATCGGGTCGAGCCGCACGAGATCCCGCTGTCCTGGCGTCTCGTGGCGCACGGCGACGATGGCGCCGGTTGATGAGGAGACGTCGGGATCCATGAGCCGGGCGTCACGCGTGAGTCGCCTCACGGCGCCGGTCTCGCGCGACAGCACATACAGGTCCGAGTAGATGCCGACGTTGCGCGCGCGTTCGTACTGATCGAAATAGAGACGGCCGCGCGTGTCGGCCGACGTCGTGTTGCCGAGAAACCTGGTGGCGAGACGCCGCGTTGCGCGCGTGTCGGGCTCGATGACGTGCAGGCCCGGGCGGTCGTCGGGCGTACGAAGCGCGTAGACGATTTCGCGCGGACACGTCTCGCAGGCGAGCGGCAGATACCGCGGGCCCGCCACCTGGAATCCACCGCTGGTCAGGCGTCGTGCCGCCGGCGTGGCGTCCTTGCCAGCGGCGCCGGCCTGACGATCGGCCACGAAGTCGCGCCAGAGCGCGCCGAGGCTCTGGCCGTACACGTCGTGGAACGCACCCGAGCCGAGCCATGGCAGGCTGCCGGCGGTCCGGTTCGCGAGTGTCTCGAACGTCGCGGCACCGTATCGATCGGCCAGCCACTCGTGGAACGACAGGCCGTAGGCATACGGTCCAAGTCCCCCGGGCCAGTCGGTCAGGCCGCCACCAACGCGGTCGATCGGTTCCATGCGGCCGTGCCTGGCGGCCTCGCGCGTGATCGCCAGGAAGTCACCGGCGTGTCCACGCCCGGGGCGCCGGCCGTCGCCCGCGACGCTCTCTTCGAACGTCGCCCATCCCTCGATCTGCCAGAGGGGCAGCAGCATGTTCGGAAACGTCCACGGGGCGCGGCCGAAGAGCGTGCGCGCCGCGCGCGCCCATCCTCGCGTGCGGTCGAGGTGGACGACATGCGTGAACTCGTGCACGAACAACGTCCGCAGCCAGTCGTCCGGATTGAGCAGGCCGGCCGACGCGGGCGCTGCGGCGTACATCACGATGGTGTTGCGGGGCAGCGGCGTGGCGAAGCCGTTGGCCGACTCGGATTGATCGGCAAGGACGACGTGCGTGAGCGCGGGCGCCCGGCCGCCGGGACGTTCGTTGAACCGGCGCCACGTGTCTTCGGCGATGCCGGCCAGCGTGGTGGCCATGGCGGCGGCCTCCGGGTGGAAGTGAATGGCGAAGTGCGGCGTGCGGAGCGTCCGGAAGCGGTAGGCGGAATCGACGGTCTGGGCCATGGCG
>CAZVHY010000166.1:0-2119 GCA_964627115.1 uncultured Solibacteraceae bacterium | reverse complement strand
CGGCGGAACGACGTGCGCCCGCATCGGGCAGCCAACTTGCACTACCGGCCGCGCCGGCTCAGGCATCCTTGCTGCGAGCGGCGCGTATGCCCGTTGCTGCTCCCCAGACTCAGGTCCTCTCGCGAACCTGGCCAGCGTCCGCCGATCGTCTGGCGTGTGCACATTGCGGCGACCCCTGCGGCAGCAGTGCGGTGACATCGGACACGGGCGTGTTCTGCTGCACCGGCTGCGCGGCCGTCCATACATTGCTCCAGGACCGGGGCCTCGACGCCTTCTACGTCTGCGACCTGCCGTCCGGCGTGTCGCAGCGCAGCACCGAGCGCCGCGATCCGTCCCGGTTCCTCGTGCTCGACGATCCCATCGTCAGGTCGCGCTTCGTGATGGCCGAGCACGACGGTCAGGCGACCGCGCGGCTCATGGTGCCGTCGCTGCACTGCGCATCGTGCGTGTGGCTGCTCGAGCGGCTCGACCGCGTGGACGAGCGCATCGGCCGCACCGAGGTGGATCTGCTGCGCCGAACCGTCACCGTGTCGTTCGATTCCGCGCGCATGGCGCTCAGCGAGGCGGCCGCGGCACTTGCG
This sequence comes from uncultured Solibacteraceae bacterium, assembly GCA_964627115.1. Classification (GTDB taxonomy): domain Bacteria; phylum Acidobacteriota; class Vicinamibacteria; order Vicinamibacterales; family SCN-69-37; genus SCN-69-37. The sequence continues at coordinate 1,538 of CAZVHY010000166.1, read as the reverse complement.
AGCGTCGGATACGAGCCGCTCCTGACCGGCGAGACGCCAGCGCCCGCCACGGCCGCACGCCGGCGGCTCTACACGCAGATCGGCGTGGCCGGCTTCGCGCTGGGCAACATCATGCTGTTCAGCATTCCGCGCTACGCCCACGGTGCGCCGATCGAGGGTGGGTTCCAGCGGCTCTTCGACGTGCTGAACATCGTGCTCGCCGCGCCGGTGCTCGTCTACAGCGCCGCCGATTTCTTCACCGGCGCGTGGCAGGCGCTGCGGCACCGGACCATGAGCCTCGACGTGCCGATTGTCATCGGCCTCCTGGCGCTCGTGACACGCAGCCTCGTCGACATTGGCCTCGAGCGCGGTGAAGGGTACCTCGATTCGTTCGCCGGACTCGTGTTCCTGCTGCTCATCGGCCGGCTCTTCCAGCAGAAAGCCTTCGACTGGATCGGCTTCGACCGCACGTTCCGGTCGTTCTTCCCGCTGTCGGTGCAGGTGGAACGTGCCGACGCCGGGCGGCCCAAGGGCCGCCCCTACGAAGCTTCGGTCGCTCGAACGTGGTCCGACACGTTGACCGTAGGGGCGGGGCTTGCCCCGCCCTCGAACGCGTGCGAACCGGTCGCCATCGAGCGGCTGCGTCCCGGCGACCGCATCGTGCTGCGTCCCGAGGAAGTGGTGCCGGCCGACGCGCATCTCGCGGACGCGCACGCCTACATCGACTATTCCTTCCTCACAGGCGAGCGCGATCCCGTGCGCGTCGAACGCGGCGGACTGGTGCGCGCGGGCGGCCGCGTGACGCGCACCAGTGCACGGCTCGACGTCCTCCGGGAGGTGACGCACAGCGAACTCGCGCGCGTGTGGGCCGGACGGTCGGCTGCTGCGCGAAAGGGACACTGGCTGACCGAGGTCGCCGCGCGGTTCGGCGCCTGGTTCGTCGTGGCCGCGGTGACACTGGCGGCCGCGGGTTTCCTCTGGTGGTGGCCCGACGTGCCGCGCGCGCTCGACGTGGCCACGGCCGTGCTGATCGTCGCGTGTCCCTGCGCGCTGACGCTGTCGGCGCCCATCACGCTCGGCACCGCCATGTCGATGCTGGGGCGGCGCGGCTGGTATCTGAAGGATCCGGCCACGCTCCTCGATCTCAGCCGCGTCGACAGTGTGGTCTTCGACAAGACCGGCACGCTGACGGCGTCGGGCCAGACGAGCGTGACGATTGACGGCCTGACACCCGACGACGTCGATCTCGTCCGCGCGCTGGCCGCAGGGTCGGTGCACCCGGTCAGCCGTGCGCTGGCGGCCGGCGCCCGGCGCGACCTGCACGTCGAAGGACGCACGGAAACCATCGGCCGCGGTCTTCGCGGTACGGTCGACGGCCACGACGTGGCGATTGGCTCGGCGGCGTTCGTCACCGGCGACTGCGGCGCCTGTGGACTGGTGCCGAACGCCGGCACGGTCGTCGCGATTGACGGCGTGCTGCGCGGCAGCGTGGCTGCTGTTGCGCCCGTGCGGCCCGGCATCGAAGCCGCCGTGTCGTCGCTGGCGGTCTCGCGCCGCGT
>CAZVHY010000165.1:0-7677 GCA_964627115.1 uncultured Solibacteraceae bacterium | reverse complement strand
AGGCTACAAGGCTACAAGGCTGCGACGCGGTGACGCGGCGTAGGGGTCGCCCCCTGTGTCAGCCCACCGTGCAGCGTGGGCGGGCACGCGGGCCCGCCCCCACAGAGACAAATTGGCCCCACGCAACTGAATAAAGATAGACCTTGCACCAATGACCATCCCCTTCTCCCTTCTCGATCTCTGCCCCATCCCCGATGGCTCGACCGCGGCCGACGCGCTGCGTCATTCCGTGGAGCTCGCGCGGCGCGCCGAGGCGCTCGGGTATCGGCGCTTCTGGCTGGCCGAGCATCACAACATGCCGGGCATCGCGAGTGCGGCCACGGCCGTCGTCATTGCGCACGTGGCCGGCGGGACGTCGAACATCCGGGTCGGATCGGGCGGCATCATGCTGCCGAATCACTCGCCACTCGTCATCGCCGAGCAGTTCGGCACGCTTGCCGCGCTGCACCCGAACCGCATCGATCTCGGTGTCGGCCGCGCGCCGGGCACCGATCCGGCCACGTCCATCGCACTCGGCCGCAGTCCAGCGGCGGCCGACGACTTTCCGCGCGCCGTGCAGCAGCTGCAGTTCTACTTCCGCGATCCGATGCCCGGCCAGCCCGTGCGCGCGGTGCCGGGTGCGGGACTCCACGTGCCGATCTGGATTCTCGGTTCGAGCCTCTTCGGCGCCGAGCTTGCGGCCGCGCTCGGCCTGCCGTACGCGTTTGCCGCACACTTCGCGCCCGACGAGCTCATGCGCGCGCTGCACGTGTACCGCTCGCGCTTCACGCCGTCCGCCGCGCTCAAGCATCCGTGGGCCATGGTGTCGGTGAACGTCGTGGGCGCCGACACCGACACGGAAGCGAAGCGGCTCTTCACGTCGATGCAGCAGGCGTTCACCAACATCCGCACGCGCGGCGTCGCCGGCCCGCTGCCCGCGCCCGTGGACGACATCGATCGCTTCTGGTCACCGGCCGAGAAGGCCACGGTCGAACAGGTGCTGCGCTATTCGTTCGTGGGCACCGCCGACACCATCGCAAAGCACCTGCGCGTGTTCCTCGAGACGACGAGAGCGGACGAACTGATGATCACCGCGCACATGCACTCACAGGCCGCGCGGCTGCGATCGATTGAGATTGGAGCGGAGGTACGGGACCGGATGGCGTCGTAGGTACTCGGGCCCGCCCGATCCCGAAGTCAGGAATCCGGGCCGACACGGGGGCCGGCCCCCGCAGCGCGGTCGAAGGGGCGACGTTGCGGGGGCGGGCCCCTGTGCCCGCCCGCTCCCCAGCACCTGTTGTCCCCGTCGTACCTGAGAAATGTCGGCCCGGGGCATCGCCGGGCCCACCTGTCGCCCGTCGTCCCCGTCGCACCTGTTGTCCCTGAGCTAGTGCCTTGCGAACACCGTCGTCTGCCCCGCGTCGTTGAACGTGAGGACGGAGTACTGGTGTTTCACGTTACCCTGTTCCATGCCGGGCGATCCGACCGGCATGCCGGGCACGGCAATGCCCTTCACGCTCGGGCGGCTCGTGAGCAGGCGTTTCACATCGTCGGCTGGCACATGTCCTTCGACGACGAAGCCGCCGACAACGGCCGTGTGGCACGACTGCAGGTGCTGAGGCACGCCGAGTTTGGCGCGCATCGCGGGCATCTCGGTCGTGTTGGTGGCCGTCACGCTGAATCCCGCGCGCTCCATGTGCTGGATCCAGAGCGAACAGCAGCCGCAGTTCGGATCCTTGTAGACCGTCACGGCTGGAAGTGCCTGTGCCTCGACGGCCGCGGACGACCGAGTGCTCGCCACGAACATCGTTCCCGCAACCGCAAGAACGCCTGCTGCAACCAAGAGCGAACGAATCGTCAGTGTCATCGGTGCCTTTCGTTTTTTCAATTGCGTGGGGCCCCACCCCCACGCTATTCGAGCTGAACTGACGCTGAGCCCTCACCACTCGCGCGACGCACTCGGGTTCGGGCTGTCCCTGCCTCCCCATCGCTCCGTGCGGCAGCCGCGCGGCCGCGCAGCCTCGTCGCCTTGCAGCCCCGTTACACCGCATCCTTCTTGCGCTGCTGGAACTTCGCCACGCGCAGCGCCGCCTCGAGGTGCTGCGGCTCGACGCGGCCGACGAAATCGCCGCCGTCATTGAGGATGAAATTCTTCGCCATCACCTGGCCGGTGACCACGGCGCCGGATCGCACGTGAACGACGTCGGTGGCAATCATCTGCCCCTCGACGCGGCCGAGCACGGTCAGGTCGCGCGCGATGATGTCGCCCGTCACCGACGCGGCCTCCATGACGATGACCGCGGCTCCCTCGCAGGTCAGCGAACCGTCGATGCGCCCCTCGATCGTGAGGTCCTCACTCGAGTGCACCTGTCCCTTGATTGCTATGGTCCGGCCGAACACACCCATGGGGACGATTGTCGCACGGGGTGCGGGTCCCGGTCTGGCGGTCTTCAGGACCACGCGGCCTTTTTTCAGCATCCCACGCCGTCGCGACGAGCCGTATAGAATGAGCGGTGGGTGTCCGCTGCGCATCGCGGCGTGACAGGTCAGCGTCGGTCGGGCCGCCACGCGCGGGTCGATCATGAAGCGCCGCCCCACTCCGCCTGCGCCGCTGCCGGTGCAACTGCTCGCCGAGCGCGTTCTCGCGACACTCGAACGTTTCCTCCATATCGAAGCCGTCAGCGGCATCGTCCTGCTCATCGCCACGGCCGGTGCGCTGACCTGGGTCAACTCACCGCTCGCTCACAGCTATCACGCGCTCTGGCACACGCCGTTTTCAATCGGGATCGGCGACGTCGTCTTCGCGCGATCGCTGCACTTCTGGGTCAACGACGCGCTGATGACCATCTTTTTCCTGGTCGTCGGGATGGAGATCCGCCGCGAGATCCACGAAGGCGCGCTGAGTGACGTCAGACAGGCGGCGCTTCCAGTGGCCGCGGCCATCGGTGGCGTTGCCGTACCGGCCCTGGTCTACCTTGGCCTGAACGCACAGGTCGATCACCGCGCCGGATGGGCCGTACCGACAGCCACCGACATTGCGTTCGCGGTCGGCGTCCTCGCGCTGCTCGGCCGATCGATTCCCGGCAACGTGCGGGTGTTCCTGCTGGCGCTCGCCATCATCGACGACATCCTCGCCGTGCTCATCATCGCGCTGTTCTACTCGGGCGGCCTCGACTACGGCGGATTCGCGGTGGCGGCGATCGGCATTCTCGGCGTCATCGGACTTCAACAGATCGGTACGGGGTCCGCGTTCGCCTACGTGGTGCCCGGAGCCGTCGTCTGGATGGGACTTCTGATCACCGGCGCCCACCCGACGCTGGCCGGCGTGGTGCTTGGCATGCTGACGCCCATTGCGCCGATCCGTACGCGCGAACACCCGATTGACGTCGTCTCACGCGTCGCCACCGAACTCGCGACCCGGGATGTCGAGTCAACAGAGACCGCCGATCATCTCGCGCAGCCACTGCGCCAACTGCGCGTGGCGCAGCGCGAGTTGCTGCCTCCTGTGATCCGCGTGCAGATGGCCCTGCACCCGTGGGTGGCCTACGGCGTGATGCCATTGTTCGCCCTTGCGAACGCAGACGTGAGCCTGACCGGCATCGACCTCGTCACCGCCGGCACGCAATGGGTGGCGCTGGGCGTTGCGCTGGCGCTCGTTGCGGGCAAACCTCTCGGTGTGATTGGTGCGAGCAGTCTCGTAATCAAGCTCGGTTGGTGCCGGTTACCTCCGGGCCTGTCCTGGGGCGGTATCACGCTCGTCGGCCTTCTGGCCGGCATCGGGTTCACGATGTCCATCTTCATCGCCACGCTCGCCTTCGCCGACCGCGCCCTGCTGGACGCCACCAAGCTCGGCATACTGCTCGGCTCGCTCGCGGCCGCAGCGCTGGGTCTTGCGTGGGGCGCGATCTGGACGCGACGGCGTCGAGGGTCGAGACGCGCCGCACCGTGAGCTTCGGCTGCAACGAACGGCCGGCCTGTGGCACTAGTCGCACATGGGATTCGCCACGAGAACGCTCGTCGTGCTGTCGCTCCTGGCGGCAGCGGGCTGCGCCGCCACGCAGGAAGAGTCGCTGCGCATCGGCACCTTCAACGCGCAGTTTCTGCCGAGCACCTTCAACGGCATGCCGGCCGGAGACGACGTCGAGCGGCCGCGGCGCATCAGCGCGCGCATCCGGGCGAGTAGCTACGACATCATCGTCCTCAACGAGATCTTCGACGAGGACTCCCGCGATGAGTTCGTGAAGGAGCTCGAGGGCACCTTCCCCCACTACGTGGCCTATATCGGCGATGACGCCATCGCGTCGGAAGACAGCGGGCTCATGCTCTTCAGCCGCTTTCCGTTCGCCCCGCTCCCGTTGACCACGCACCGCGTCGAAGCTGACGACGTAAAAGCGAAGAGCGGCGGCGCGGACTGGAAGGACGTCGCGTTCATCGAGTACGACGCCAGCGCGCGCAGCGACGACATGGCTGCCAAGGGCGCGGCCATGGTCCGCGTGCAGAATCCCTTCACCGGCCGGATCTACAACATCGTCTTCACGCACATGCAGGCAAGTTATCCCGAAGACGAGAACGTCGGGCTCTGTCCGGAGCCCGTGCCCGCGCCTGGCGTCATCGATCTGCGTGTGGCTGCACGGGACCAGTGGGCGGAAATGATCGACATCCGCCGGCAGCAGTTTCGCGACGTCGAGCGCGTGATCGAAGAGTCGCTGCCGCCTGGTCTCAGCGGCCGCGAGGACGTGTTCCTGATTGGCGATCTGAACGTGGATGGCGACCAGGCGGACCCCGACCTCGGCGCTGGCGCCTGCTGCCGACCCAACCTGTACGAATGGGTGCAACGTTTCGCCACGGCCGGCAGCTATCTGACGGATCGACTGAGGGACGCGTGGGTCGCCGAACATCCGCGCGAGGATCGCGGGCTCACCAACTACTACCATTGGGCCGTGCCGCCAGGCGATCGCCGATGCGTCAGCTTCGAGCCCGAGACCGGCGCGCGGCTCGACTACTTCGCCAGGAACCGCCCGAGCCCCGACCGGCGCCGGCTGGTGGTGCAGCACCTCACGCGGGCGTTCAATCTGCGCGACGGCGAGCCGTTCGTCGAGGGTGGTCTCGGCATGATGGGCACGACCGATCTCAGCGATCACATCGGCGTCAATGCCGACATCAACCGCTGGGCACCTCACGCGACGCCGCTCGAGGCGCGCGCCAACCCCGCGTTCGATACGTTCATTCCGGGCGACATCAGGTATCCCGGCAGCATGCAGTGGGCGCGATTCGATACGCCCGGCACCTACGCCTTTGCCGTGTTGCCCGCGAATTCCGGCGTGGACTTCCGCGTCTATCAGGCCGCGGATCTGTCGGTACCGGCGCCGCAGTACTTCGAGGAGACGATTACCTTCACGGCCGGCGACCCACGGCGGCGGACCGAGATCACGGCAAAAAAGTTTCACGTGCCCGATCCGCCGCTGTACGTGCGGGTCTTCAATCCGCTGCGGACGGCCACAGGCACGTACGCGCTGGTGGCTCATCGCGCGACGTGTACGAGTGCGAACGAGGCGTGTGTGCTGCGCGCCAACGATCCGCTCGTCCACGCGCTGCCGGCGGCGCCACAGAACGCGGACGACACATCGTGGTTCGAAGTGCACGTGCAGAAGGTGACGAGCGGCAGACCGCAGAATCTGCGCTTCTTCGCCGACGGCTTCGCCGGCGACGACTTCGAGCTGCAACTGCGCGCCGCGGACGGTGTCACTATTCTCGATTCGACCAGCACGACGGCGCCCGGGCCTGGCGGCCGGCAGCTCGAGCTCCGCCGCACCACCGCCGACGCCGGGAAGTTCTACCTCGTCGTACGGCGCACGAACCTGGCGGCGGCCGAGGTGCGCGTGGGCTGGACGACAAACCTGACGGTGCTCCACGGTTCACGAGCCGGCATCACGAACGCGGTCAACTACAACATCTTCTGCATCGAGGAAACCGACACGATCGGCATCGACGAAATCTATCTCTCGGTGATGGCCGACGGCCAGGTGGTCGTCAGCGACACGTACATCGGCGACTTCGACAACGGCCGGCACCGCTCGCTCGAGGACGTCATTCCCACGATTCGTTACGTGGACTCCGTGACCATCCGCATCAGGGACGCAGACGACGCGGCCAACGGCGGCGACGACATCATGGAGGTGGTGATTGGTGCGTTGCCGCCGGACCAGACGAGCGCGCTCGGCGAAACACGAACCGCGAGTTGCTGCGACGGCGCGTATACCGTGCGCTTCAACCGCAGCCGCTCGCTGCCAATCGATGGGCCGTGAAACACAGGTGCGACGGTGCGAAGGTGCCAGGGTGCCAGGGTGCCAGGGTGCGAAGGTGCGAAGGTGCGATGGTGCGACGGGTGACAGGAACCTGCATCTCTGGCCACCGCACACCTCACGCCATCGTCACGTCCTGTCGTGCCTCGTCCCAGCGCCAGTTCGGCGTTGACGGATCGATCCGCACGCCGCCGACCCACCGGACGGGAGGTTGCAGGGAGAGCCAGTCGGTCGCGCCCTGAAGCACCTCACGGCCGGTCCGCGTGATGGCAAGGCGATCGCTGAACGGACGTTCCGGATCCAGTACCGATCGTTCGTAAACGGCCGAATGGACACGTCCCATCTCGTTGACGATGTGCAGAAACATCGTGTCGCCGAGAAACGGCATCGGCTCCAGTTCACCCTGGGAGACTCGCCACAGGTCGCCAACGCTGGCGGGCGCCCTGGCGAGTATCTGCAAGATCAAGGATTGCGTCAGGCTGAGGCCGTTCACCGACGACGGCAGCTCCTGCAGGTGGCGACCGACGGCCGGTCCGAGATGCGGCAACGCCGGCGTTCGTGTGCGAGCGATGGCTGCGAGCGCGCGGGGATCCGGCGACGTCAACGCCGCCCATGCCGCGGCGCCGACGGACAGCCGTTCCGCATCGATGACGTCGCGCCGATTCCAGAGCAGCCGCATCGCTTCGGGCGGAAGCTGGCCGAGTCCGATGAAACGCCGCGAGCCGGGAAAGTGATCGACTGATATCAGTTCGAGGACACGCGGCGCCCGCGTTCGCGCGTAGTGTGCGAGACAGCGGATGAGCGAGAGTTGGTCGTGGCTGTCGTGCTCGGTCCAGATGACGACGCGCGCATAGCTCCCGGCGGATGCCGCAAGCCGGAGGTCTGCGTCCGTGAGCTCAGCGAGCAATGCGTCGTCGTCCACATCGCGGACGAGACCGGTATCGGCGTGAAAGCGTGCGCGCTGCGCAATCCAGTCCGGGGCGTTGGTCACGGGCCCGACAGGGAACGAGTCCCACACGGCGAGGAAGTCACCGCCGAATCCCGCCGCCTCGAGCTCGCCTTTGATGTCCGATCCGCAGCGAACGTGCAGCGTCGGCATGTCCGCGTCAACGGCGGGGCCGGGCTGCGCGATCGCCTCACGCGCCGCGGCCTGCGCCACCACATGGGTTCGGAGATCGCGCCACGACCTGAACCCGAGCTCGCGGGCGATCGCGAACTGTGCATCGGCGAGCGTGATCGTTGCGGCATCGGGCACCGGCCGAGCGACCGCGTCGGCGAGACGCCGGCGCGCCGCCGCGTCTCCCGCACGGACCGCGCGGAGCAGGTCCTTCGCGCGCTTACGTTGCTGTTCGAGATTGAGCCGGAAGGCGGCGTACGGATCGGACGAGCGTGGCAT
>CAZVHY010000164.1:0-7710 GCA_964627115.1 uncultured Solibacteraceae bacterium | reverse complement strand
GTCGTCCATCTGCCGGTTGTCCGCAACGCGGTGCTCTCGCAGGTCATCGCCACGCTCGAGAACCGGGGCATCAGGCTCACGGCCGATCGCCTCCATTACAACCTCACGACGCTGACGGTGACGCTCGACAATGTCACCGTCGCTGCCGTAGGTGTGGAACCAGCGTTCCTCTATCTCGATCGCGCACGGGTCGATCTGCCATGGGCGGCCATCACGGGTACGTTGCGTGCCGAGTCGGTGGAGGTGGCCAACGCGCGCGTCACGCTCGTGCGCGATGCCAACGGGCGGCTCAACCTTCCCGAAACCAGTTCGGATCCCGACGCCGATCCCTTCGAGGGCCCGGTCGTCATCGACCGCCTGCTGGCCGGGCCCATCGCGGTCAGCTACGAAGACGCCTCCAACGACCAGCGGTTCGAGGCGCGCGGCATTGTGCTCGACATGATCGCCGGGACGCTCACGCCGCTGTCAGGGGCGTTGGCGATGGCCGAAGCGGCCACGCTGCAGGTGGGCGATCGATCGACGACCATCACGCACCTGGCGGGCGCGCTGACGTTCGACGGCGTGAGGCTGGGGTTCGCCCCGATCGAGCTCGAGGCACCGGAGCTGCGTCTGCGCGCGGAAGGGTCCGTCGACGCGTTCGGATCGGATCCCACGCTCGACGTTCGCTACAGCCTGCGTGTCGATGCCGAACGGGGCGCCGCCTGGACCACGGTCGATCCCGTGCCGACGGGCACAGTCGTCCTGACAGGCGCCGCCGAAGGCAATCGCAACGAGCCGAACGTGACGGTGACCGTTGCCACCGAGACGCTCGCGTGGTCACCGCTCGGTCCGCTCGATGTCGAAGGCCGGGCGGCATTCTCGACCGCCGACTCGGTGGCCACCATCGAACAGCTGCGTGTGGCCGTGGCCGGTGGCGAACTGACGGGCGCGGGCCGCGTCGGTCTCGAAGATGACGGCGCGTCGCAGGTGGAGGCGAAGTGGTCGAATCTCGACCTGCCCCGCCTGCTGGCCATCGTTCCCGACCTCGCCGTGCGCCCGGGCGCGGTCTCCAGCGGCACGCTTGCCGCGGAGTGGACCGGCTCGGACCTTCTCGGCGGCACCGCGACCATCGCCACCACGCAGCGCGCGCTGGCCGCGCGTCCGGGCATCCTGCCCGTGGCCGGGCGCATCGATCTCTCGAGCACCAACCGTCAGTGGCGCCTCAGCGGCACGCCCCAGGTGGCGGGCTCCATCGACACGACCATTCGGGCCACGGGCCGGCTCACCGAGGACATGAACCTCGAGGCCAGCCCTCTCGCCGGCACGGCCTCGATTGCGATTGCCGACCTGGCTGCCGCGCTCGAACAGCTCGAGTTGACCGACCTCGTCCCCGACCTCGGCGATCGCGAGTCGGCCGGCGGCGCCGTGACCGTGGACCTGACGCTGGCCGGCACGCTCGCGCAGCCGCGCGCCACCGGCGCGCTCGACGGCCAGGAGCTGCGCATCAGCGGCACGGGGCCGGCCACGCTCGCTGCGCGCTTCGACGCCTCGCCGCGCGTCGTCGATGTCGCGGACCTGCGCGTCGAGCTGGGTCCGAACGCGCTGACCGGGCAGGCGTCGATTGGCATCGCGGCCAACACCGTGGCGGGCACCGTGCGCGCGGAGCTGCCGGACCTGACGTCGGTGGCCACGGCCGTGCCCGAGGCCTGGCGCCCCACCGGCGCCGCGTCGATGACCGCCACGATTGGTGGCGCGCTCGACAACCCGACCGCCGACGTGACGCTGACCTCCGGCACCATCGAGGTTGCCGGCCAGACCATCGACACGATCGAGTCGCAGGTCCACGTCGCGAACCGCGTGGCCCGGGTCGACTCGCTGGTGCTGACGCAGCAGGACGGCAAGCTCTCGGTCACCGGCGAGTACGCCGTCGACGAAGGCCGCTACACCTTCGCCGCCACCGGCACGGGGCTCGTCGTCAATCCGATCGTGACGGTGGATGCCTCAACGGTTGCCGGGAGCGGGCCGACACAGGGGTCGGCCCCCGCGGTGGCAACCGCCGCACAGGCCGCCGAGCAGCCGGCAGCCGTGCCGCCCTCCGCTCCGCAGCCCGCCGCCCCCGCGCCGCCCGCAGCCGCGCAGCCGGCTTCCGAGCCGCCCGCCGCCGCGCAGCCCGCAGCCATTCCCATCCGCACGCGCTTCGATCTCGACATGAAGGGCGAGGGCACCATCGATGCGCCCCAGGCAGCCGGGCAGCTGCGCTTCGCGCACATCGATTGGGGTGCGTATCAGGTTGGCGAGGCCGTGGCGGATGTCGAGGTGGCTGATGGTCGCGCGGAGGTTGCGGCCACGGTGCCGTCGGTCAGTGGCGCCATCAACGCGACGGTCGACCTCGAATCGCGCCGGCTCTCAGCCACCGCCACGCTCGACAACGCCGAGCTCGCAGCCCTTGCGCGCGCCACCGGTCCGGCCGGCCCCGAGACTCCGGAGGACAGTGACGACTTCGGCGACGCGACGCCCGAAAACGCCACGCGCACCATTCCGCTCACCGGCACCATCCGGCTCGACGCAAAGGCCGAGGGGCTGCTCGACGACCTGGCGGCCATGGACGTCACCGCGGAGTTCGCACTGAACGACGCCACGGTCAACGGCGTGCCCGTTCGCGTGGAGCGCACGGCGCGCGTACGCCACGCCGACGGCACCGTCGAGGCCGAGGACCTCGAGATGTACATCGGCGATGCGCGGCTGACGGCGCGCGGCCGGATCGGCGCCGGGTCGAGCGCCACCGACGGCATGACCGTCGAGCTCGTCGGCACGCTTGCCGACTTCGCGCCGCTCGCGCAGATGGCGCCCGGACTCGACCAGGCCGAGATGGCGGGCAACCTCGAGCTGAACGTGCGCGCGTTCGGCGCGCTCGACACGCCCGACATCGCCGGCTACCTCACACTCACCAACGGCTCCATTGCCACGCCCGACATCCCGGCCGCCACCGACGTGACGCTGGCCGCCACGTACACCGCCGGCATGGTGAACGTGAGCACCATGTTCGCGCGCTGGCAGGGCGCCGATCTGCTGGCCATCGGCCATGCGCCCGTGTCGCTCATGGGGGACGCGATCCCCGCGGCCTATCGCGCCACGCTGCCACCGGTGCTCGGCCCGGCGCGATTCGACGTCCGCATCCAGAACCTCAGCCCCGAGGCGCTTCGCCCATTCATGGACGATGAGTCGATCGCGCAGATGACGGGACAGGTGGACCTGGCCGCCGACGTCGAAGCCACGGGTTTCGATCTCAATCAGGTGACCGCCGAAGTCCGGCTCGATCGCGCCGAGGTGGAACTGGCGCGCGTGCCGCTCGCGCAAACGCAGCCTACGCGCCTGCGCCTCGCCAACCGTCGTCTCGACGTCGTCGAGTGGAATTGGGCTGGCACCGGCAACGAGTTTGCCGTGCGTGGGCACGTGCAGCTCGACGAGGGGGCGACGACGCTCGACCTCGGCGTCATCGGATCGCTCGACCTGCGCATGATCAGCGCGTTCGCGCCCGGCATGGCCACGAGCGGACGCGCGAACCTCGACGTGACCGCGCGCGGCGAGGTGGGCACGCCGGACATCGACGGCACCGTCGCGCTCGAGGACACCAACATCGTGGTGCGCGACCCACGCGTGGCGATTACGGACCTCGAGGGCATCGCGCGACTCTCGCGCAACCGCATCAGCCTGGAAGGGCTCACCGCCAACGCCAACGGCGGCACCATCTCCATCATCGGTGGGCTCGACTACAGCGAGTTCGCCATCAGCGAAGGCGCCATCACGGTCACCGGCCGGAGCCTGGCGATCGAAGCCGTCGATGGGCTGCGCACCGAGCTCAACACCGACCTGACGATCTCGATGGTGGCGGGCGATCCCGCGATCGGCGGCCGCGTCACCATCGTGCGCGGCGACTACCGCCAGCCGCTGCGGCTCACCGAGCAGCTCTTCTCCACACTGGAAATGCGGACGTCGGGCCCCGGCGCGTCAGACGACGGGATGATGAGCCGGCTGCAGCTCGACGTGACCGTGGTCTCGACCGAGGACATCCTCGTCGACAACAACTACGGGCAGCTCGAGGTGGGGACGAACCTGCGCATCACCGGCACGCCGGCCTCGCCCGTGCTCGGCGGCCGGCTGGCGCTGCGCGAGGGTGGCGAGATCTTCCTCGGCGGCCAGACCTACACGCTGCAGCGCGGCACGATCGACTTCACCAACGCGACGCGCATCGAGCCGAACTTCGACATCGCGCTCGAGACGCGCGTGCGCAGCCACGACATCACGCTGGAGCTCACCGGCACACCGGACACGCTCGAGGTCGGTCTGCGCAGCCCGGGCCAGAGCCAGCAGGACGTCATCTCGCTCCTGCTCACCGGGGAGACCGCTGACGAAACCACGATGGCCTATACGGACGTCGCGCGCGGTCAGCTGCTCATGCTGCTCTCGGGCGAGTTGCTGAGCACGGCGGGCCGGGCGGTCGGACTCGACTCGGTGCAGATCAGCCGCGGCCTCGGCGGCGCGGCGTCCACGTTCGACCTGCTGGCCACCGAGTCCGATCCCGGCGCGCGTCTGACGCTCGCCAAGAACCTGAGCCGCGAGCTCGAGCTCATCATGTCGCAGAGCCTGCGCAACACGGGCGACATCACCTGGATTGCCGTCTATCGGCCCGTACGTCGCATCGAGCTGCGCGCAGCCACCGACGACACCAGCCGCGAGACGTACGAGTTCCGGCACGAGATCCAGTTCGGCGGCGTGGGCACGGCAGCCGCCGGCGCGTCGAGGCGGCCCCCCGAACCGCGCATCTCGGCCGTGCACATCGAGGGTGAGCCGGGCATCCCGAACAGCGAGGTGATCAACCAGCTCCGGCTCACGGTCGGCGACCGGTTCGACTACTTCAACTGGCAGCGCGATCGCGATCGGCTCGCGGCCTACTACCGATCGCGCGGGTTCATGGAAGCGCGGATTGCGGCGCGGCGCGAGACGTCGGGCGAGGGCCAGATGGCCCTGACGTACAACATCCGCCAGGGACCGCGCACCACGCTGCGCGTCGAGGGATTCACGCTGTCGCGGGCGACCATCACCGACATCGAAGACGCGTGGTCGCAGTCGGTCTTCGACGGCTTCCTCGAAGACGACGCGGAACGGATTGCGCAGCGGGCGCTGGTGCAGGGGCGATATCTGCAGAGCACCGTGGACGCCACCGTGTCGGCCGACGCCGATGGCACGAACAAGACGCTGACGCTGTCGATTGCGCCCGGTCCGCAGTCGACGACGCGCCGCATCGAGTTCACGGGCAACAAGGCGATCGCGGACGGCGAGCTGCGGTCGGCCGTCGAGACGCAGAACGGCGCGGTGGCCGTCTGGCTCGAGCGTGATGCGATCGAACAGACACTCGAGGCGCTCTACCGATCGCGGGGACACCTCACGGCCGGCGTCACGGTGAGCGCGCCGCGGTTCGAGAACGGCACCGCCGTGCTGCCCGTGCGGATCGACGAGGGCCCGGCGTATCGCATCGGCATGATTGGCGTGAGCGGCGCGGCGTACCGCACGGCCGATGCCGTGCGCACGGTCACCGGTCTGAAGCCCGGCGCGCCGTATCTACCTGGTGAAGTCGAACCTGCGCGCCGGCGTGTGGAGGTGGACTATCTCGGCGCCGGGTACAACAGCGTCGGCGTCTCGACCATCGTCGGCATCGACGAGGAACGCGCGGTGGCCGACGTCGTCTTTGCCGTGGCCGAGGGACCGCGGCAGATTCTCCAGGACGTCACGGTGAACGGCCCTCGCGTGACGTCGGACGGCACGATCGACCGCGCGCTGCGGCTCGACATGGGCCAGCCGCTCGACATGAGCGACGTGTACGCGGCGCAGAAGCGGCTCTACGACACGAGCGTGTTCCAGCGCGTGGACATGGAGGTGGAGCCCGTAGGCGAGGTCGACGCGGAGGCGGGCACGCAGCCCGTGCGCGCGATCGTCGGCCTGCAGGAGCTGCCGCGCTTCCGCTTCCGCTACGGCTTCCGCGTCAGCGATTCGCCGGGTCCGGCCGAGGACAGCCATGATGTTCGCCCGGCGCTCGTGGCCGACTTCCTCAATCGCAACCTCTTCGGTCGTGCGATTGCGGCCGGCGTCGCCGGCCAGCTCGAATCCGATCGGTATCTCGCGCGCGGCATCCTTTCGCTGCCGACGCCCTTCCGTCTCCCGCTGACGACCAACGTCTTCCTGACGTGGTCGCGCGAGACCGGGGGCGACGAAGACGCCGGCATCACGCCGTACGTCGAAGAAACGCGCGAGCTGACGTTCGAACAGCGCATGCGGCCGGCGCGGACGATGTCGGTATCGTGGGGGTACACCTACAGCCGCAACCATACGTTCATCGAAGCCGATCCCGTTCTGCTTCTGCCCTCGTTCGACGAAGTCGCGTACGTCGCGCGGCTCACGAGCACGTATTCGTGGGACACGCGCGACGATCCGTCGAACGCGACGCGCGGCTGGTTCCACGCGTCGGGTCTCGAGTACGCGCCCGGGCGGTTCGGATCGAGTCTGAAGTTTGTGCGCTATCTGGCGCAGCAGTACTACTTCCGTCCGGTCGGCGAGCACGTCGTGCTGGCCTCGGCGCTACGCGTGGGCCTCGGCCGCGGCTTTGGCCAGAGGCTCATCCGGGAGGAGCGCTTCTTCACCGGTGGCGGCACGAGCGTGCGTGGGTTTGGCGAGGAAGCAATTGGTGGCCGCGATCTCCTTGGCCCCATCGGCGGCGCCGGGCTGTTCCAGTTCAACCAGGAAGTGCGGTTCCCGATCTTCCGCTGGGTGCGCGGTGTCGGTTTCTTCGACGCGGGCAACGTCTTCCCGACCGTACGCGGCATGCAGCTGACCAACCTCGAACGCGGCGCCGGCCTCGGCCTGCGCATCCAGTCGCCCTTCGCCGTCATCCGCGTCGACTACGGCGTGCCACTCTCGAACCGCGCCACTGAACGCCCGCGTTGGTACTTCGGGATCGGGCAGACGTTCTAGGGAGGCTGGGAGGCGGGCGGATCGGGCTGCGCGGCGGCACGGCCGCTGGCTGCGGGACTGGCGGCGGCACGCAGGCGCGGCGGCGGGCGGCATGGCGGGGCGGGGCTTCTCCACATGGAGCCCCGGACCTTCAACGGCCGTGGGGGTGACGCGGGGCCGGGGCGGCACGGCTGCGGGGCGGCACGGAGGCGCGGCTGCCGGCGGCTTGGCGGCGGGGGCAATAGGCAACTCGGAACAGTGCAGATACTGCAAGCCTCCAACGACGCGAGTACGCGGATTCTGCGATCTTCGCAGCGATGATTTTCGAGAACGTTCGATAAATCGCGCTGGATCGGTCCTTGCCTTGTGAGTCGCCATGGGACGCGATCACACCAAGCTGCGAATCTTCACTCGTGCCGACGAACTCGTCGACCTGACTTATGCCGCAACCCGGGACATGCCGGCTGACGAACGGTACGGACTCCGGACGCAAATCCGCCGCGCGGCCCTTTCGGTACCAACCAACATCGCCGAAGGGTCAGCACGAGAGACTGTCGGCGACTACTGCCGCTTCCTCGATATCGCACGAGGCTCGGCGCGAGAGTGCGGTTATCTATTGTTCGTCGGACATCGCCTCGGCTACCTGCCCGATCAGGCGCCGGACCTGGCGAACGCCTACGACCGACTGGCGGCATCGCTGCACGCAGCGCTCCGCACGTTGCGAAG
>CAZVHY010000163.1:0-7742 GCA_964627115.1 uncultured Solibacteraceae bacterium | reverse complement strand
GAACGCTCTACCGCGGTGCGTCGATCAGGCGCGCCATGACGACGCCCTTGAGGCTGCCGAGCTTCTGCACGAGATCGGCGGGCACCGGCGCGTCGAGGTCGACGAGCGTGTAGGCGAGATCGCCCTTCGACGAGTTGACCATGTCGTGGATGTTCAGGCCGGCCTGGCCGAACGCGTCCGAGATCTGGCCGAGCATGTTCGGCACGTTCGCGTTGGCGCAGACGAACCGGTGCGCGGTGCGGCGCGGCACGACGACCTCGGGGAAATTCACGGCGTTGCGGATGTTGCCGTTCTCGAGGAAGTCGCGCACCTGATCGGCCACCATGATGGCGCAGTTGTCTTCCGCCTCGGCCGTCGACGCGCCGAGGTGCGGCAGCGTGACGCAGCGCGCGTGGTTCTTCGTGGTGTTGGTGGGGAAGTCGCAGACGTAGCCGTGGATGTGACCGGCATCGATCGCGTCGACCACGGCCTGGTCGTCGACGATGCCCTCGCGCGCGAAGTTGAGGATGACCGATCCCTTGCGCATCGACGCCAGGCGATCCTCGTTCACCATGTGACGCGTCGCGTCGACGAGCGGCACGTGCACGGTGAGGAAGTCGGCCTGCTGGAACACCTCGTCGAGCGATCGCGCCTTGCGTACGTTCGACGACAGCGCCCAGGCGCCCTCGACCGTCAGGCCCGGGTCGAACCCGATGACGTTCATCCCGAGGTTCACGCCGGTGTTGGCCACGAGCCGGCCGATGGCGCCAAGGCCGACCACGCCGAGCGTGCGCCCCGGCAGTTCGAAGCCCGCGAAGCTCTTCTTGCCGGCCTCCACGGCCTTGCCGATCTCCTCGTCTGACCCTTCCAGGTTGCGCGCGAAGTCCCACGCGGCGCACAACTGACGACAGGCGACGATGAGCCCGGCGACCACCAGTTCCTTGACCGCGTTCGAATTGGCGCCCGGCGCGTTGAACACCGGGATGCCCTTCGCGCTCATCTTTGCGACGGGAATGTTGTTGACGCCCGCCCCCGCCCGGCCCACCGCCTTGAGTCCACCGGGGATATCGATCGCGTGCATGTTCGCCGACCGCACGAGGATGGCGTCGGGATCCTTGATGTCATTGCCGGTCCGGTAACGCTCAGCCGGCAGCCGCGCCAGCCCGACCTTGGCGATGTTGTTGAGGGTGAGGATCTTGTACACGACAACTCCTGAGGACCTGACGCGCGAGCCCGAGCGCGAATCGGAGGCAGCGTAGGGGCCGGCCTCGTGCCGGCCCATCGCCGGGCGGACACAAGGTCCGCCCCTACGCGTGCTCTACACCTTTGGCGCCGTGACTGGATTCACGAACGGCATCATCTCCCGCAGGTCGGAACCGACCTTCTCCAGGATCTGCGTCTGTTCGGCCGACCGCGTGGCGTTGAACGTGGGACGTCCGGCCTCGTGCTCGGCAATCCAGTTCTTCGCGAACGAACCGTTCTGGATTTCGGCGAGCAGCTTCTTCATGGCGGCCTTCGTCTCGTCGGTCACGATGCGCGGACCGGCGACGTAGTCGCCCCACTCGGCCGTGTCGCTGATCGAGTAACGCATGTAGTTCAGGCCGCCGCGGTACATCAGGTCGACGATGAGCTTCAGCTCGTGGAGGCACTCGAAGTAGGCGACCTCGGGCTGGTAGCCCGCTTCGACCAGCGTGTCGAACCCGGCCTTGACGAGCGCGCTCGTGCCGCCGCAGAGAATCGCCTGCTCGCCGAAGAGGTCCGTCTCGGTTTCTTCCGTGAACGTCGTCTCGACGATGCCCGCGCGGCCGACGCCGATGGCGCTGCCGTAGGACAGCGCGAGCTGGAGCGCCTGACCGGTCGCGTCCTGGTGGACGGCCACGAGCGCCGGCGTGCCGCCGCCCTCGACGTACAGTTCACGCACGCGGTGCCCTGGCGACTTCGGCGCGATCATCGTCACGTCGATATCCTTCGGTGGCACCACCCAGCCGAAGCGGACGTTGAAGCCGTGCGCGAACATCAGCATCTTGCCGGCCGAGAGGTTGCCGGCAATCGACTCGCGGTACACCTGGGCCACCGACGTGTCGGGCACCAGGACCATGATGACGTCGGCCCACTTCGAGGCCTCGGCCGGCGTCATGACCTGCAGGCCTTCCTTCTCGGCCGCCGCCCGCGACTTGCTGCCCTCGTGCAGCCCCACGCGCACCGTGACACCGCTGTCGCGCAGGTTCAGGGCATGGGCGTGCCCCTGCGAACCGTAGCCGAGCACGGCTACCTTCTTGGCACGAATCAGGGACAGATCAGCGTCGCGGTCGTAATAAATCTTGGCCATGGGCTCCTCGGGAAACGGGCGTGAGCGTGCGCATGGGACGCACGCGCTTCGGACCGGAGGGGCAACGCATGCGTCGCCCCGGCGGCTGCGCCAAACAAGCGATTTTACACAGAAAACGACACAACGGCCGCGTCGATCGCGTCGTCGGCCGTGGCGGCCCTGGTCGCGCCGGGACGGGCGGAGTTGCCGCGCGTCATGGCCAGCTGGCCCGTGCGCGCCACTTCGACCAGGCCGAACGGACGCAGAATCTCGAGCAGCCCGTCGATCTTTTCCTCGGTGCCCGTCACCTCGACCATCAGCGAGTCGGTGGCCACGTCCACCACGCGCGCGCGGAAGACGTCGACGATCTGCATGATCTGCGTGCGCGTCTCGACCGACGCCGACACCTTGATCAACGCGAGATACCGGTAGACCGTCGGCAGCGCCGTCACGTTCTCGACGCGCACGACGTGCACGAGCTTGTAGAGATTGGCCTCGATGCGGGCCGCGGCGGTCGGCTCGGCCTCGACGACGATGGTGATGCGCGAGATGCCGGCTGCATCCGTGTGGCCGACCGTGAGCGACTCGATGTTGTACCCGCGGCGGCGGACCAGCGAGGACACGCGGTTGAGCACGCCCGGCTTGTCCTCGACATGAACGACGTAAGTGATCTGCATGATGCTGTGACTCCGTAGGGGCGGACCTCGTGTCCGCCCGCGTGGGTCGGCACAAGGCCGCCCGTGTGGGCCGGCACAAGGCCGGCCCCTACATCTACCGATCCGCCCCCGTCTCGGCCAGCGGCGACGGCCGGCGGATCATCTTGTGGAGATCCGCGCCGGCGGGCACCATCGGGAACACCGAGTCTTCCTGCTCGACGCGGAAGTCGAACAGGACGGCGCCGAGGTGCGCGCGCCCGGCCTCGACCGTGGGGACGACGTCCTTGCGGCTCTCGATGCGGTGCGCCTGGATGCCGAACGCTTCGGCCAGTTTCACGAAGTCGGGACTCAGCAGCGGCGTGGCGGCGTAGCGGCGCTCGTAGAAGAACTCCTGCCACTGGCGGACCATGCCGAGGTAGCCGTTGTTGATGATGGCGATGTTGATCTTCAGATTTTCCTGCGCAATCGTCGCCAGCTCGCACATCGTCATCTGGAAGCCGCCGTCACCGACGACCACCCAGACTTCGGCGTCCGGGCACGCCTTCTTCGCGCCGATGGCCGCCGGCAGGGCGAAGCCCATCGTGCCGAGGCCGCCAGAGGTAATGAGCGTGCGCGGCAGCTCGTGGTGGTAGTACTGCGCCTCCCACATCTGATGCTGGCCAACGTCGGTGACGACGATCGCCTTACCTTCGGTGGCGCGCCAGATGTCGTGAATCACGTGCGCTGCGTACAGGTGCCCGTCGTCGGGCAGGTTCTGGATGTCGCGGACGGCGGAATCGCCCTTGAGCTCGTCGATGCGCGACCGCCAGTCGGCGACGTCGAGCCGCGAGAGCGACGGCTGCCACGTGCGCAGGACGTCGCGCAGGTCGGCCACGATGCCGACGTCGGTCGGCACGTTCTTGCCGATTTCGGCCGGGTCGATGTCGACGTGGATTTTCTTCGCGTTGACCGCGTAGGTCTTGAGGTTGCCGGTGACGCGATCGTCGAAGCGCATGCCGAGCGCCACGAGCACGTCGGCTTCCTGAATCGCGGTGTTCACCCACGCTTCGCCGTGCATGCCCATCATGCCGAGATTCGACGGATGCGATGCCGGCAGGCAGCCGATGCCGAGCAGCGTGACCGCCACGGGAATGCCCGTGGTATCGACGAAGCGGCGGAACTCTTCGGTGGCTTCACCGAGCATGATGCCGTGGCCCGCGAGCACGAGCGGGCGCTTGGCCTGCCGCAGCAGGTTCAGCGCTTCGCGCAGGCTGGCATCGCTCGGCTCGGCGAGCTGACGCACGACAGATTCGGCCGGCGCGGCCGCGTCCCAGTCGTACAGGCACGACGACTGCTGCGCGTCCTTCGTGATGTCGATGAGGACCGGTCCGGGACGACCGGACTTCGCCACGAGGAACGCCTCGCGCACCGTCGGCGCCACTTCCTCGGCGCGCGTCACCAGGTAGTTGTGCTTGGTGACCGGCAGCGTGATGCCGGTGATGTCGCACTCCTGGAACGCGTCGGAGCCGATGAGCCGGCTGCCGACCTGGCCCGTTATGCAGACGATCGGCACCGAGTCCATCATCGCGGTGGCGATGCCGGTCACCATGTTCGTGGCGCCCGGGCCGCTGGTCGCAATGGCGACACCGACCTTGCCCGACGCGCGCGCGTAGCCATCGGCCATGTGCGTGGCGCCCTGTTCGTGGCGCACGAGCACGTGCCGGATCGGGTACTTCAGCATCGCGTCGTACGCGGGCAGAATCGCGCCGCCGGGATAACCGAACACATCGGTCACTCCCTCGCGCACGAGACAATCCCAGAGAATCTCCGCGCCTGTCAGACGTTCCATATAGGGTCTCTCCTAGCTTCCCGTCACCGCGCCCATGGACGCCGATGACACCAATGCGGCGTACTTCCCGACAACGCCTCGCGTCGATTTCGGCGCGGGCGCGGTCCACTGTTTCCGGCGAGCCTCGAGCTCCTCAG
The DNA here is from genome assembly GCA_964627115.1 of uncultured Solibacteraceae bacterium. Taxonomy (GTDB): domain Bacteria; phylum Acidobacteriota; class Vicinamibacteria; order Vicinamibacterales; family SCN-69-37; genus SCN-69-37. The sequence continues at coordinate 2,834 of CAZVHY010000163.1, read as the reverse complement.
CAGGAACCTCGAGGTCGATCCGCTTCGTTGGCTCGTCGATGGTGATGACGTCGCCGTCGCGCACGAGCGCGATGGGGCCGCCGTTGACCGCTTCGGGCGCGACGTGTCCGACCATGAAGCCGTGCGTGGCGCCCGAGAAGCGGCCGTCGGTGACGAGCGCGACACTGTCGCCCAGGCCCGCGCCCATGATGGCGCCGGTGACCGCCAGCATCTCGCGCATGCCGGGCCCGCCCTTCGGGCCTTCATTGCGGATGACGACGACGTCGCCCGGTTTGATCTGTCCCTGCTGCACGGCCGCGAACGTCGCTTCCTCGCCCTCGAACACGCGCGCCGGGCCGCGGTGCGTGTGCCGCGTGTGGCCGGCCACCTTCATCACGGCCCCCTCGGGCGCGAGCGTGCCGGTGAGCACCAGCAGGCCGCCGGTGGGCGAGAGCGGATCGGACAACGGCCGGATCACCTTCTGATCTTTCGGCTCGACGGCCGATTGCGCCAGAGCCCCGAGCGTCTGGCCGGTGACGGTAATCGCATCCTTCTTCAGCATGCCGTGTTGCAGCAGGCGTTGCGCCACGACGGCGTTGCCGCCGGCGCGGTGCATGTCGGTCGCCACGTACTTGCCGGCCGGCTTCAGGTCGGCCAGCCACGGCACCGAGGTGCTGATGCGGTTGAAGGTCTGGAGATCGAGGGTGACGCCCGCTTCGCGGGCAATGGCCAGGAGGTGCAGGACCGCGTTGGTGGAGCCGCCGGTGGCGGCGACCGACGCGATGGCATTCTCGAAGGCGTCGGGCGTGAGGATGTCGCGCGGCTTCACGCCCTTCCGCACGAGGTCGACGACGAGCGCGCCAGCCGCTCTTGCGACCTCGAACTTGTGCGTATCGGTGGCCGGCACGCTGTTGCCGCCCATCGGCGACAGGCCAAGGAACTCGCAGACACCGGCCATCGTGTTCGCGGTGAACTGCCCGCCGCAAGCGCCGGCGCCCGGACACGCCGTGTCCTCGATCGCGCAGCGTTGTTCGGTGGTGATGCGGCCCGCGGCTTCGGCGCCAATCGCCTCGAAGACATCCTGCACCGTGAGATCGCGGCCGTCGTGTTTGCCCGGATCGATCGAGCCGCCATAGAGCACGAGGCCCGGCACGTTCACGCGCGCGAGCGCCATGGCGCCACCTGGAATCGTCTTGTCGCAACCGACGAGCGCAATGACGCCGTCGAGCTGATTGCCATCGACGACCATCTCGATCGAATCCGCGATGAGCTCGCGGCTGATGAGCGACATCCGCATGCCGGGCGTGCCCATCGTGATGCCGTCGGAGATGGAGACCGTGTTGAACTCCATCGGCGTGCCGCCGGCCTCGCGGATGCCCTTGCGGACGTAGTCGGCCAGTTCGCGGAGGTGGTAGTTGCACGGACCGATTTCGATCCAGGTGTTGGCGATGCCGATGAGGGGGCGGCGGAGGTCCTGATCCGTATACCCGATGGCCTTGAGCATGGCCCGCGCGGCAGCCCGGTGCGGGCCTTTCACGAGCAGGTCGCTGCGGTGTGGCGTGTCTTCGAACTTCGGCCCCTGGTCGCTCATTGCGGGTGGAATCTCTCGGCCGGACGCGGGCCCTCGTCAGCAGACGAGGCCGGTCGGGTCCAGCAGTTATACCCGCCGGTCTGCTATTTCGCAACGTGATAATAGTTGAATCTGAATTACTTATGTTTATGTCGTCGACGCCTGTCGCCGCCGCACGGGGCGACCTGGGACTCGATACGAGATGCTGGTGTTGTAGCTCATGTGCTATCTTTGCCGAATGGGTAGCGTAGGGCTCCGGGAACTCCGGCAGGACGCTTCCGATCTGGTGCGCCGGGTCGAGGGCGGCGAAGAAATTGACGTCACGGTTGCCGGCCGTCTGGCGGCTCGTCTCGTGCCCGCGGCGCCGAGGCGATGGCGCAGGTGGAGCGACGTGGCAGCCGTGTTTGTGGGCCCGCCCGATCCGGACTGGCCACACGATCGCGCGCTCATCGATGGCCAGGTCTCCGACCCGTTGAAGGAGCGATGAAGGCCGTTCTTGATACGAGCGTGCTCATCGCGACCGATGTCCCGGAGTTGGAGGGCGAGCTGGCCATCAGCGCCGTGTCGCTGGCCGAGCTGCACTTCGGTGTGCTCGTGACCGCCGATCCGGCGATACGCGCCGAACGGCTGCGCCGGCTGTCGGTGCTGCAGCAGACGTTCGAGCCGCTCCCGCTCGACGGTCAGGTGGCGGCGAGCTACGGGCAACTGGCAGCCGCTGTTGCCAGCGCCGGCCGTCAGCCGCGCGCGCGGGTGATGGATCTGCTCATCGCGGCAACGGCACACGCCCACGGTGCTCGGCTGTACACGCGCAACGCCGGCGATCTCGCCGGGCTCGAGTCGCTCGTCGACATCGTGACCGTCTAGAGCGCCGGACCCGCCTTCGAACTCGCTCGGCGCCACGTCGATGACAGCGTTACACATTTCGATGTGTAGTATTGTGTGTGGGTGGCAACCAATCTCGCGCTCGATGACCGCCTGCTCGAAGAGGCCGTCCGGATCGGCGGCAAGGCGACGAAGAAGGCGGCCGTGACCGAGGCGCTCGAGGAGTACATCGCGCGCCGGAAGCAGGCCCGTATCGCCGATCTGTTCGGCACCATCGATTTCGATCCGACGTACGACTACAAGGCCCAGCGGAAACGCCGGTGAAGGTGCTCGTCGATACGTCGGTCTGGTCGTTGGCGCTCCGGCGCCGCGCGCCGGCGCACGAGGCGGCCGATGAGCTGCGACGCCTGGTCGCGCACGGCCGCGCCGCGATGATTGGGCCGATCCGGCAGGAGATCCTGAG
>CAZVHY010000162.1:0-7763 GCA_964627115.1 uncultured Solibacteraceae bacterium | reverse complement strand
GTCCTCGAGCAGGTGCACGTCGCCGCGGCGCGGCAGGACGTGCACCTGGCCGGCAGCCTGCAGAGCGTGCAGGCGATTCTCACCGAAGCGTTCGGGCGCGAGCAGGCGACGAGGCTCGTCGATCGGCTCACCAAGACGCTGACGGAGGCTGACGGCGACTTCGGCAATCTCCGGAAGGTCGAGCCGCAGCAGCTCGCCAAGTTCGTCCAGGACGAACATCCGCAGGCGGTCGCGCTGATCCTCGCGCATCTCGATCCGTCGCAGGCCGCCGGGTTGCTGTCGGCGCTGCCGCCGGCGACGCGGGTGAGCGTCGCGCGACGCGTCGCGGCCCTGGGCCGGGTCTCACCGGAGTCGGTGCGCACCGTGGCCGCCGTCGTCAAGCAGAAGCTCAAGAACTTCGGCGAGCTCAGTCGCGAAGTGTCGGGCGGCGTGCGCGCCGTCGCCGACGTCTTCAACCGGCTCGACACCGCGACGTGCGCCGAGATGCTGGAAGAACTCGAGAAGGAGGACCCGGCCCTGTTCGAGAACGTGCGCCGGTTCATGTTCGTCTTCGAGGACCTGTTGAACGTCGATCGGAGCGCGATCACCGAGCTGATCCAGCGCGTCGACCGTTCCGTGCTCGTGACCGCGCTCAAAGGCACATCCGACGATCTGCGGCGCTATGTGATGTCGTGCATGGCCTCCCGCGCCGCCGAGCTGCTTCGCGACGACCTCGACGTGGCGGGCCCGGTCAAGCTCAAGGTCGTCGATGCCGCTCAGCAGAGCATCATCACGACCGCACGCGAGCTCGAGAAACAGGGACTCCTCAGCCTCAAGAGCGCCGGCGGTGACCAGTATGTCCAGTGAGGCGGCGCTCGTGACGGACACGCTCCAGCAGCTGCTGGGCATCGGCGATCTCACGCTCAACGTCGAGGCCGAGCTGGATCAGACGGAGCTCTCCTTTCTCGACGTGTCGCGCTGGACGCCGGGGACCATCGTCGCGCTGCCCAGTTCGGCCGGCGAGACGATCTCCATCTACGCCGGCGGCGTGCGGATTGGCGCCGGCGAAGTCCTCGTCATCGACGGTGTGCTCTCGGTTCGCGTGTCGGATCTCGAGGGTGTTCCCGACGTGCCCGACTCGGGAGAGGCGCGATGATCGCGTCACTGCCAGAGTCGTTCGCGCAGTCGTGGCTCAGCGAGCTCACGGCATCGGTTGCGATGTTCACCGGTCTCACCATCACCGGATCGGACCGCGTCGCCGACGACGGTGCGATGAGCCGGTTCACGATCTGGCAGCGCCACGTGTTCGCTCGCGGCGACTCGGCGTCGGTCTGGGTTGCGTGCGGTGCCGATGTCCCGGCACTGCTTGTGCGCGACGCCGGCGACGAGGACGAACGCGTCGGACTGCTTCGGGAAATCATCGCGCAGTCACTCGAATCGACGGGCCAGCGTCTCGCCGTGTCGGACGCGCCGGGCCTCCGGTGCGACGCCGCCCATGCCGATGACGTCCCGGATACGATGCCCGCCTGCGTCACCGTGTGGCGGCTCACCGTCGATGACCAGTCGTTCGAGCTGGTGCTCGCCGCCGACGCGGGTCTCGCCGCCCTCCTCGAAACCTCCCCGCCCGAGTCCGACGCGACACCGGCCGACGCGGGCTCGCACGACTCCCTGGTGGCCGAGATTCTCGAGCGCTTCGAGGGCGTCGAACTGCCCGTGCGCGTGGTCCTCGGGCGCGCCACGCTGCGGGTGCGGGACGTGTTGTCGCTGACGGTCGGGGCGCTCATCGAGCTCGATCGGCAGCCGAGCGATCCGGCGGAGATCTGCGTGCGCGACACGGTCATTGCCCGCGGAGAGGTCGTCTCCATCCACGGCAACTACGGCGTGCGTGTGACGGCGGTCATGGGCGAGCGCGATCGGCGCACGCTTGCGTTGCGGGGGCCCCGCAGGCCGCCGGTGCTCGACGCGCACGGCCGTCCGGTCCGTGTGCACTGAGGACGACATGAAGCGCCTTCTCTCGCAGCAGGAAATCGACACGCTCTTCAGCGGCATCGCGCCGTCCAGGGCCGAGGACGCGTCGGTGACGGCGTTCGACTTCAGCCGCCTCGACCGGATTCCGAAGTCGCAGGTCCGCATCGTTCACGCGCTCTTCGATACCTTCGTCCGGAACATGGCCACGAGTCTGGCCGGGTATCTCCGCACCTATGTCAGTCCCACCGTCGTCAGTCTCGAGCAGGTGTCGTACGGCGAGTTCCTCGAGGGGCTCGAGACCCCGACCTGCATCGGCTACGTGGGCCTGCGGCCGTTCGACGGCACGATGCTCGTCTCCATCGGCCGGCCGCTGGCCTTCGGCGCGGTCGAGCTGCTGCTTGGCGGCGAGGCGAGCTCGGCGCGGCCGCCTGACCGCAAGCTCACCGACATCGAGAACAACCTCGTGCAGAACCTGCTGCGCGTGATCCTCGCGGACTTCCGCGAAGCGTGGCGCAGCGTCGCCGAGATCCAGTTCGAGGTGCAGTCGCTCGCCGACGACCTCCACGGCCTCCGCGTCCTCACGCCGGCCGAAGCCATCGTGGCGGTCTCGATCGAGGTGAAGCTCGGCGACATCTCGAGCATGATCGACATGGCCATTCCGTCCATCTTCATCAAGCGGCTGCGCGATCGGTTCGAGCGACTGCAGAGCGTGCAGCGGTCGGCGTGCCGCGTCGACGATCAGGCGCGCATGGCGCAGCGCCTGCGCCACTCGGCCGTCGACTTCGACGTCCGCCTCGACGGCGGGCTGATGTCGTCGCGGCAGGTGGCATCGCTCGCCGTCGGCGACGTGCTCGCGCTCGCGCATCCGGCCAGCCGGCCCCTCGCGGCGCACGTCAACGGCCAGCCGCTGTACAGCGGGACCATCGGCGCCGTCGACGGGCGCCTCCAGTTCACCGTGGGAGACCGGCTCGAGCGCGTCTGACGCTTCCGGCCCCGAGAGACATGCCGTTCAAGGAGAGATGATGGCGCTCGACATCCTGATCGTTGACGACTCTGCAGCCATTCGGAAGATCCTCCAGCGCGTGCTGGCCCAGACCGAGCTGTCCATCGGCAGCGTGGCCGAGGCCGGCGACGGGTGCGAGGCGTTGAAAGTCCTCGAGTCCGGTCCCCGGTCGCTCGTGTTGTGCGACATCAACATGCCGAACATGGACGGCCTCCAGCTGCTGACGGCCGTCCGCCAGCGTCCCGAATGGAGCGACGTCCGGTTCGTGATGATCACGACCGAGGGCAGCCAGGAGAAGGTGGTCGAGGCCGTCCGGCTCGGCGCCAGCGGCTACGTGCGCAAGCCGTTCACGGCCGAGGAAATCAAGGACAAGATCTGCGCGGCCGTGCTGCCTGTCGCCCAGGGAGCGTCGTGATCATGCGGACTCTCGACATCCTCCACGCGCTCGTCGAGCGTCACACCGTCAGCGTGCTCGGCACGATGCTGGGCGTGACGGTCGATGGTGATGGCCCCGCGCCCGAGCCGGCGCACGCCGGCGGCGCCGTCGTCGCGCTCGTCGGACTGACGGGGAGCTGGAACGGAACCGGCGTGGTGTCCTGCAGCGGATCGCTGGCACGGCGCCTGAGCGGCCGGATGCTCATGACGGAGTTCGACGCCGTCAACGCCGACGTGCTCGACGCCATGGGCGAGATCGCCAACATGGTCGTCGGCAACGTGAAAGAGGATCTCGCGCCGGATCTGGGGCCCATCGCCATCAGCACGCCGACCGTGATCCACGGCGACGGGCTCCAGACCCGCGGCGTCGAGGGCATGCTCACCGCCCGCCGGCGATTCGCCTGCGAAGGCGACGTGCTCGAGATCGGCGTGTCGCTGGTGCCCTCGAACGTCGACGCCATCCGGAACCTGGGGGAGGTGCGCTGATGGCCGACGATCTGATCAGAGAGTTCCTGGTCGAAAGCTACGAGAACCTCGACCGCCTCGACGTCGCGCTGGTTGCGCTGGAGAAAGATCCGCGGGACGCGGAGAACCTCGCATCCATCTTCCGGACGATTCATACGATCAAGGGCACCTGCGGATTCCTCGGCTTCTCGAAGCTCGAAGCGATCACGCACGTCGGAGAGAACCTGCTCAGCCGGCTTCGCGATGGCGACCTGCAGCTGAACGAGGACATCACGACCGGCCTGCTCGCGCTCGTCGACGCGATCCGCACGCTCCTGGCGTCGATCGAACAGACCGGCGCCGAGAACGAGACGGACTACTCGGCGCTCGTGGCCGAGCTGACCAGGCTCAATCACGCTGATGGCGTCCAGGTGGTCGCGTCGCAAGGCGACGGAGAGCCGATCGTCGAGGACGTCTCGCCCACGGTCGCGCGGCCCGACGAGCGGCGTCCCGTTCAGGAGCGCCGCGGCGGCGACGATCGCCGTGCCGCGGTGGCCGATACGTCGCTGCGGGTCGATGTCGGCCTGCTCGACAAGCTGATGACGCTCGTGGGCGAGCTCGTCCTGGCGCGCAACCAGATCCTGCAGTTCACGGCCACCCAGCGGGATTCGGCGTTCATCGGCGCGACGCAGCGGTTGAATCTCGTGACGTCGGAACTCCAGGAAGGCGTCATGAAGACGCGGATGCAGCCGATCGACACGGTCTGGAGCAAGTTTCCGCGCGTCGTGCGCGACCTCGCCGTCACGTGCGGCAAGCAGGTGCGCATCGAGATGATCGGCCGCGAGACCGATCTCGACAAGACCATCATCGAGGCGATCAAAGACCCGCTGACGCATGTCGTCAGGAACGCGGTCGACCATGGCATCGAGCCGCCGGATGTCCGCGTCCGAGCGGGCAAGGATCCCGAAGGCACGCTCAGGCTGCACGCGTGTCACGAGAGCGGCCAGATCAACATCGACATCGCCGACGATGGCGCGGGCATCGACCCGGATCGTCTCCGGCGCAAGGCGATCGAGCGCGGGTTCCTCACGGCCGAGGCGGCCGCACGGCTGGGCGACCACGAAGCGCTGCGCCTGATCTTCCTGCCCGGTTTCTCGACGGCCGAGTCGGTCTCGAACGTTTCGGGCCGCGGCGTCGGCATGGACGTGGTGCGCGCCAACATCGAGCGGATCGGCGGTACGGTCGACATCGTCAGCGCGATCGGCTCGGGCACGACCCTGCGGATCCGGATTCCGCTGACGCTCGCCATCGTTCCCGCGCTCATGGTGACGTCGGGACGCGAACGATTCGCGATCCCCCAGGTGAACCTCGTCGAACTGGTACGTCTCGACGGGGGACCGTCGGCGGCCGGCCTCGAGCGGATACAGGACGCGACCTTCTACAGGCTGCGCGGCGATCTGCTGCCGGTCGTGCACCTGAACCGCGAGCTCGGGCTCGACCCGGCCGGCGCCGATGACGTCGTCAACATCGTCGTGCTGAAGGTGGATGGCCGGATGTTCGGGCTGGTCGTCGACGCCATCAACGACACGGAGGAAATCGTCGTCAAGCCGCTCGGCAAGTTGTTCAAGGGCGTGACGGTGTTCGCCGGCGCGACCATCATGGGCGACGGATGCGTGGCGCTGATTCTCGACGTCTTCGGTCTCGCACAGCGCGCAACCGTGGTGTCGCAGGCGCACGGCGCCGAGTCGCGCAACATGGATCGGGCACAGGAGGCCGTAACCGACGACGCCGTGTCGTGGCTGCTGTTTGCGGCCGGTGCCCGTCCGCGCATGGCGGTGCCGCTCGACCGCGTCGACCGCCTCGAGGAGTTCCCCGTGTCGAGCATCGAGCGATCCGCCGGCTGCGACGTCGTCCAGTACCGCGGCGAGATCATGCCGCTCGTGTCCTGCGGCGCCGCGAACGGCACGGACGCGGTCGAGCCAAGACCCGCGATCGTGTTCTCGCACAACGGTCGCCGCGTCGGTCTCGTCGTGGACCGGATCCTCGACATCGCCACAGACGCCGTAACCGTGAACGCGGTCGCGTCGGAGCCGGGGATCAAGGGCGCGGCCATCATCCAGCAGCGCGTGACGGAACTCGTCGATCTCGACGCGCTCGTCGCCGCCGCTCTGAACGAGGCGCCGGCCGCCGGCGCGTGGAGGGCGTGATGTCTACGAACACGGCAGCCGTCGCTCGGCCGGCCCGGGAGCAGGGGAGCGTGTCCGGCCAGTTCGCGACCTTCGGTCTCGGCCATCTCACGTTCGGCGTCGAGGTGCGCCAGGTGCAGGAGGTCATCCGGTACCAGCAGATGACGCGGGTACCGCTCGCGCAGCGCACGCTGCGCGGGTTGATCAACCTCCGCGGCCAGATCGTGACGGCGATCGACATGCGCCGCCGCTGCGGCATCGACGACCGGGATACCGACGAACCGCCGATGAACGTCGTCGTCCGCACCAGGGACGGCGTCGTCAGCATGCTGGTCGACGAGATCGGCGACGTCGTCGAGCCGTCGGCAGCGGACTTCGAGCCGGTCCCCGACACGCTCGCCGGCGTGGTGCGGGAAATCGTGAACGGCGTCTACAAACTGCAGGACCGCCTGCTGCTGGTCCTCGATGTCGAGCGCGCCGCGGCCCTGGAGATCGAGCCCACAGGCGAACAACGGAACTGACGATCACGCGCGGCAGCGCGCCGCAGTAGAAACGAATCAGGAGCATACGATGGCCAACGGACGAACCACGACACGACGGACAACGACCGCCCCGCGCCGCGCGGCAGGGGGTGACGACCACGGCACGATCGAAGTTGAGGCGAATGACCTGCACTACCTGCAGCGGCAGGTCGCGGCCGTGCGACGCACCCAGGCCGTTGTCGAGTGCCAGGTCGACGGCACGATCGTCACGGCGAACGACAATTTCCTGCACCTCTTCGGGTACGCCCTCGACGAGCTCCAGGGACGACACCACAATCTGCTCGTGGATACGTCGGCCCACGCCGACGAGGAACGGGTGTGGTCCGAGCTGCGATCTGGCCAGCCACAGACCGGGGAGTTCGCGCGTGTCGGACGTGGCGGGCGGGCCATCACGGTCAAGGGCACGTATCAGCCGATCGCCGGCGCCGGCGCCGACGATGCGCGCATCGTCGCGTTCCTCACCGATGTGACCGAGCTTCGCACCGGCTCCGTCGATCTCGAGCGCCGTCTGGCCGGCGTCGAGGCGGAGCTGAAGCTCCGCACCGACATCATGAACATGACGAGCATCGTCTCGGAAGCCGACAAGAAGGGCGACGTCCTCGACATCAACGAGAAGTTCCTCGAGGTGTCGAAGTACACGCGCGAGGAGCTCATCGGCCAGCCGCACAGCATCGTCCGGCACCCGGACATGCCGAAGGACGTGTTCAAGGAAGTCTGGAGCACGATCGGCCGCGGCAAGGTCTTCCGCGGCATGATCAAGAACCGCGCGAAGGACGGCACGCCGTACTTCGTCGACGCGGTGATCGCGCCGCGCATCGGCGAGAACGGCAAGCCGAGCGGCTACATCGGTGTGCGTTACGACGTCACCACCTACGAGCTCGAACGGCTCGAGGCTAAGGGTGTCATCGATGCGATCAGTCGCGCGCAGGCCGTCATCGAGTTCGACCTCGACGGCACGATCCAGACGGCCAACGAGAACTTCCTGTCGACGGTCGGCTACTCGCTCGATGAGATCAAGGGCCGGCACCACCGCATGTTCGTCGATCCGACCGCTGCGGAGAGTCCCGAGTACCAGGCGTTCTGGGCCAAGCTGCGCCGAGGCGAGTTCGACGCCGGCGAGTACCGGCGCGTCGGCAAGGGCGGCAGGGAGATCTGGATCCAGGCGTCCTACAACCCGATCTTCGACCTGAACGGCAAGCCGTACAA
>CAZVHY010000161.1:2929-7777 GCA_964627115.1 uncultured Solibacteraceae bacterium | reverse complement strand
GACCGCTCTTCTGGGTGGCCACGCACCGCAAGCACCACCAGCACTCGGACGCCGACCTCGATCCGCACACGCCGCGCCACGGCGGCTTCTGGGCGCACATGGGGTGGATCCTGTTCGGGCACACCGAGCACAACGAGGTGAACATCACCTCGAAGTACGCCCCTGACCTCGGCCGCGATCCCGTGCACGTCTGGCTGAGCCGCTATCACTGGCTGCCCTTGACCGTGCTCGGCCTCGTGCTCTACGCCTTCGGCGGCTGGAACTGGGTGCTCTGGGGCATCTTCCTGCGCACGACCATCGGCCTGCACGCGACGTGGCTGGTCAACTCCGCCACGCACATGTGGGGGTCGCGCCGATTCGAGACGCGCGACGACTCGCGCAACAACTGGTGGGTGGCCATGCTGACGTTCGGCGAGGGCTGGCACAACAACCACCACGCGCACCCGACGTCGGCCGCGCACGGGCTGGCCTGGTACGAACTCGACGTGACGTACCTGCACATCCGCCTGTTCGAGAAGCTCGGCCTGGTGTGGAACGTCCGGCGCGTCGATCTCCACGACAAGGCCGAAGAGGCCGCCTGACGCGCGGCCGGCATATCCTGTTGGCGTGAGCGTAGCCCCGGGTCGACGCGGCGCGATCGCGTTCTTCGTCACGTTCAGCGTCTGCCTGGTCGCGCTGGCCGCGGCGCTGAACGTCGGCTGGGTGGTGCTCACCTGGCAGCAGATCGTCCCGCTGCTCGTCGGCGTCCTCGTCTTTGCCGCCATCATCACGGGACTCATCCTCAACACCACGTATCTCGTCCGCGAGATCCGGCGCAACGAACAGCACGACGCGTTCGTCAACGCCGTGACCCACGAACTGAAGACGCCGGTCACCTCCATCCGCCTGCACCTCGACACGCTGCGCGCGCGCAGCGCGACGCTCGACGAAGCCAGACGCCAGGAGTTCTACGGCGTCATGCACGAGGACACGAACCGCCTGCTGCACACCATCGAGCAGGTCCTGCGCACCGGCCAGGCCGGCCGCGGACCGCTGCAGCGCACGCGATTCGATCTGCGCGAGCTCGTCGCCGAACAAGTGGCGCTCGCCGTCACGCAGCGGCATCTGCCGGACGGCGCGCTTCGCCTCGAGGCACCGTCCGACAACGCGCCGCTGGCGATTTTCGGCGACCGCGTGGAGCTGGCGAGCGCGGTGATGAACCTGCTCGACAACGCCATCAAATACTCCGGTGATCGCGTCGACATCGACGTCGTCGTCGCGCGCCACGGCCACCGCATCGCCGTCCGCGTCACCGACCGCGGACCGGGCGTGCCGCCCGACGAGCTCAAGCGCGTGTTCAGGCGCTTCTACCGCGTCCCCGGGCCGCTCACCCAGCGCATCCGCGGCACCGGTCTCGGCCTGTTCATCGTCGCCGTCGCGGCCAAGCGGCATGGTGGCCGCGCCTGGGCCAGCAGCAACGGCCCCGGCAAAGGCACGACGTTCCACCTGGAACTGCCGCCGGCGGCCGAGGGAGTGGTCTAGAGGATGGGAACGCTGCTCGTCGTGGAAGACGAACCGCACATCGCGTCGGGCTTGCGGTTCAATCTGGAGGCGGAAGGACACACGGTCCACGTGGTCGAGACCGGCGAAGCCGCACTGGCGGCCGTGGACGCTCAAGGCGACACGCTCGACGGCATCGTGCTCGACGTGATGCTGCCCGGCCTCAACGGCTTCGAGGTGGCCGCCACACTTCGCGCGCGCGGGCGCTACCTGCCCATCCTGATGCTCACGGCGCGTGGGCGCGCCGAGGACGTGCTGCAGGGATTCGAGGCGGGCGCCGACGACTACCTGCCGAAGCCGTTCGACCTGGCCATTCTCGTCGCGCGCGTCCACGCCCTGCTCCGCCGGCACGCGTGGCACCAGGAGCAGAGCCGCAGCGGCCCGGCGCTGTCGGGCGATCGATTCACGTTCGCCGGCCGGACGGTGGATTTCGATACACAGGAAGTGCGCGTCGGCGATCTCGTCCACCCACTGACGCTGATGGAAGTGAACCTGCTGCGGTACCTGATCGAACGGGAAGGCCAGGTGGTCTCGCGGAAGAACATCCTCGAGGACGTCTGGAACCTGAGGGAGGACACCGATACGCGCGCGATCGATCACTTCATCGCGCGCCTCCGGAAATACATCGAGGACGCGCCGTCGCAGCCCCGTCACGTGCTGACGGTCCGGAGCGTCGGCTACCGCTTCATCGCGACGCCGAGGGAATAGGCGTAGGGGCGGACCTTGTGTCCCCCCGTCGCAACTCGGGCCGACACGAGGTCGGCCCGTACGCGTCGCGAAACCCGCGCGTCAGTGCACGCGCGACGGCGTGTGCTTCTGCGCGCTCAGGTCGTCGTCTTCTTCGTCCTCATCATCGTCGTCGTCGAAGTCGTCCTCGTCGAGGTCGTCGTCCTCGGACTCCTCGTCGTCGGCATCCGCCTCGTCGTCTTCGTCGCCCGGCTCGTCCTCGTCGTCGAGATCGTCGTCATCCAGATCATCGTCGTCGAGATCGTCCTCGTCATCGACGTCGTCGTCATCGTCGCCGGCCGCGTGAAGTGCGAAAGGCCGCGACGCGTATCCATCGCCGACACTCCAGCGTGGAGCAGAGTCAGGGGTCAGCAGAGCGAGTGTCAGAGACCGATTGGCCATCGTTCGGAGTCCTCGGCGTCATACCCGGCCAGACAGTCGGGCCGCAAGACGACGCACTCGTCGATGGTGGCAGACATCCGCGGGAAGTGCAATCGTCGAAATCCTGGCGCGCGCGCGCCGGCAGTGCGATAGGCTGACAACTTCAAAAAACCAGAAGGTCGAGGCCAAAAGCCAGGACCAGAAGCCAGGAGTTGTACGAATGAGACGATCGATCGTCACGTCGTTGTGTGTCGCCATGCTGATGCTGCCCGTGGCGGTATCGGCCCAGACGGTTCCCGACGTCAACCTGCCGGCAAGTCCACGCGGCCTGGCCGCCATTCAGGTCGGCGGCGAGTGGACGGACAATGCGGGCACTCCGCAGTACCGCAACGGCAAGTGGATCACCATCGACTACGGACGACCGATTCTGCGTGGCCGCCGCAACATCTTCGGCGCGGGCGCCGACTACGGTCGCGTCATCAGCGACGGCTCCCCTGTCTGGCGTGCGGGCGCCAATGCCACGACGCGACTGACGACCCAGGTCACGCTCCAGTTCGGGGCCAACAGCGTCCCGCCGGGCACCTACAACGTGATGGTGGACTTGACGGGCGGCGCCTGGACGCTCGTGCTGACGAACCAGCCGGTGCAACCCAAGTACGATCCGGCCGACAAGGTGAACCTGTACGGGTCGTACAACTACGACGCGACGTTCGACGTCCTGCGCGCGCCCATGACCGTCGATGCCGTACCGGTGGCCTTCGAGCAGTTCACGATCGATTTCGTGAACGTGTCGTCGTCGGGCGGCGCCATCCTGATGGCCTGGGAGAATACCTACGCGCTCGTGCCGTTCACCGCGAAGTAGCAAGATCGGCCAGGAGCCACGTCGGCTTGACCGACGCGCGATCGAGATCCGTCCGTCGCGACACCCCGGTATCGATGAGCACCGAGTCGATGCCGGCCGTCGCGGCGCCGAGGATGTCGGTGACCAGCTGATCGCCAACCATCACCACGCGGCGGCGATCGGTACGCCCGAGGCGATCGAACGCCGCGTCGAACATCGGCGCGTACGGCTTGCCGAGCGGTTCGATGCGGTACGCGCCGTCCGGATCGCGCAGGCGGATGACCGCCTCGAGCAGCGCCGCCAGGCCACCGGCCGTGAACGAGAAGGCCCCGACGTCCGACGGATAGACCACGTCCGGGTTCGGCAGGATGAACCGCATGGGCCGCCCGCTGCCCAGCCGGTGCAGGATCAGCGAAATCGTGCGATTGACGGTGTCGAGGAATGGCGCGCCCGGTTCGTCGTACACGCCACAGATCACGCAGACCGACGCCTCCTCATCGTCAGGGCCGACCACGACACCGCCGGCCTCGCGCACGTAGTCGCGTGAATCGGCGGTGCCGATTACCACGCAGCGCGCACCTGTCAGGCGCTCGCGCTCGAAGTAGCCGGGCAGCAGCGCGCCGGAGGTCAGCACGCGGTCGGCCGTCACCGGCAGACCGAAGTCGCGATATCGCGCCACGGTCGTCTCGACCGATCGCGACGCGTCGTTGGACACGATCATCCAGTCGCGCCCCTCGCGCGACAGCCGATCGAGAAATCCCGCCGCACCGTCGATCGCCCCGCGCGTCGTCACGAGCACACCGTACGCGTCGAGCAGAAAAACGTCGTACCGCTCGAGCAAATCGTCGACCGTGCTGTCGGCGATCGTTCCAGACTCTGTCGTCTCTCGCATCGTTCCTCTCTGTGCGATTCCTGCGTCAGGGCCGACACGAGGTCGGCCCCCACGCTCATCATCAGAGCCCGCGGCCTTCCCGCCTTCCGGCCTCCTCCCAGCCTGCCGCCTCCCAGCCTTCTATAATTCCCCGATGCTCACCGTCTACCAGTACCCGAAGTGCAGCACGTGCCGGAACGCGCTCAAGTGGCTCGGCGAACGTGGCATCGACGTCAAGGCCATCGACATCGTCCTGTCACCCCCCTCAGCATCGGCGCTTCGGCAACTGCACGCACGGTCCGGGTTACCGCTGGCGCGGTTCTTCAACACGTCGGGCGAGAGCTACCGTAACGGCCACTTCAAGGAGAAGCTGAAGACGATGTCGGATGCCGAGGCCTACGCGGCACTGGCCGCCGACGGCAAGCTGATCAAACGTCCGCTCGTCGATGCCGGCAACACGGTGCTCGTCGGTTTCGACCCGAACGCCTGG
>CAZVHY010000161.1:0-2829 GCA_964627115.1 uncultured Solibacteraceae bacterium | reverse complement strand
CCGGCCGTTGGAAAAAGTACGAGCTGACGAACACGGCCGTGGCCAGCCATCCAAGCAATTCGATCACGACAGTGCTCCCGACGTACCGATCACGATGCGATCGATCGCGGCATGGTCCCAGGCGTCGAGCGTCAGCCCCTGCGACTCGAAGACGTCGCGCACTTCCGACGTCGACAGCCGCAGCACGTGCCGAAGCATCGGCGCCAGGATGCTGAACGCGCTGTCGCTGAGCACGGTCGTGCGCGCGATGCGCGCCAGCTGGCGGTTCTCTGACACGGCAATGGTGAAGCCGTCGCGACTGTTGACGTGCAGCATCACGTGCACGTCGGAACTGCCATCGCCGACGTAGACGACGCGGTCGGGCGCAATCGACCAGCGATGCTCGAGATCTTCCAGCACGGCGACCTTGCCGTAGCCCGCCGGCACGCGCCGTACGGCCGTCACCTCATGTGACAGCGGATCGAAGTCGAGCTCGGTAGCGAAAATGTGGTCGGCGGGAACCAGGCCATCGAGCGCCGACTCGACGACGAGCCGAGGGGCCGCCGAGACGACCGCGAACGAGAAGTGACTGCCGGCAAACCCGCGGTCGAGCACGTCGAGCAGCGCGGGAATCTGCTTCTTGAGCCGGACACGCCGGCCAGCTTCGATCAGGTGTTCCCGGCGGACCGCGCGGAACTCCGGATCGTGCCGAATCAGATAGGCCAGCTCGCCCCCCTGCTGCACCAGATTGCTCTCGGCCAGCCCTTCGACCTTCTCCGCAAATCCGCGGATGCCAAGCAGGTCGGCCAGCACGTGCCCGGAATCGTTGAAGCTGAGGGTCTGGTCGAAGTCGGAGGCCACGAGGAATCGTCGCCCCGTCGATACATTTGATATATTCACTTTGCACTCCCGCGCCCGACGCACGGGCACTCCTATGGTGGGACGAAAAGGCGACTGCCTTGGTTCTTTAGGCGACAGAAATGGCTGGCACCAGATCGCTATTGCCAAATAGATATATCTAATATGCCCCACCGGAACACCGCCAAACATGCCGTCGTGTACCGCTGGCTTCGCGAGGGAATCGAGTCCGGTCGATTCGGTGTGGGTGCGCGGCTGCCACGCGAGACCGAGCTGATGCGTCAGTTCGACGTCTCGCGCATCACGGTCACCCGTGCCATGCGCGACCTGCAGGCCACAGGGCTGGTCGACAGGCGTGTCGGGGCCGGATCGTTTGTGGCCCGACGGCGAACGGCGCAGGGGCACGCCTTCGGTCTGCTCATTCCAGACCTGGGCGTCACCGACCTCTTCGAGCCGCTGTGTCAGGGCATGATGGCGTCGCCGCTCGCGCGCGACCACGTGCTGCTCTGGGGCGCCGGCGCGAATGGTGCCGCGTCACGCGCCAGCGCACACGACATGGGCGTGCGGTTCATCGATCGCGGCGTGGCGGGCGTGTTCTTCGCGCCGCTGGAGTTCGGCGACGACCGGCATGCCATCAACGCCGCGATTCTCGACGCCTTCGATCGATCGAACGTGCCGGTCGTCCTGCTCGACCGTGCCGCCGTACCGTATCCCGATCCGGGACGTCACGATCTCGTCGCGCTCGACAACCGCCGCGCCGGATACGTGATGACGCAGCATCTGCTGGCGAAGGGCTGCACGCGCGTGGCGTTCATTGGCCGGCGCGACGCGGCAGCCTCGGTCGACGCACGCGAGGCGGGATATCGCGAGGCGCTCCAGCGGGAGGGACGCGATGCCCCGCCCCTCGTGCACCGGCCGATGACGCCGATACGCGACGCGGTCGACGCCATGATGGACACGCCAGCCCGCCCCGACGGGATCGTCTGCGCCAACGATCGGACCGCCGGTGAAGTCGCCCACGCACTCGCACGCATGGGATATCGAATTCCGGACGACGTGCGCCTGGTGGGGATCGACGATGTGGGATACGCCGAGCTGCTGCCGGTGCCGCTGACGACGTATCGTCAGCCCGTCGACGCGCTGGGCGATGCCGCGATGGGCGTCATGCTCGACCGCCTCGCGCGTCCCGGCCGTCCGCCGCGCGACACACTGCTGCACGGTCAGTTGGTTGTGCGGGCATCGTGCGGGGGGTAGCCCTACCCCACGTTTCCCGCGTGCAGCCCGCACTCCTTGCGGGTTTCTTCTTCCCACCACCAGCGGCCCGCGCGCTCGTGCTGGCCGGGCAGCGTGGCACGCGTGCAGGGCTCGCAGCCGATGGAGATGAACCCGCGCTCGTGCAGGTCGTTGTACGGCACGTCGTTCGCACGGATGTAATCCCACACCTGCTTCGACGACCATTCACTGAGCGGATTGAACTTGACCAGCGGCCGATCCGGCGTGCCGAACGTGCGATCGATCTGAACGACGGGCACGGCGGTTCGCGTGCCCGGGCTCTGATCCCGGCGCTGTCCGGTAATCCAGGCCCCGAGCGGTTTCAGCGCGCGCACGAGCGGCTCGACCTTGCGGATGCCGCAGCACTCCTTGTGCCCGTCCTTGTAGAACGAGAACAGTCCCTTCGCCCGCACCATGGCCTCGACGGCTTCCGGCCGCGGGAACATCACGGCGATGTCGATGCGATAGTGATTCGCCACGCGGTCGATGAACCGGTAGGTCTCGGCGTGCAGACGGCCGGTGTCGAGCGAAAAGACGCGCGGCTCGACGCCCAGCTTCGACGCCATGTCGATGAGCACGACGTCTTCGGCGCCGCTGAACGAGATCGCCGCGTCTGTCCCGTATTCACGAAACGCGAGTCCGAGGATGTCCTGCGGCGCCTTCGACGCGTAGTCGGCAGCCAGCGCAGGGATGGAGGTCGGATCGAGAGCCATAACCTCT
>CAZVHY010000160.1:5292-7938 GCA_964627115.1 uncultured Solibacteraceae bacterium | reverse complement strand
TCCGGGTCGTACCATTCGCCGGGTTCGACGTCCGTGACGGCCGTGAGGCGGTAGTCGCCGGGCGGCAGGCCGCGGAACGTGAAGCGGCCGTCGGTGCCCGGGCGCGTGGCGCTGATGCGGCGCGCCTGCGGCTGCCAGTACCGGTTGTCGGACGGGAACACGATGATCGTGAAGTCGGACGTGGGGCGCCCGGTCGTGTCCTGAATCGTGCCCGTCAGCTCCTGCACCTTGTCGGTGTACGTGAGGATGACGTTCTGCAGGCTCTGGTTCGGGCCGATCTCAACGGGAAAGTCGAGCAGATCGTGTCCGTTGTAGGTGGCAGACCTGAGTTGCCACTGTCCGGCCGTGCCTGGCGCCACAGCCACGGGCACGCCCCCGCCGCGTGCGCCACCTCGGCCCGCGCCACCGCCGGTCATCGTCGCCGCCAGCGTGTAGCGCCCCGGCGCCACGCCGGGAATGGAGAAACGGCCGGACGTGTCGGCCTGGGTCGGCGGCACGCCGCCCATCTCGAACGTCTGCGGCCCGCGATTCGCCAGCGACACGCGCACCACCGAGAGATCCGGCGGCGGCGTGGCCGCGCCCTCGAATCGCACCTGGCCCGACACGGTCATGCCCGGCTGCAGCGTGAGCACGATGTCGGGCAGCGGGTGACCGCCGACAGCGATGTCCGCTGCGGCCCAGAGCACCTGCACGACAGGCCCCTGCGGACCGCCACGTCCACCGCGCCCGCCCGGAGCCGCCGCGGGCACGGCGCTGGCGTCGCGCAACGTGGCGCGCGCCTGCAGCGAGTAGTCACCCGGTGTGACGCTGCCAAACGAGAACCGTCCGTCGCCGCCGACCCTCGCCATGTTGTTGCCGAGCCCCGGCACGCTGGGCATGCCGCTCGCGTTACGCGGAACCAGCGCCACCTGCGCGCCGGGGGGCAGATCGCCGGTTTGACCCACGACCAGCCCGCCCACACGCGTGGTCGGCACGAGCTGGAGGCGGAAATCAACGCCCGCCCGTTCTTCGCCCGCGTTCAGCGTCACCGTCACGGCTGACTCCGGCACCGTGGTGCCCGGGAAGTACACCGGGGCGTAGGCGGTTGGCTGTTCCTGTTCGTAGGCTGCCATCTGCTGCTGGAGCTGCGCGATCCGCGCGCCAATCTGTCCGCCCTGTCCAGCAGCAGTTGCAGCCAGCGAGTTCGTATCGATCCCGCTCGCCTGGAGCTGCTGCACGAGCGCGGCAACCTCCATGGCCAGCGCCTGGCGCGCATCGCCCGTGTTCACGTTGCGCGGTACGGCGTTCACGATGTATTCGCCCGGCTGGAGCTGGAAGATGCGATACATGCCGCGGTCGTCGGTCTGGTCCTGTCCCACCTGCTGCAGCCGGCGTTCGCCCGTCTGCATCGCGAAGCGCAGCGCGCGCACGGGCGTGCCCGCCGACGGCTCGCCATGTTCGTCGACGACGATGCCGGTGATGACGCTGCCGCGGGGCATGGTGATGCTGAGGCCCGTGACGTTCTGGCCGTCGGCGATCTGGATGGGCGTGCCCGGGCGGCCGGCGCGTTTGGCGCCGTACGCGATGTCGACGAACCCGGACTTGGATGCCGTCAGCGTGTAGCGGCCGGCCGGCAGCGCGGGAAAGCTGAAGCGTCCTTGATCGTCGGTGATGGTCGAGCGGCCGCCGCGCAGTTCCGGCGCCGCCAGGCTCACCCGCGCACGCCGGACCGGGATGCCGGCCCCGTCGAGCACCACCGTCCCCGACACCGATGCGGTGCCGACGGCCGTCTGGCCGGCGACGTCGCGGGTGGGCGGCGCCATGCCACGGCCGCCCATGGGCCCCTGGCCGGCACCCGGGCCAAACCCGCGGCCGCCGGCGCCGTCCTGTCCGGCAACCGAGGTGGCCGCGAGCACGAGGGCCAGCGAGAGGCCGATACCGAGTCGTCGCGAAGATCGGACAGTCATGGTTCAGAAATTACGCCCGGCTGGCCCCGCAGGTTTCGAGTGGGGGGCCGGAAACGCCGGTTGTCACCGAAGTTTCACCGGAGGTTCACCTGCAGGCGGTTCTCGACGCTCAGGACACCGGCGACCTGCGCCAGCGAATAGGCCAGGACGCGGTCGGCCTGGTTTTCGACCACGCCGGTCAGCGTGACCCGCTGGTGTTCGATGATGATGTGAATCGGCGGGTGCGTCCGCTGGGCGTAGCGCCAGAAGTTCGGGTGGTTGTAGATCGCGTTGGCGACGACGCGCCGGAGGCGGTCGTCGGTCTGCGAGACGGGGAGCACGCCGATGTCGTTGGTGACCTGGCGAACGCCGTCGAGGCGCGCCACGCGGTCACCGATTTCGTCGCGCTTGACCGGGACCGTCACGCGGCCGGTCAGCACGACGTTCCGGTCTGTCACCCGCACGTTGACGTCGTCGAAAATGCTGAAGCGGGAGTAGGTGCGCACGGACTCGGCCACGCGCTCGGCCAGGACGTCGTCGGCGACCTGCGCGACGGCGCGGTCCGGCAACGCGAGGAGCGTGAAAGCGACGAGGCCGAGGGTGACCAGCGTGGACATCGGTGTGGGAGCCAGCCAGGAGTGGCTGCACGCCTTTGCGCAGCAAGGACAGTGCCAGCCTCACGCGCCAGCACGCCGATTTTCGCACAATCACCCGCGCGCAC
>CAZVHY010000160.1:731-5192 GCA_964627115.1 uncultured Solibacteraceae bacterium | reverse complement strand
AACGCGAGCACGTAGGGCACGAGCGCCGGCGTCTGCACGCCGAACGTGAGCATGGCGGCGGCGCCGAGCACGCCGCCGATGGCCGACGTGATGTTGAGGAGCACGGCGCGGCGGCGCGACTGGCCCGCGGCGAGCAGCACCGCGAAGTCGCCCGCTTCCTGCGGGATCTCGTGGGCGACCACGGCAACTGCCGTGCTGAGGCCAAGCGGAATCGACGTCAGCGTGGCCGCGGCGATGACGACACCGTCGACGAACGTGTGCACGGCATCACCGACAATCACGAGCGGCACGGTGCTGCTGTGCACGTGGCACCCGTGGTCTTCATGGCAATGGCGCCAGAGCACCGCCTTTTCGAGAATGAAGAACGTGATGATGCCGCCGAGCAGTGTCGCGAGCGCCGTCGATGGCTCGAGCTCTTCGAGCGCTTCCGGCACCAGGTGCAGCAGCGCCACGCCGAGCAGCGTGCCAACCGCGTAGGACACGAGCCAGGGAACGAGCCTGGCGCGGATGTCCTGCTTGAAGAACAGGAGCGTCGAGGCCACGAGCAGCCCCACGAGACTTCCCGCCACGGAAAGTCCGAGGCTGAACAACCAGACGCGCACGGGCGAGATCCTAGCGCGTTTTCCGCGCTTCGAAGTAGGAAACGCCTTCGGCGCTGCCGAGCGCGCGCACGGCGAGGCCGCCTGCACCGCTGAGCGTCGCCATGACCGCGTCGTCGCCGAGCGTCGTGTGTCTGCCGCCGAACCACCCCGTTGGCCGTCGTCCTTCGATGACGACGACGCGTCCGCCGGGACGGAGGGAGGCGATCGCATCGGCCGCCAGCGCCGCACGCGCATCGCCGGCCAGCGTTGCGAGATCGAAGTGCAGCACCACGACGTCGTGATGGCCGCCGGTGTCGGGCAGCCGTGTGGAACCGGCGGCGACGTCGATCGATTCGACGAGCACGCCGGCATCGGCGGCGGCCGCGTCGTAGGCGGCTTTCGCCGATGCGTCGATCGCGAGGAGCGTCTGGCCGCTCAGTCCCGTGGTGCGCGCGAGTTCCGCCACCACGGCTGGTTCGGGCCGGCCGGCAACGAGGACGCGATCGCCTGGCCGCGCGCCGACCATGGCCAGTGCGGTCTGGTGCGGAGAGGGGGCTTTCTTGAACAGTCCCATGAGGTCAAATGATATAGTTTCGGCTCGTGACAACAGGTCTGAACATCGCTCCCGCCGGCGGTAAGCTCGGCATTCTTCTCGTAGGTCTTGGCGCGGTCAGCACGACAACCGTGGCTGGTGTGATGGCCATCCGCAAGGGACTGGCCAAGCCGATCGGTTCGCTCACGCAGATGGGCACCATCCGTCTCGGCAAGCGCACCGAGAGCCGGACGCCCGCCATCAAGGACTTCGTTCCGCTCGCCGGTCTCGACGACATCGTCTTCGGCGGCTGGGACATCTTCGAAGACGACTGCTACGAAGCGGCGAAGACGGCCGGTGTGCTCGAGCCGTCGCTGCTCGACGCGATCAAGGACGAGCTGGCGGCGGTCAAGCCGATGCCGGCGGTGTTCGATCGGCAGTACGTCAAGCGGCTCGACGGCCCCAACGTCAAGAAGGGCAAGAACAAGAAGGATCTGGCCGAGCAGCTCATCGCCGACATCCGGAAGTTCAAGGCCGACAACAAGCTCGACCGCGTCGTCCTGCTCTGGTGCGGCAGCACGGAGATTTTCCTGACCGAATCGCCCGTGCACAAGTCGCTCGCGGCGTTCGAGCAGGGGCTCCTCGACAACGATCCGGCGATTCCGTCGAGCATGATCTACGCGTATGCGGCCATTCACGAAGGGCTGGCGTACGCCAACGCCGCGCCGAACCTGAGCGCCGACGTGCCCGCGCTGATGGAGCTCGCGCAGAAGACCGGCTCGCCGCTCTGCGGCAAGGACCTGAAGACCGGCCAGACGCTCGTCAAGACCATCATTGCGCCCGGCCTCAAGGCGCGGCTGATCGGCATCGAAGGCTGGTACTCGACCAACATCCTCGGCAACCGGGACGGCGAAGTGCTCGACGACCCCGAGTCGTTCAAGACGAAGGAGGAGAGCAAGAAGTCGGTGCTCGACTACATCCTCCAGCCGGATCTCTACCCGGGGCTGTACGACGAGCTGCACCACGTGGTGCGCATCAACTACTACAAGCCGCGCGGCGACGCGAAGGAAGGCTGGGACAACATCGACCTGGTCGGCTGGCTTGGCTACAAGATGCAGCTGAAAGTGAACTTCCTCTGCCGCGACAGCATCCTGGCCGCGCCGATCGTGCTCGACGTCGCGTTGTTCCTCGATCTCGCGAAGCGCGCCGGCATGTCGGGCATCCAGGAGTGGCTCTCGTTCTACTTCAAGAGCCCGATGCACGCGCCGGGGCTCTACCCCGAGCACGACCTGTTCATCCAGCTCATGAAGCTGAAGAACACGCTGCGCTACATGCAGGGCGAGGAGCTCATCACCCACCTCGGCCGCGAGTACTACGACTAAGGGCATGGGCCGGCTCCAGGCGTCACTCGTCGGCGGCCTGTTCATCGGCATTGTCTCGGCGCTGCCGATCGTCAACCTGCTGAACCTCTGCTGCTGCCTCTGGGTGGTGCTGGGCGGCGGGTTGACGACCTACATGCTGCAGTCGGGCCAGACGACGGCCGTCGAGACGGCCGATGCGGCCATGACGGGCCTGCTGTCGGGCGTGGTCGGTGCGCTGGTCGGCGGGGTGATCTCGCTCGCCATGTTCCTGATGGTGGGCGACATGAGCGCCCGCATCCGCAGTTTCGTGGAGCAGATGCCGCAGCTGCCCCCCGAGGCGCGCGACCAGCTGCTCGCCTTCGAGGGCGGGCCGGCGTACGTCCTCCTCAGCAGTCTCATCACGGTGCCCATCTACGCCGTGTTCGCCATGGCCGGCGCCCTGCTCGCGCTCCTGATTTTCCGCAAACCAACCGCGCCGGCTGCCCAGGCGTGACGCGCCGGGGTCGAGTCGGCGCGCCGTGAGGCGCATCGATGTCTGACCAGAAGTCCCCGGAAATCAACGCCCTGCTCACCGAAGGCCGCGTCTTCCCGCCGTCGGTGGAATGGCAGGCGAAGGCGCACGCCAACGATCCCGACATCTACACGCGCGCAGCGGCCAATCCCGAAGCGTTCTGGGAAGGGTTCGCGCAGGCGCTCGAGTGGATGGAACCGTGGACGCAGGTGCTCGACTGGCAGCCACCGCACGCGAAGTGGTTCGTCGGCGGCAAGCTGAACGTGAGCGTCAACTGTCTCGATCGTCACGTGCGGACCGCGCATCGCAACAAGGCCGCGATCGTGTGGGAAGGCGAGCCTGGCGATCGCCGCACGCTGACCTACTTCGAGCTGCACCGTGAGGTGTGCCGCTTCGCGAACGTGCTGCGGTCGCTTGGCGTCAAGAAGGGCGATCGCGTCGCCATCTACCTGCCGGTGATTCCCGAGGCGGCCATTGCCATGCTGGCGTGTGCGCGCATCGGCGCCGTGCACAACGTCGTGTTCGGCGGCTTCAGCGCGGAAGCGCTGCGCGATCGCATCAACGACTGTCAGGCGACGGTGCTGATTACGGCCGACGGCGGGTATCGCCGCGGGCAGATCGTGCAGCTCAAGCAGATGGCCGACGAGGCGCTGAAGGACACGCCGTCCATTCAGCACGTCGTGGTGGTGCAGCGTCGCGCGGGTCAGTCGTTCCCGATTCACGTCAAGGACGGGCGCGATCACTGGTATCACCGGCTGATGCAGGACGCCTCGCCGGTGGCCGAGCCCGAGCCGATGGATGCCGAGGACATGTTGTACGTCCTCTACACGTCGGGCACGACCGGCAAGCCGAAGGGCATCGTGCACACGACGGGCGGGTATCTCACCGGCGTATATGCGACCACGCGCCTGGTGTTCGACCTGCGCGACGAGGACGTGTACTGGTGCACGGCGGACGTCGGCTGGGTGACCGGCCACAGCTACGTCATCTACGGTCCGCTCGCCAATGGCGCGACGATCGTGATGTACGAAGGTGCGCCCGACTGGCCGGAGCGCGATCGCTTCTGGCGCATCATCGAGGAGCACGGCGTTACGATCCTCTACACCGCGCCCACGGCGATTCGCGCGTTCATGCGCTGGGGCACCGAGTGGCCCGCGAGCCGCGACCTGAGCTCGCTGCGGCTGCTGGGATCGGTGGGCGAGCCCATCAATCCCGAGGCCTGGATGTGGTACCACCGCACCGTGGGCGGCGAGCGCTGCCCCATTGTCGATACCTGGTGGCAAACAGAAACCGGCGGGCATATGCTCACGCCGTTGCCCGGTGTTACCGCCACCAAGCCCGGATCAGCCACCATTCCGTTCTTTGGCATTGATGCTGCAATCCTTGATGACCAGGGCAATGAAGCCGACGCCGGCATTCTCGCCATCCGCAAACCCTGGCCGGGTATGCTCCGCGGGATTTATGGAGACAACCAGC
>CAZVHY010000160.1:0-721 GCA_964627115.1 uncultured Solibacteraceae bacterium | reverse complement strand
CCGAGGCCTGGATGTGGTACCACGAGCACATCGGCCGCGGGCGTTGCCCGGTGGTCGACACCTGGTGGCAGACCGAGACCGGGCACATCCTCATCTCGCCCTTGCCGGGCCTGACGGCCACGCGTCCCGGGTCGGCGACCAGGCCGTTTCCGGGCATCACGCCGGAGATCAGAACCGCCGCGGGTGACGTGGTGTCAAAGGGAGGAGGACTCCTGGCATTGACGCGCCCGTGGCCGGGCATGCTGCGCGGCATCTATGGCGATCCCGAGCGGTACGTCTCGCAGTACTTCAGCAAGTGGGCCGACGGCGTGTATTTCACCGGCGACGGCGCGCGCGTCGATGACGAGGGGAACTACTGGTTCCTCGGCCGGGTCGACGACGTGCTGAACGTGGCCGGGCACCGGATTGGGACCATGGAGGTCGAGAGCGCGCTGGTCGATCACCCGAAGGTGGCCGAGGCCGCGGTCGTGGGCCGGGCGCACGAAATCAAGGGCCAGGCCGTGGCGGCCTTCGTCACGCTGAAGGAAGGGGTGCCGGCCGGCCCGGCGCTGATGGACGAGCTCAAGGAGCACGTCGTGAAGAAGATCGGGCCTATCGCGCGGCCGGACCAGATTCTGTTTGCCGCCGACCTGCCCAAGACGCGGTCGGGCAAGATCATGCGCCGCCTGCTGCGCGACATCGCCGACGGCAAGGCCCTGGGCGATACGACCACCCTGGCCGA
>CAZVHY010000159.1:5768-8030 GCA_964627115.1 uncultured Solibacteraceae bacterium | reverse complement strand
TCGAGCGCTTCGGCCACGCGCCAGCTCCGCGCGAGATCGCGCGTGTAGAAGTAGCTCGCCAGGCCGAACTCGGTGTCGTTGGCCATGCGGATCACGTCGTCTTCGGTCGTGAAGCGCGTCAGTGGCGCGACCGGGCCGAACGTCTCTTCGGACATCAACTTCGTGCCTGCGGGCACGTTGGTGAGGATGGTCGGCTCGAAGAACGTACCGCCGCGCGCGTGCCGCTGACCACCCGCGAAGACCTTCGCGCCGTGCGCAATCGCGTCGCTGATGTGTTCCTCGACCTTCTCGACGGCCGCAGCATCGATGAGCGGGCCAATCGTCACGCCTGGCTCGAGGCCGTCGCCAACCGTCAACTGGCCAACCGCCTCGGCGAGCATCGCGGAGAACTGGTCGTAGACACCCGCCTGCACGAAGATGCGATTCGCGCACACGCACGTCTGTCCCGCGTTGCGGAACTTCGACGCCATCACGCCCGCCACCGCTCTGTCGAGGTCCGCATCGTCGAACACGATGAACGGCGCGTTACCGCCGAGTTCCATCGACACCTTCTTGATCGTTCCCGCGCTCTGTTCGAGCAGCGTCCGGCCGACTTCCGTCGAGCCGGTGAACGAGACCTTCCGCACCGCGGGATTGGACGTCAGCTCCGCGCCAATCACCGATGCCGAGCCCGTGACGACGTTGAAGACGCCCTTCGGAATGCCGGCGCGTTCGGCGAGCACCGCGAGGGCAAGTGCCGAGTAGGGCGTCGCACTTGCCGGCTTCGCAACCACCGTGCAACCGGCCGCGAGTGCGGCGCCGACCTTGCGCGTGATCATCGCGTTGGGGAAGTTCCACGGCGTGATGGTGGCGACGACGCCCACCGGCTGTTTGATGACCACGATGCGGCGGCCGGGGGTGTTGGCGGGAATGATGTCGCCGTACACGCGTCGGGCTTCCTCGGCGAACCACTCGATGAACGCCGACCCGTAGACGATTTCGCCGCGAGCTTCGGCCAGTGGCTTGCCCTGCTCGGTCGTGAGAATCGTTGCGAGGTCGTCGGCGTGCGCGAGGCAGAGATCGAACCAGCGGCGCAGGAGCGACGACCGTTCGCGCGCGGTGCGGGCGCGCCAGTCGGGCAGTGCGGCATCGGCGGCCGCGACGGCGCGCCGCACGTCGCCGGTCGTCATCGACGGCACGTGGCCGATGGTGCGGCCGGTCGCCGGATTGGTGACGGCCACGGTCGCGCCCGATGCGGCATCGACCCATTGGCCATCGATACAGCCTTGTTCGCGGAACAGATCAGGGTCGGAGAGACGGGGCTTGTCGGTTTGATCTGGAATTCCAGTTTTCACGAGACGAGTCTGGCGCGGATGCAGGGACAAGTCAAGGGCGGCGGGGAGACTGCAGGCTGGAAGGAGGCTGGAAGGCCGGGAGGCGGACCGTAGGGGCCGACCGCCGTGTCGGCCCCGAGCGACTGATATGTTGGTGCGCCATGAAAATCGCCATTGCGTCCGATCACGCCGGGTTCCGCTACAAGACCGTGCTCGTCGAACATCTGACGGGTATCGGTCACGAGGTCGTCGACTTCGGCACGATGTCGGGCGAGTCGGTCGACTATCCGGACGTCGTGCACCCGGCCGCGTCCGCGGTCGCCAGTGGTGCGTGCGAGCGCGGCATCGTGCTCGGCGGATCCGGCAACGGTGAAGCGATGGCCGCCAACCGGCATCGCGGCGTGCGCTGCGCGTTGTGCTGGAGCGAGGAGTCGGCGCGCGTGGGCCGGCTGCACAACGACGCGAACATGATCGCGATTGGCGAGCGCATGGTGTCCGAAGACCTGGCGATCCGCATCGTCGACATCTGGCTGACGACGGCGTTCGAGGCGGGCCGCCACGTGCCGCGCATACGGAAGCTCGACGCGTTCTAGACCTTTCGCGCGTGTGATCGCCATTTTGCGAACAGCAATGTTCGGAAAAAACCGCGCGATCGACACAAGTGTCCAACTGACGACACGAGGGAACACTGTCGGTGCTGAGCGTGTCCTACAGGGTGAACGTCGCGCGTATCAGGCCTTCGCCTGTGACGCACACGTTCCCCCGTAGGAGGTCTGCTCATGTCCGGCACCGACCCGTCCCGACGCTCGTTCCTCCGCCATTCGCTCGTCGTTCTGTCCCTGCCCACCATCCTCAGCGCTCGCGAGATCGCGGCCGCGGCGCAGGCGGCCGGCGCGCCGTTCACGACCCTCAGCGCTGACGAAGCCGCCGAGTTCGCCGCGATCGCCGC
>CAZVHY010000159.1:0-5668 GCA_964627115.1 uncultured Solibacteraceae bacterium | reverse complement strand
TGACCATTGCCGGCACGTTCTCCCTCCCGGAGTACGGCGGCAATCGAGACGGCATCGGGTGGACGCTGCTCGGTTTCGAGATGCAGCACATGTATCACCCGCCCTTCGGCTACTACGACGCCGAATACGCCAGGGAAGGACGATGACCATGGTGCAAGCCTCCTTCTCGACCCGCACACCCGTGGACTTCGTGGTCGTCGGCTCCGGCGCGGCTGGCGGCATCATGGCCAAGGAGCTCGCCACGGCCGGCTTCTCGGTCGTCGTGCTCGAGCAGGGACCGTTCCTGCAGTCGGCCGACTTCAAGCACGACGAGTGGGACATCAACAACAACGAAGGATTCGTCTGGGGGCGCCGCAAGGGCCACCCGCAGACGTTCCGTCGCACGGAAAACGAAACGGCGCGCATCGTGGACGGCGGCGGCCTGGGCTACGCGCACAATGTCGGCGGCAGCAGCATCCATTTCGCCGGCAACTTCTGGCGCCTGCGCGCGGAGGACTTCCGCGAGCGAACGCTGGCTGGTTCGATGCCGGGGACGACGCTCGACGACTGGCCCATTACGTACGAAGAACTCGAGCCGTACTACACGAAGGTCGACTGGGAAATTGGTGTGTCGGGACTGGCCGGACCGTGGGATCCGCCGCGTTCGCGCGACTATCCCTGTCCGCCGATGCCGGTGAAGTCCTCGGGCGTGCTCCTCGAGCGCGCCGCTCGATCGCTCGGCCTCACCGCATATCCCGCACCGGTGGCCATGCTGTCGCAGCCGCACAACGGGCGGCCTCAGTGCATGCAGTGCGGCTTCTGCGGAGGATTCGGCTGCGAGTTCAATGCGAAGTCGTCGACGGCCGTGGCGATGGTGCCGCTCGCGCTCGCGTCGGGCACGTGCGAGCTGCGCACTGAGTGCACGGTGTCGAGGGTCGATACCAACGATGCTGGCCGCGTGAACCAGGTGGTCTACTGGGACAAGGACGGCGTCGAACACGCGCAGGCCGCGAAGGCCGTGGTGGTCTGCGCCAACGGCGCGGAGACGCCGCGCCTGCTCCTGTTGTCGGCATCGAGTCGCTTTCCCGACGGGCTCGGCAACTCGAGCGGCTACGTGGGCCGGAACCTGATGTTCAACGCCGGCGCCCGCGCCGCCGGCATCTTTCCGCATCCCATCAACGCGCACAAGGGCGTGCCGGTCACCCGCGTCATCCACGATTTCTACACGATCGATCCGCGTCACGGGATCTGGGGCGGCGGCGGCTTTACCGATCGGTCGCTGACCGGCGGCCGGCCGATGGCGTCGGCCCAGGGCAGCGGCGTGTTCTCGGACGCGAAGTGGGGCAGCGACTACAAGAAGATCCTCGAGGAAGAGTTCACGCACACGGTGTCGTTCAACGCGCACGGCACGACGCTGCCGCAGTTCACCAACAGCGTCTCGCTCGATCCTGACGTCAAGGACAAGTGGGGCCGCCCGGCCCTGCGGACGACCTATTCGAACCATCCGAACGACTTCGCGTCGATGAAGTTCTTCGCCGACCGGGCGGTCGAACTGATGGAGGCGGCCGGCGCGCTCAAGACGATCGGGTCGTCCTCGCAGACGGGCTCGACCGGCAGCGTGCACCTGCTCGGCACGTGCCGGATGGGCAACGATCCGAAGACATCGGTCGTCGACCGATTCAACCGCTCGCACGACGTCCCCAATCTCTTCATGGTCGACGGCAGCAGCCTCGTGACGTCGTCGCGTGGCCAGCCGACGATGACCATCATGGCGCTCGCGTTCCGCGCAGCCGACCATCTCGTGCAGGCCGCGCGCCGGGGAGACGTGTAGCCGTTCGACCGCCAGGAACCACGAACCGAAAGGAACTCATGACTCCGAGAGCTACTCGTCCGATTTTCCGATCCGTCGTCGCGCTCATCGCCGTTGTTGCGTCGTTTGCCGCCCCGGCGAGCGGCCAGGTCGTCGTGCCGCTCGAGGGTGCGCCGTACGCGTCGGCGGTGACGGCCGCCGCTGGCTCGACACTCGCGGTCTTCGGCGGCGTCGAAGGCGCCGGGGCTGATACTGCGGCCGCGGCATCGGCGGCGTTGACCGCCGTGGCGGATCGGCTCGCGCAGGTTGGTCTCGACAAGGACAATCTCGTGCGTGTCCGCGCGGCCATCGCACCGGGCGCCGCCGAGGATTTTGCCGGCTGGAACACCGCATGGGCTGGCTTCTTCGGCAGCGGCCGTCGCCCGGCGCGCGTGACCGTCGGCGCATCAGCGCTGCCCGGTTCCGCCCGCGTCGTGCTCGATGTCGTTGCCGCCTTCCCGGCCGAACGCGGCTACCCGGCCGTCGTCGAGGGCACGAGGCCGACGAGTAATCCCAACATCCGACTCGCGGGTCCAACACCGAATCCGACGTCCATCGTGTCGACCGGCGCGGGCGTCTTCTTTTCGTCGGGTGTGCTCCCGAACCGCGACAGCCTTGCTGATCCCGAGTCGATGGAACAGCACATCCGCGGCGCGATGAACAGTCTGACCTCGTCGCTGGCGGCGCATGGCCTGCAGTGGTCCGATACGTTCTTCGTGCGTGTGCTGCCGACGCCGCAGCCGAATCGGACGGCCGTCGACTTCGCCGGCTGGGAACCAGTATTCGCGTCACTGGCGGAGCGCACGCAAGGCAACGCACCTGCGTGGACGATGTGGGCGGCGCCCGGCTTCGGGGCGGGGGGACGGTATGTCGAAATCGAGGTGTGGGCCGTGCCGCAGGCGCCGCACGCGGCGTTCCAGAGCTTCGATCCCAAGGCGCAGAATCCGTTGTTGCGGATGACCGGCACGCCGACGGGCCAGATCTCGAGCGGCGCGCTCGTCGCACCCGGCGCGGAGCTGATCTTTCTTTCCGGTGTGGTCGCGCCGGAAGGCACGGCGCGTGATGACGAGGGCAAGGCCACGCTCGCGTTGATGAGCGAGCGCCTCGCGGCCATGGGCGCATCGATGGCCGACGTGGCGGAACTCCGCGTCTATCGTGTCGAAGGCGAGACGACGTTCAACACGGCGTACGGCTCGTACTTCAACAACGCCGAGACGAATCCGCATCGTCCCGTGCGGACCAACTATCTCGTCGAGAGTCTGCCCGGTGGTCGATCCGTGGAGATCGAAGTGATCGTCGTTCGGCCGCCGGGACGGTTTTGAGAGGCCGCACGGCGGCGCGGCTACGCGACGGCCAGCCTTCGCGACCGTCGATCCGGTCGCTGCAGCCGGGCAGCCCGCCGCCGTGCCGCCGCCTCTACCACTTCAATGACGAGCCCGTCTGGTACTCCGTCACGCGCGTCTCGAAGAAGTTCTTCTCCTTCTTGATGTCCATGGCCTCGGCCATCCACGCGAACGGATTCGGCGTGTCGGGGAAGACCGGCGCCAGGGCGAGCTGGGCGCAGCGTCGGTTGGCGATGTTGTGCATGTACTGCGCGCAGAGGTCGGCATTGAGGCCGAGCAGGCCCCGCGGCATGGTGTCACGGCCGTACGCGATTTCCAGTTCACACGAGTCGTGCAGCATCTGCCGCACTTCTTCCTGAAGCGCGGGTGTCCAGAGGTGTGGGTTTTCGGCTCGGATCTGGTTGATGACGTCGATGCCGAAGTTCAGGTGCAGCGACTCGTCGCGCAGGATGTACTGATACTGCTCGGCAATCCCCACCATCTTGTTGCGCCGGCCGAGCGAGAGGATCTGCGCGAAGCCGGTGTAGAACCACATGCCCTCGAAGACGACGTAGAAGGCGACGAGGTCGCGGACGAAAGCGGTGTCGGTTTCCGGCGTGCCGGTCTCGAACTGCGGATCGGACAGGTGCTGTGTGTACTTGAGCGCCCACGCGGCCTTGTCGGTGATTGACGGCACCTCGCGGTACATGTTGAACAGCTCGCCCTCGTCGAGGCCGAGGCTCTCGCAGATGTACTGGAACGTGTGCGTGTGAATCGCCTCTTCGAACGCCTGCCGCAGCAGGTACTGCCGGCATTCGGGATTGGTCAGGTGCCGATAGATCGCCAGGACGATGTTGTTGGCGACGAGCGACTCCGAGGCGGCGAAGAAGCCGAGGTTTCGCTTCACCATCCGCCGCTCGTCCTCGGTCAGCCCGTCGCGCGATCGCCAGAGCGCGATGTCGGCCTGCATCGAGACTTCAGTCGGCATCCAGTGGTTGTTGCACGCCGAGAGATACCGCTCCCACGCCCAGCGGTACTTGAGCGGGAGGAGCTGGTTCACGTCCGCACGGCAGTTGATCATCGCCTTGTCGTCGAGGCGCGGGCGGGCCGCGCCTCGATCGATGGCGCCCAGGCCGGTGGACGAGACGGCGGTTGCGCTGCGTTCCGTCGCGCTCACTGGCACACCTCGCAGTCCGGGTTGTCGAGCGAGCAGACCGCAGCCGGCGCGGCCGCCGCCGCGACCGACACGGCGTTGAGCCGTTTGTCCGGGCCTTTGAGCGTACTGCGCTCGACGTGCGTGGCCGCGCGCGACCGCAGGTAGTAGGTCGTCTTCAGGCCGCTCCGCCACGCGAGCCGGTACATCGCGTCGAGCTTCGGACCGTCCGGCGCCTCGACGTAGAGATTGAGCGACTGCGCCTGGTCGATCCACTTCTGCCGTCGCGCGGCCGCCTCGATGAGCCACTCGGGCGCCACCTCGAACGCGGTGGCGTAGAGCGTGCGCAGCTCGTCGGGGATGCGCTCGATCGAGGCCAGGCTGCCGTCGAAGTACTTGAGGTCGTTGACCATCACCTCGTCCCACAGGCCCGCAGCCTTCAGATCGGCCACGAGATACGGATTGACCACCGTGAAGTTGCCCGACATGTTCGCCTTCACGAACAGGTTCTGGAACGACGGTTCGATCGACTGGCTCACGCCGCAGATGTTCGAGATGGTCGCAGTCGGCGCAATCGCCATCACGTTCGAGTGCCGCATGCCGACGTCGCGCACGCGCGTGCGCAGCGGCGCCCAGTCGAGACGCGCGGTGCGATCGACGACCACGATCTCACCGCGTGCAGCCGCCAGGCGATCGATGGAATCGATCGGCAGGATGCCCTGGCTCCAGAGCGATCCCGCGAACGACGCATAGGCGCCCCGTTCGGCCGCGAGCTCGACCGACGTTTCGATGGCGTGATACGCGATCTGCTCCATGCTCTCGTCGGCGAACGCCATCGCGGCCCTCGACGCGTACGGGATGCGCTGTCGCTGGAGCGCGTCCTGGAAGCCCATCAGCCCGAGCCCGATGGGACGATGCTGCATGTTCGAGCGGCGCGCCTGGGGAATCGTGTAGAAGTTCAGGTCGATGACGTTGTCGAGCATGCGGACCGCGGTCTTCACCGTGCGGCGCAGCTTGGCCGAGTCGAGTCCATCGGCCGTGACGTGGGCGGCGAGGTTCACCGACCCGAGGTTGCAGACGGCGACTTCCTCATCCGAGGTGTTGAGCGTGATCTCGGTGCAGAGGTTCGACGAGTGCACGACACCGGTGTGCTGCTGCGGCGACCGCACGTTGCACGCGTCCTTGAACGTGATCCACGGATGTCCTGTCTCGAACAGCATCGTCAGCATGCGCCGCCAGAGGTCGACGGCGCGCACGCGCTTGTGCAGGCGGATGCGCCCCTCGGCTGCCGCGGCCTCGGCCGCCTCGTACGCCTGCGTGAAGTCAGCCCCGTAGCGATCGTGCAGGTCGGCGCAGTCGTCCGGC
>CAZVHY010000158.1:0-8075 GCA_964627115.1 uncultured Solibacteraceae bacterium | reverse complement strand
CGGGGCGTGGCCTCAGGGTTCGTGGTGGTGAGCGGGCACGGGCCCGAGGCGTACGAGCCGCTGCTCGGTGCGCTCGCGCCGGGATCGGCCACGCTCGTCGTGCTGATGGGGATGGGCCATCGCCAGGCGATTGG
The DNA here is from genome assembly GCA_964627115.1 of uncultured Solibacteraceae bacterium. GTDB lineage: Bacteria > Acidobacteriota > Vicinamibacteria > Vicinamibacterales > SCN-69-37 > SCN-69-37. The sequence goes on along the minus strand of CAZVHY010000158.1, from coordinate 7,941 downwards.
CCGCTTTCTCGTCAGCCGCGGATGGCGCGGCGATACGCCGGTGGCCATTGTCGTCAATGCGTCGCAGCCGGGCCAGCGTGTGTGGCAGGGCGGGCTGGCGGCGCTCGAAGTCGAGGATGACGCGAAGAACGCGGACGGGCGGGACGAACCCGGCGTCATCGTCATCGGGGAAGTGGTGACCGTGGCCTCGATGCCGCACGCGGTCGCCGGAGTTCTGGCAGAGGAGTACACATGGCAGTCCACGACGATCAGAAAACCCTAGGCCGCGCGCGCCTGTCGTTCGCGAAGGAGTCCGACATCGACGAGTTTGCCGACATGCTCGGCAAGTTCGAGCGCGGCGAGATCACGTCGGACCAGTGGCGCGGCTTCCGCCTGCTGCGGGGCACGTACGGACAACGCCAGGACGACGTCCACATGATGCGGATCAAGATGCCGCAGGGCATCGTGACCGTCGAGCAGTGGCATGCGATGGCCGACGTCGCCGATCAGTACTCGCGCGGGTTCGGTCACATCACCACGCGCCAGAACATGCAGTTCCACTTCGTGAAGCTGCACGACGCCGAGCCGGCAATGCGGCGGCTGGCCGATGCCGGCATGACGTCGCGCGAGGCGTGCGGCGGGTCGGTGCGCAACATCACGTCGTGCGTGTTCGCCGGCATCTCGCCGAGCGAGCCGTTCGACGTCACGCCGTACTCCGAGATCATGACGCGCTACTTCCTGCGTCATCGTCTGGCGTCGTCGCTGCCGCGCAAGTTCAAGATCGGCTTCGAGGGCTGCCCCGAGGATCACATCAAGGCGACCATCAACGACCTCGGCCTGATCGGGCGCATCGTCGACGGCCGGCGCGGGTTCCGCGTGCTGGTCGGTGGCGGCACCTCGATCATGCCGGTGAGCGGCATGCCGCTGTTTGATTTCCTCCCGGTCGAGGAGATGCTCAACGTGGCCGACGCCGTCGTGCGCGTGTTCCACGATCTCGGCGACTACAAGAACAAGCACAAGAACCGCATCAAGTTCCTGATCAAGAAGCTCGGCTGGGACCAGTTCCTGGTCGAGTTCGAGACGCGGCTCGCCGACGTGCGGGCCGAAGGTGGCGTGGCGCTGCCGTACGACCCGGCGACGCAGCCGGCCGAGCAGGTGCCCGCCTGGGCGCGAGCCGACGCGCCCTCGATTGCCGACGTCGCGCGCCGCGTGACGTCGGGCGACGTGCGCGGGCCCGGCATCCACCCGGAGCCGGCGCCGGTGCTGAACGTCACCGACGACCAGTACTCGGCGTGGGCGAAGACCAACGTGCGGTTCCAGAAGCAGCCGGGTTACTCGGCCGTCATCGCGACCGTGCCGCTCGGCGATCTGTCGAGCGACCAGATGCGCGTGATCGCGGATCTCTCGCTCGCCTACAGCGACGGACAGGTGCGCGTGACGCCGACGCAGAACCTGGTGTTCCGCTGGGTGCCGAACGACGACGTCCGCGCGCTGTACGAGCGGCTGTGCGCCACGGGCCTGCCGCTCGGCGGCGCGGACACGATTGCCGACGTCACCAGCTGCCCGGGCGCCGAGTCGTGCAAGCTGGCGGTCACGCAGTCGCGCGGCCTCGGCCGGTACGTCGAGGAGCACATGCGCGCCAATCCGCGGCTGATCGAGATCGCGCCGACGCTCGACATCAAGGTGAGCGGCTGCCCGAACGGCTGCGGCCAGCACCACATTGCGGCCGTCGGGTTCCAGGGCAGCCTCCGGAAGGTCGATGGCCGGCCGGCGCCGCAGTACTTCGTGATGGTCGGCGGCGGCGTCAGCATCGACGGCGCCACGTTCGGTCGTCTGGTGGCGAAGATCCCGGCGCGGCGCGGACCGCAGGCCGCCGAGCGGCTGGCCGAGCTCTACGCGGCCGAACGCCAGGGTGACGAGTCGGCGGCGCGGTTCTTCAACCGCGTCGACATCGTGAAGGTGAAGAAGCTGCTGGCCGATCTCGAACCGCTGGCGGTGGAAGACGCGAAGCCGGAGGACTTCATCGATCTGGCCGAGGATCACGCCTTCGCGCCCGAGACGTCCGAAGGCGAGTGCGCGGTGTAGGATAGCGCGGGGTTCCCGCGCCATGCCTGCATTCATCACCGATCGTTTCCTGCTGCACACCGACGCGGCGTGGCGCCTCTACGGCGACCACGCCGCACCGCAGCCCATCATCGACTATCACTGCCACCTGTCGCCGCAGGACATCGCGGCGAACCGGCGGTTCGAGAACCTCGCCGAGATCTGGCTCGAGGGCGATCACTACAAGTGGCGGGCGATGCGCGCCAACGGCGTGGCCGAACGCTACTGCACCGGCGACGCCGATCCGTACGAGAAGTTCCTCGCCTGGGCCGACACGGTCCCGAAGACGCTGCGCAATCCGCTCTACCACTGGACGCACCTCGAACTGCAGCGGTACTTCGGGATCGAAGATCTGCTCGATCGCGACTCGGCGCCGTCCATCTGGGAACGCGCCAACGCGCGGCTGGCCACCGATGCGCTGAGCGTGCACGGCATTCTCGACGCCTTCGGCGTGCAGGTCGTCTGCACGACCGACGATCCGGCCGACAGCCTCGATGCGCACGCGGCCATTCGCGCCTCAGGGCTGCGCACGCGCGTGTATCCCACGTTCCGGCCCGATCGTGCGCTCGACGTCCATCAGCCGGCCGTCTTCAACCCCTGGGTCGACCGGCTGGCGGCGACGGCCAATCTCGACATCGTGCGGTTCGCGGATTTCCTGCACGTGCTCCGGCGCCGGCACCACGACTTCCACGAGGCCGGCTGCCGTCTCTCGGATCACGGTCTCACGCACTGTCCCGGCGATCCGTGTACGGACGATGAGGCGGAGGCCACGTTCGATGCCGCGCGCTCCGGGCGCATCGTCGATGCCGCAGCGGCCGAGCGGTTCGGCGCGTACATGATGGTGGTCTTCGGCCGGCTCGATGCCGAACGCGGATGGACGAAGCAACTGCACCTGGGCGCACGGCGCAACGCGAGCACGCGTGCCATGCGCGACATGGGACGCGACACCGGCTACGACTCGATCGGCGACTACCTGCAGGCCGACGCGCTCGGCGCGTACCTCGATCGGCTCGATCAGGACGGCGCGCTGCCGAAGACGATCCTCTACAACCTCAATCCGGCCGACAACTACGTGCTGGCCACGATGATCGGCAACTTCCAGGACGGATCGGTGCCGGGCAAGATCCAGTTCGGCAGTGGCTGGTGGTTCCTCGATCAGAAGGAAGGCATGCAGTGGCAGATGAACGCGTTGTCGAACGCGGGCCTGCTCAGCCGGTTCGTGGGTATGACGACCGACTCGCGGTCGTTCCTCTCGTTCCCGCGCCACGAGTACTTCCGGCGCGTGCTCTGCAATCTGCTCGGTGACGACATCGCGCGCGGCGAGCTGCCCGCGGACGTCGCACTCGTCGGCGGCCTGGTCGAGGATGTCTGCTTCAACAACGCGAAGCGGCACTTCGGGTTCGAGCTGCCGGGGTGAGGGGGGACAGGGCTGCGGGCTGCACGGCTGCACGGCTGCGGGGCGAGACGGTCGTAGCCGCGGGGCTTTACGCCCCGCGGGAGGGACGCCATGACGACGATGCACGTGCAGACACTCGACGAGTGGCGCGGCTGGCTCGAGGGGCACCATGCGTCGGTGTCGGAGATCTGGCTGGTCTTCTACAAGCAGCACACGGGCGTGGCGACCATCGACTACAAGGATGCACTCGACGAGGCGTTGTGTTTCGGCTGGGTGGACAGTCTAGTCAAGCGTCTCGATGACGATCGCTATGCGCGGAAGTTCACGCCGCGCCGGGCCGACAGCCGATGGTCCGACGTGAATCGGAAGCGGTACGCCGAACTCGACGCCGAAGGGCGATTGAAACCGTCGGGCATCGAACGGCCTCCGACCGATCGGCGTTACGATCCGCGGCCGCCGAAACGACCGCTGCCGGCCAGGTTGCCGGCCTACATCCAGACCGCGTTGACGCGTCATCCGGCCGCGCAACGCCACTTCGATGCGCTGACGTCCTCGCACCGCCGGCGGTATCTCGCGTGGATCGAGTCGGCGAAGCGCGAGGAGACGAAGCAGCGACGCCTGCAGGAAGCGATTCGCCTGCTGACCGACGGCAAAGCGCTCGGGCTGAAATGAGCGCCCTCGTCGATTGCGGCGCGCCGTCCGCCGCCGCGCCGCCCGCAGCCGTGCGGCCTCGAAGCCTCGTGGCCTTCCTGTCTCCGCCCAGCCTGCCGCCTCCCTGCCTCCCAATATTGGTATGATGTCTGCCATGACGCGGAAGCCGATGGTCGCCGCCAGCGCGGCGACGGCGCTCGTGGCCGACCACGTGCGGCAGCTGATCCTGAAGGGTGAACTCCGGCGCGGTCAGAAGCTGCCTCCCGAGCGCGAGATGGTCCAGCGGCTCGGGCTGAGCCGCACGAGCGTGCGTGCCGGACTGCAACTGCTGGCGAACAAGGGCATCCTCGTCATTCGTCACGGCACCGGCACGTTCGTGGCCGACGGCCCGCTCGTGCTCGACAGCGAACAGTTCCATTTCCTCTCGGCGCTCCATGGCTTCTCGCGCACCGACATGTTCGAAGCGCGGCGGTCGCTCGAGAGCACCGTGGCCGGCCTGGCCGCGCAGCGCGCCACGGGCGACGATCTGGCGGCGATTTCCGACGCGGTGACCGGCATGTTCGTCTCGCTCGGCGACGCGCTGGAGTTCCTGCGGTACGACCTCGCGTTTCACCGGGCCGTGGCCGCGGCGTCGAAGAACCCGATCATGGCGTCGCTCGTGGAGATGGTGTCGGGCATGTTCTTCGAGGTGCGCAAGGGCACCGCGCACCGCGGCCGGGACCTGCAGCCGGTGGCCGAGCGGCACCGGCTGATCTATCAGGCCATCCGCGACCGCGACGCCGCCACGGCGTCGCGCTGCATGGTCGAGCACCTGGTCGACGCCGAACGGCTCCAGAAAGCCGAGTTCGGCGGCGCGCTGCTCGGCGGCGAGACGGCCGAGCTCGCCCTGACGTCCGAATCGTCGTCCTGACCCCGTCGCCCGTCCCCTCGTTCAGCCCTGCCTGACGCGGGTCGCGCGTCACGCCCTCGCGCCTCACGCGGCCGTGGTTCGGCCCGCGAAACGATCACCTTTTCGGTTGACTCCATAAGAACGTACCTGTATGGTGGCCGAAATCCTGAGTGGTATTATCTCCGGCTCGATCTGCGCAACACGGTCGTTCACGGGGATCTTCTGTCATCAGCGCCCGCCCCGGGCTCTGTGGCGTGTCACTCGGGGCTCAGCAAAGGAGAGGGGACATGAATCGATTGCGGAGGATCGGCACGGGCGTGGTGGCGGCAGGACTGTTGTTGGTCCCGCTCGCCGTCTTCGCCCAGATCACCACCGGCGTCATTGCCGGGACCGTGAAGGACGAACAGGGCGCCGTGCTCCCGGGGGCGACGGTCACGGTCGTGAGCGAGACACAGAACACGCGCTCGACGCCCGTCGTGACCAACGCGACCGGGGATTTCGTTTTCCCCAACCTCAGGGCTGACGTCTACACGATAGAAGTCACCATGCCGTCGTTCAGGACGCTGCGGCAGGCCGGCGTGCCGGTCAGCCCCGGCGAGCGCATGACCCTCCCATCGCTGGTGCTCGCGATCGGCGGTGCGAGCGAGGTCGTCGATGTCCGTGCCGAGGCGGCCCTCATCCAGTCGAGCTCCGGCGAACGGTCTTTCACCGTCGCGACCGAGTCGGTCCAGAACCTGCCGCTCGCCGGCCGCAGCTTCACGCAGCTGGCGGCGCTGGCGCCGGGCGTCACCGGGACGACGCGCGTCGGCGACCGGGCGTCCACGGGCGGCGGCAACACCAACTTCATGATGGACGGCGTGTCCACGATGGACACGGGCAGCAACCGCGCCATCCTCGACCTGAACGTCGAGTCGATTGCCGAGGTCAAGGTGCTCGTGTCGAGCTACCAGGCCGAGTTCGGCCGCTCGAGCGGGCTGCAGATCACGGCGGTCACCAAGAGCGGCACCAACCGCTTCGCCGGATCGGTGTACGACGTCGAGCGCAACACGGCGTGGAATGCCAACAGCAAGGTGAACAAGCTCAACGGGGATCCGAAGACGATTTCCAGCCAGCGCGACTGGGGCTTCTCGATCGGCGGCCCGGTCGGCCGGCCCGGCGGCAACAACAAGGTCTTCTTCTTCTACGCGCAGGAGTTCAACCCGCGCACCGGCGGCGGCAACGTCCAGCGGTACCGCCTGCCGACCGCGCTCGAGCGGGCCGGCGACTTCTCGCAGTCGACCGACAACAACGGCAACCTGTATCCCTACGTCAAGGATCCGCGGCTCGCCGGGGCGTGCAGCGCCACGAGTCAGGCGGCCTGCTTCGCCGACGGCGGCGTGCTCGGACGGATTCCCGCCGACATGCTCTACGGGACCGGCTTGAACATCCTGAAGATGTACCCGGAGCCCAACATCGCCAACGTGCCCGCCGGGCAGGCGTACAACTACGAGAGCATCCGGCCGGCCGAGAAGATCATGGCCTATCAGCCGGCGTTCCGGGCCGACGTGCAGCTGACGTCGTCGCTGCGCGGCTCGTTCAAGTACTCCGGATTCCGCCAGCGGACGCAGAACCAGAACGGGTCGATCCCGGGCTGGAACGATACGCGTCTCGTGAACCCGAGCGTCCTCATGCTGGCGTCGACCATCAACTACAGCCTGACGTCGACACTGTTCCTCGAGGCCACGTTCGGCAAGACCTACGCGCACCAGGGCGGATGCTTCGGCGTCGGCACGGGCGGCGGTCCGCAGTTCTGCAACGCCTTCTCGATGAGCCCGCTCTCCGACCGCCGCAATGCGGGGCTCGGCGACCTGCCGTTCATCTTCCCCGAGGCGAACATCATCGACCAGCGGTACTTCGTCTACGGTCTGCTCAACAAGAGCGGATCGCCGATGTGGGATGGGACACAGGTCCTGCTGCCACCGAGCTTCTCGTGGGGCAACCGCGTCTCCAATACCACGCCGAACCTCGCGCCGCCGAACTTCGGCTTCCCGAGCCACAACGACGCGGGCGGCAACGATCTCTCGATCAGCCTCACGAAGGTGTTGGGACGGCACACGATCAAGACCGGGTTCTACAACACCTTCAGCTACAAGCACCAGGGCGGCGGCGCCGGCGGGCCGAGTCTCAACTTCCAGCAGGACGCGGTCGGGACCAATCCGTGCGATACGTCGTTCGGCTTCTCGAACGCGGCGATCGGCTGCTTCAGCTCGTATGCGCAGGGATCGAAGAGCGTCGAGGGGCGGTACATCTACCGCAACATCGAGGGCTACATCCAGGACAACTGGAGGCTGAACAACCGGCTCACCCTCGATTACGGCGTGCGTTTCGTGCACCAGCAGCCGCAGTACGACGAGCGCGGGCAGGCGTCGAACTTCTTCCCCGACCAGTGGTCGGCGGCCGCGGCGCCCACGCTCTACGTCGCGGGCTGCGCCAATGGCGTCTATCCGTGCACGGGCACGAATCGCCAGGCCATGAATCCGCTGACCGGACAGTTCCTCGGCGCCAACAGCACGCTGGCCATCGGGTCGGTGGTGCCCAACACCGGGGACTCGACCAACGGCCTCGTCCAGGCGGGCCAGGGCATTCCGATCACGACCTACATCTCGCCGGCGCTCGGCATTGCGCCGCGGTTCGGGATGGCCTACGACCTGACCGGCGACCAGCGGATCGTGCTCCGCGGCGGCACCGGGTTGTACTTCGATCGGCCGTCGGGCAACGCCGTCTTCGGTCAGGTCAACAACCCGCCGTCGAGACGGCAGGTCACGATTCGGTACGGGCAGCTCCAGACGTTGGGCCAGGGCGGCCTGCAGACCGAAGTGCCGCCGGCGCTGAGCGTGTACGAGTACGACGCCGGCCTGCCGTCCTCCGTGCAGTGGAACGGCGG
>CAZVHY010000157.1:2907-8203 GCA_964627115.1 uncultured Solibacteraceae bacterium | reverse complement strand
GTCACGCTGTCGCACTACTGCCCCACGGCTGCCGGCATGCTCGACACGAACGCGCCGGTCTCGATCGTGACCGACGCTGGTGCGTTTCCGCCGGGCGGCGAATATGTCGGCCTCGACGTGCGCGACGGGCTGCCGCCGGCGCTGCGGCCCGACATGCTCATGGACTGGGACGGGTGGTGGCACTGGGAGCACCAGGCGATCGCGCTGCTTTCGGCGAACGCTGACCCGGCCGATGCGCTGGCGCGACTCGCATGTGCCGTCGAGGTCGCGCGCGACTGGCGACCAGATGCCGGACCGTTGATGGCAAGGATCGACGTCGCGTTCCTTGCGGCTCGCGGCGACATGGACGCGCAGCGCTCAGCCAGCTATCGCGCGGACGACGCGATCGCCGACATCATGGCCGCCGTGCCCGACGCCATGCACGACGACGCCCGGCGCGCGCTCGAGACACGAAGTGCCCGTGTATCGACGCACGCGCACCGGCGTCTGCTCATTGCGCACGCGTTCGCCAACTGGACCGCGCACCTGGGCGAAGGTCTGCGCACGTGGCTGCGATCGCTCGAAATCGCGCACGTGCTGTTGACGTCAAGTCTCGGCGTGCGCGAGGTCGACCTGCTGCTGCGGCATCTGGCGGATCCGCGGGTGTTGGCGAAGAGGTGGAGAGGACGGGAGTAGCAAGGTACGTCAGGTACGTGAGGTACGGCAGGTACGTGGGGTACGGGAAGCACCGCCGCACCTCACGTACCTGCCGTACCTCACGTACCCGACGTACCTCACGTACCTGACATACCCCGTCTATTCGTGCGCGACGACCGGTTCGAACTGCTTCCGGAACTCCTCGGGCGAGAGGGTCGTGACCTTCGCGAGCGCGTCGACCTTCTTCGCATCCGCGAAGTCCGACTTGCGCAGGCGCACCATGTAGTCGCGCGCGATCGCAAACGACCGGTTCGACGGGTCGACGCGGCGCACGCGTGTGCGGCCGGTTTCCGGGTTCAGCATCGTGTTGAACGGAATCGGGACGAACTTGCCGTCCTGCACCGACGCCATCGCCGCGTTGCCGCCCTCCGCGAGATAGCCTGCCGCGGAATAGCCGAGGTCGCGCGTATATTCCTGGTCGAACGGAATCGGCGCGCAGCAGCGCAGCTCGTAGCCGATGTTCTTGTCGGCAATCGTCAGCTTGATGCCGAGTTCCTTCAGCCGCGCGCCCACGCGCTTCTTGAGGATGCCGCCGAGATCGAGCTCCGCGAGCCGGATGTGGCCGTGCGCATCGCGCTCGACGTCCGAGAGCTCCTCGAGATCCGCCGGATCGAGATCCAGCGCGAGCCCTTCGGCAATGATCGCCACCCCGTCCTCACGGCCGGCAGCCAGGCGCTTGATGATCGCGCCCGCCAGCGTGTCGACCACCGTGCGCAGCGGAATCTTCTTGCCGAACTCCTCGGGGATGACGGTGATGGTGGACGCCGCCGACTTGCCGATCCCCAGCGCGAGGTGTCCAGCCGTACGGCCCATCGCGATGACGAAGTACCAGCGCCCCGTCGTCTTCGCGTCGACGAGCAGCGTCTTGACGATGTCGGCGCCAACGTGGCGCGCGGTCTGGTAACCGAAGGTCGGGATGTGCGCGGGGAGATCGAGATCGTTGTCGATCGTCTTCGGCACGTGGACCACGCGGATACGACCGGCGGCCTGCTTCTCGATGCTCATCGCCGAGAAGGCCGTGTCGTCGCCGCCGATGGTGATGAGCTGCGAGACGCCGAGCTTCAGGAGCGACGAGACGACGTTCTCGAGCAACTCCGGACTCTTCGTCGGATTGGCGCGCGCCGTGCCGATGACCGAACCACCCTCGAAGTGGATGCGGCTGACCGATTCGATGGTGAGCGGTACGACGTGGTCCGTGTTGCCCTGCATCAGCCAGGTGAAGCCCTGCTGGATGCCGATGACGTCCAGGCCGTCGAGCCGCGCATGAATCGTTGCCGCGCTGATGACGCCATTGATACCGGGAGCCGGCCCGCCGCCGACCACGATCGCGAGTCTCTTCTGCTGCTCTGCTGCCACGTTGGTTCGCGCCTCCTGCCGGTTGAACGCGCCGCCGGGTGATAAACGGTCGCGGCCTACTCGGCCTTCATGAACGGATAAGTGTAGTCGACCGGCGGCACGAACGTCTCCTTGACCACCCGCGGGCTGAGCCAACGCATCAGGTTCAGCTTCGATCCGGCCTTGTCGTTGGTGCCCGACGCGCGGGCGCCGCCGAACGGCTGCTGTCCCACCACGGCGCCCGTCGGCTTGTCGTTGATATAGAAGTTGCCGGCCGCGTTGCGGAGGCGCGTCGATGCCTCGGCCACGGCCGCGCGGTCGCGCGCGAACACGGCGCCGGTGAGCGCATAGGGCGACGTCGTGTCGATCAGGTCGAGCGTCGCGCTCCACTGCCGGTCCGGGTAGACGTACGCGGTCACGACCGGCCCGAAGATTTCCTCACGCATCAGCTTGTGGCCGGCGTCCGCCGTCTGTACGAGTGTCGGCTCGATGAAGAAACCGGTGCGGTCGCTGGTGCCGCCGCCATGGATGATGCGCGCCGTGCGCTGCGCGTGCCGGATGTAGCCGCGGATTCGGTTGAACGCGTGGCGGTCGATGACGGCCGCGACGAAGTTCCGGAAGTCGCGCACATCGCCCATCTGTGCGTCGTCCATCATGGCGACGACGCGATCGCGCACGTCGGGCCAGAGCGACCGCGGCACGTAGATGCGGCTCGCGGCCGAGCACTTCTGTCCCTGATACTCGAAACCGCCGCGCACGATCGCCACGGCCACGGCTTGCGGATCAGCCGATGGGTGCACGGCAATGAAGTCCTTACCGCCGGTTTCGCCAACGACACGCGGATAGCTGCGGTAGTTCGCGATGTTCTCGCCAATCGCCTGCCAGAGCGACTGGAAGACGCCCGTGCTGCCGGTGAAATGCACGCCCGCGAAATCGCGCGACGCGAGCACCCTGTCGGTGACGGTAGCCGGATCGCCGGGCACGAAATTGATGAGCCCGGGCGGCAGGCCAGCCTCTTCGTACAGCTCCATCAGCACGTGCGCGCTGAGCAAGGCGCTCGACGCCGGCTTCCAGACCGTGGCGCCGCCCACCATCACGTTGACCGACGAGAGATTGCCCGCAATCGCCGTGAAGTTGAACGGCGTCACCGCGTAGACGAAGCCCTCGAGCGGCCGGTGATCCATCTGGTTCCACGTGCCGGTGCTGCTGATGGGCTGCTCCGCGTAGAGCTCCGCGGCAAAGTGCGCGTTGAAGCGCCAGAAGTCGATGAGCTCACACGCCGAATCGATCTCGGCCTGATACACCGTCTTCCCCTGCCCCAGCATCGTCGCCGCATTCATACGATCGCGCCACGTGGTGGCGAGCAGATCGGCGGCCTTGAGGAACACGGCGAGGCGATCTTCCCAGGGCCACGCCGCCCACTCGCGCTGCGCGGTCACGGCCGCATCGATCGCCTGCGCGACGTGACGCGGCTCGGCCAGGTGACAGTCCGCGAGCACGTGCCGGTGATCGCACGGCATGACGACCGCGCGTGTCTTCCCGGACTTCACGCGTTTGCCGCCGATGACGAGGGGAATCTCGACGCGCTCGCTCGCGGTCGCGGTCAGTTGTGTTTCGATGCGCAGGCGTTCCGCGCTGCCCGGCGTGTAGCTGCGCACGGGCTCGTTGACGGGCGGAGGAAGCCGGCGGCTGGCGGAGAACGCGTGGTCGGGCATGGGGAGATCTTACGATGGCGCGACAGGGCTGCGGACTACCGACTACGGACTGCCGACTACCGACGACCGGTCGCCGGTCGCCGGTCGCCGGTCGCCGCCTCTGCTATAGTCGCGCCTGCGTGTCAGGGCGCATCCGGTCCGCGGAGAGGGACGCGTCCCACCTGACCTCGGATCGTCACGATCGTCTAACTCTACGAACTTCCTGCCCGGCGGTGCGGACATGGGCCTTCTGGAGGTCGTAGCATGCCTGCATCGCACCCCGATCCGCCGTCGTCTTCGCTCGAACGACTTCGCACCCGCGCGAAGCAGCTCACGCGCGCGATTCGCCGGGCAGATCCCGATGCACTTGCGTGGGTGAGACGGCATCTGCCGGGGTTGGCCAGACAGGCCGACGCGGCCATTGCAGCGTCAGCCGCGCTCGCTGACGTGCAGCAAGGCCTCGCCCGTGAACGCGGCTTCTCGAACTGGGCTGTACTCGTCCGCGCCGAGACGTCCGCGGCGCCGTTGCTGGCCGTCGTGCGCGCGGGCGATCTCCCGGCCAGCGTGGCGCTGGCGCACCGCTTCCGTCTGTTCGCCGAGACCAGCGCGCACGCGGCCGCCGCCCTTGGTCATGTCGACGCCCTTCGACGCCATCTCGATGACGATGCGACGCTGGTGGGCACGGCGCACGACGGATGGCCACTGCTCGCGTACGTGTGCGCATCGCCTCTGCACCGGCTGAGCGGCCGTCACTCGGCGGGACTGCTCGAATGCGCGACGCTGCTGGTCGATCGTGGTGCGGACGTGAATGCGACCGTCGCGAGCGACGACGCGCCGGGGAGCCTGGCCACGCCGGTCGCGTGGCTGGCCATGAGAACGAACAACGTCGCGGTCATGATGCTGCTCCGGCGGCGCGGCGCTGACGAGCGGGCGCTGCAGCCACACGCCATGCGTCTGTTTCAGTGGCAGCCGCCCTGGTCGCACACGATCGCCGAGTTCCACGCGAGACCGGACGTGCAGGACGCCCTGAAGGCCAGAATCGCGAGGTGGCAGAGGAGCGATCCGCGACGCCGTGGTCACTTCACGCCAATCGATTTCCGCGAGTTCCACGACGTCGCCTTCAGTGACGCGGCACCGTGGCGCTCCGATGTTCCGCCGTGGGCGCTTCCGCCCATCGATCGACACTCGCCGGACGCGTTGCTCGTTGGCATCGCCTACACGTTTCCGCGCGACCTGATCGACTTGCTCCTCGCGCGCGGGTTCGACTGCCGTGCGCCGCGCCTGGTGGGACGCTCGCTCGTCGCCGTAGCGACACGCGCAGGCCGACGCGAGATCGCGGCCCTGCTCCGCGCGCACGGTGCGCCGGACGATGACGTGACACCAATGGACGAGGTGATGGGCGCCTGCATGCGGCTCGACGCTGATGACGCGCGCGCCGTCCTGCGCGCGCACCCGAATGCGCTGGCGCAACTGACACCGGCCGACATCAACCTGCTGACTGCTGCCGCGCGTGCTGGCGCGATCGATCACGTCCGCGTGTTACTCGATGCGGGCCTGCCGGCCGACGCGCC
>CAZVHY010000157.1:0-2807 GCA_964627115.1 uncultured Solibacteraceae bacterium | reverse complement strand
AACTCGCCAATCGTGACGGCACTGAGAAAAACGGCGTCCTCGTCAACCGAGTCCAGCCACGCCACCACATTCGGATCGGGACGCGGCTTTGCCCACTCCGACACGACGTTCGTGTCGAGCAGAAACCTCACAGCTTGACCTTCCGCGCACGGTCCGTCCGCCGCGTGGTCTGCAGTCCGCTGTTCTTGAGTGGGGAACGCGCGAAGAACTCGGCCAGCGTGCCGGTCCGTTTCGCCTTGCGCTCCCACTCCTCGGCGCCCACCACGACTGCCGCGGGTCGGCCGTTTTTCGTCACCGTCTGCGGTCCCTCGCGACCGGCCCGTTCGATGACTTCGCTGAATCGCGCTTTCGCGTCTGCGACTGTCCAGCTGGCCATAATCCCTCCAGACACATGATAGTCATGATGGTCACAATAGTCACTTTCCAGGTCGCCAGGTGCTCCTCGTTCCACGGTGACGACGAGCGTGCGGATTCGCACGACTGCACGGAACCTGCGGGGTCAGGGTGTCTGACGTTCAACTATTGGTGTCAGATACAACAGGCCCATGACGTGCGTCCGATGGCTGCCCCTCGTCGCGTTGCTGCTGGCCGGGTGTGCCCCAACGGCACTGCCAGTCGTCGAGCGCCCGTGGGAATCGGAATCAGAACCTGTTGGAACCGCCTGGCCGGTGTGCTCGCCGTTGGTCATCGACGCGCTCGAGACGGCGGGGCCGGCCGGCATTGCCGGCGCCGCGGCCCAGGGCGCCAGCTTCATGTGCGTCGCCGACCGGACCGGACAACTGACGCTCAACCTGGCCATCCGTGAAGACCGGCCCGATCGCGTCCTGGCCCTGCTTCGCGCCGGTGCGGATGCGAATGCCCGGTCCCAACTCGACCACGTTCCGCTGCGGACGGCCATCGACAAACAGTGGGGCCTACCGCCGCCCGTCCACCGATCGGAAATTGTCGCGCTTCTCCTCCGACACGGCGCCGACCCGAACGTCCGCTGGTGTCCATTCGAAACGAGGGGCTCCTACCCGCCCTGTTCTCTGCGGTCCGGCGTGACGCCGCTCATGACGGCTGTTGCGTTCGATCAGGCCGACGTCGTCGCGCTGCTGCTCGACGCCGGCGCCGACGCGCGTCTCGATGACTGGAGGGACGGCAACGCGTTCGTCTTCGCCGCGAGTCCGGGTGTCATGACACTGCTCCTCAGCCGCGTCTTTCCGGATCCCGTCATCCGCAAACGCGAATCGTTGGCCTACCTGTCGCATCGCGCCATCAGCGGCTCCCTTCTGGCCGACGCGCTCCATGACGATCCGCGCACGTGGATCGTCGGTGTACCGCTACCGCCGCCACGCGGCGATACGCGCCCGCGACCGCCCTATCCCCCACTCGACCGCCTGCACCTGGCGCTCGGACTCGGCGCCGACCCGAACGAGCGGACCGCCGATCCCGTCATCGACTGGCCCCCGCTCGCCCGCGCAATGTCGCCCCACGAGTTGCCGCACGCGGAAGTGCTGCTGCAATACGGCGCCGATCCCGACCAGCGCTGGTGCGCCCACCCGTGGACGCGCCGTCGCGACCCCGACTGTGTGTCCGATACGGGACTGGCGCCGCTCATGTGGGCCCACCGGCTGGGCCTGGACGACTTCGCCGCGCTGCTCCTGAAGTACGGCGCCGACGCCAGTGCGCGCGACAGCGAGGGGCGGACAGCTACTGATTTCGAGGCCGAACCGCCACCGTGGCCACGACGAGAGTGATCGCAAAGACGATCTGCCGCGTGTCTATCCCTCGCGCAGGACGATCGCCGGATCGATACGGCGGGCGCGACGCGTGGGAAGCCACACGGCGAGACCCGCGATGATGACGAGCACGAGCGTCGAGCCGGCCAGTGTGAGCACGTCACGCGGCTCGACGCCGGCGATCAGCGTCTCGACGAATCTCGATGCCCACACGCTGATCGTGGTCCCCATCACGACGCCCAGCGTCACCAGGACCGCCGTCCGCGCGAACACGGGACGGATGGCGCGCCACCACGGCGCGCCGAGAGCCACACGGATGGCAATGTCCGTGCGCCTGTGTGCGACCGAGTATGCGGTGACGCCATACAAGCCGAGGCCGGCAAGCAGCAGCGCCATCGCACCGAAGAGGCCGGCGAGCAGCGCCATCACGCGCTCCCGCGTGAGCGCAGCATCGATCCGATCGAGCAACGGGCGAGACGTGATGTCCACCTGCGGGCTCACGGCTCCGATTGCCGCCGCGATGCTCGGCGCGAGCTGCATGGGCGCTTCGGTCCTGGTTCGGACGCTCAGGTTGATGGTTCGGATCCCCATCTCCGCCAGATGGTCGAACTGTGCCAGTGGCAGGTAGTACGTCGGCGGCGCGGCCGCGTGCACCGACCCATACACGGTATCGCCGACGACGCCGACGATTTCAATAGGGCCAAGCGTCAACGGCGAGCCCGGATACAGCGTGAGCGTGCGGCCGATGGGGCTCGCATCGGCGACGAACTTTCGCGCGAACGTCTCGTTGACGACGGCCACCCTCGGCGTACCTCTGCGATCCTGCTCGGTCAGGTCACGCCCGGCGACGAGTGGCATCCGAAACGTCGTGAACCACCCGGGCGAGATCAGATTCGCCCAGACCGGTCCGCGTGTATCAGAGACGCCCTCAATCTCCACCACCGGTGTGAACTGACCGCCGCCAACGGGCATCGTCAGCGAGAGCGCGGCGTCGGCCACGTCGGGCAACGCACGAACAGCGTCACGCGCGCGTTCGTAGAGCATGACCCGCTGGACCGGATCGTCCGACGTGCGATGGGCGCTGAC
>CAZVHY010000156.1:1767-8238 GCA_964627115.1 uncultured Solibacteraceae bacterium | reverse complement strand
ACCGTGGAACTGCCTGCTGCCGGTTGATCCAGGGCGTCACGTCGTAGATCAGCAGGTCCGCCTGGTTGTCGCGTTCCGTCATGAAGTACGCACGGAGTGCGTGCGAACCGTTCGGCTCGAGCCAGAACGCATTGTTGGTGATCGACAAGCCCGCGTTCGGTCCGGTGTCGTCGACAACGAGTGCGACCGGAAGTTGATGCGTCGGGCGTGCGTCGCGCAGGTCCACGAGATCGAGTCCGCCACCGCCGCCGCACAGCATGTACTCGATCTCCTGGTAGTGGCAGTCCTGATACGCCACGTGGAACTGAGCGTTGGGCACCCAATCCGACGAGACGACGCGCGCGTCGCCGCCAGGTCCGGACAACCGCCACGTATAGAGACGCCGCGAGTCCCAGCTCACGCCGTGCAGCGTTCCGGCGCGCACGTTGTGCACGATACCGCCGATGTGATCCGATTCGGTGAACACACGCGTTGCGGTCAGCGTGTCCGGATCGACGCGGTAGATATGGCTCCGGCTGTTCGGCCGGTACTCGGCAACCGGCACCCAGATCGACGTGCCGTCGTAGTCGATGCCGCCCGGGTGATACACCGCGTCGTCGGTCAGATCCACCTGTCCGGCGAGCGTCCCATCGGCGGCGAACTTGAACAGCCAGGCGCGCCCCGCGCCGGTCGATCGATCGAGCGATCGGTCGTACAACGCGTCCGTCTCCACACCGTTGCGTACCGACCGTTCCAGTACTTCGACCGAGGACACGTAGAACGCCTCGCCGATCCTGACCAGTCCCTGCGTGTGGAACGTTGTCCACGGCATGCGGATACGGCCGGCCGGCGTCCAGACTGCGTTCCGATCGAGGAGCCGGAAGCGCCGGACGGTTTCGTTGTCGCGCGACGAGCGCCCGCGCAACAGGTCGGCAGGCGCCTGCGCACCTTGCGCGATCGACGTCGATATCGGCATCGGTCCGGCGGCTGCAACCGCGTAGAGCACCAGAGCGAGCGTGAGCGCGACGATGGGCTGGCTTCTCATGGACGTTCAGCTTACGGCCAGTCGACGAATGTCACCCCGAATGCCACGCCAGCGTAGAAGTAGGCTTCGTCGTAGACGAGGCGGACCTGAGTTTGTGCGGTCTCGATGGCGTCGCGTTGTTCGAACGTGGAAACGACCTTGAGATGCCTCGTCAACTCGCGCCTCGCCGTGTCGAGATCGAGATGCGCGCGGGCGGCGGCTTCCACCGCGGCGCAGACGTCGTTGTTGTTCGGAACGAACAGACCGTGGACGGGAATGGCCCACGACGCGAGCCGGCCAAACTCGTCGAGGGCCCTGGCCACGGCCCGTGTGTCCCTGCCTTCAGCATCGTGGCGGGCCGTTCTGGCGGCCCGGATCAACCGGTCGAGGCGCAATTGGCCGTGGGGCTCAACGATGAGGCGACTGCGCGGCATGACTTCCTCCTGCTGGCGCACCGCGTGCCAGTAGGAAGCCGGATCGGGCAGGAGGAAGAGGGTGGCCCGACCGTCGCGAGCACTCGGGTGCCCGCGCGCTTGTCAGAACGGTGCAGAAATTGTTTCGCTAAATATACGCCTATGCTGAAGAGCCGAGCAAGTATTTTTGCTGGTGGTCGAATGGCCAAATAAGTGCATGAGCCATTGGCCCGCTAGCTCTCAGGCCCGAACAGGGCGATCGTCCGCTGCCGGACGGCTGCGAGCGCCTCCGCCGGTGTCCCGCCGCGAACGACGAGCAGCGCACCACGGTGATCGAAGATCGGCGCGCGTCGACCGTCGCTGCCCACGCGGAGTGCCCACGCGACAAATTCCGCCCCGGGCGCGGTGGCCACTCCCAGTTCGCACTCGATCCCACCGAAGTCGCTGAGGAACCACTGCTCCATGTCGGGCCGCATGCGGCGTTGTTACCGATAGGAGATTGTTACTGATCGTCAATCGACAGGCAAGGGCTGGAAACGCGAGGCTGGGCGGTGCCCGAGCGTCGCGATCCCATCCTGCGTGCGCTGGGCCTGCGCGTTCGCCATCTTCGAGATGCTCGACACTGGACGCAGGAGGTCCTGGCCGAACGCGCGAATCTCGATCGTTCCTACATCGCGGGTATCGAAGCGGGCATTCGAAACCCGTCCATCAAGGCCCTGGTCAAACTTGCGCGAGGGTTCGACACGACGCTGTCGGATCTCGTCGATCGCGTCGGCTGACCCGGCGCTACTTCACGCCCCAGTCCTGAAGGATCCGGGCCTCGTCGGCCGCGCTTGCGGCCTTCTTGAACCGCGCGCCGGATCGGCCCTTCACCCGTGATTCGCAGTCGGCCCACGTGGCATGACGCACGAGCTGGCCGTCGACGACACTGAGATACGAGTAGGCGGGCGTCTTCGACGAACGAGACGATGAGGCGCTGCGCGCAGGGACGGACGTGTCATCGGGCACGTCGAAGATGGGCAGGTCGTAGCCGCTGAGCGGTCCCTGATAGAGCGTCACGCGCATGCCACGCGCAAGGCCGTCGGCAATGGCGTCGACGCGCTCGTTGCCCGGCGTGCCGACATGGCCGCGCACGTAGTGCCAGGTGACCAGCCGGCGCCCTCGCTCGTTCACCACGTGGTCGAGCTCCTGCCAGAGCTCGCGATTCGACACCGGCGTGCCGTCCATCGTCGTCCAGCCGCGGCGGCGCCAGTTGTGGATCCACTCGCGGATGCCCTTGATGACGTAGGTCGAGTCCGTATACACATCGACCTGACCGGCGACGTCGCGGATGTGCGTGAGCGCTTCAATGGCCGCCGTCAGCTCCATCTTGTTGTTCGTCGTGTGCTCGGCCCGTCCGCCGAGCTCCGTCACTTCGCCCTGCGGCGAGGCAATCACCACGCCCCAGCCACCCGGCCCGGGATTCCCCTTGGCCGCTCCGTCACAGAACACCACCACACCCGCTTGAACCACTCGTTGCCCTCCGCGCCTGCATGCTACATCGCCAGGGAGCTGATGGCCGAGCGCGTACTGGACTATGTCGACTCTTCACGCACGTAAGCCGTTCGCGGCATGGTGAACTCCCCGTTGCCGCGGCGAGTCGAGGTTTCTGACGGTCCTCGGGCTGGCACGCGCCTTGAAATACGTGGTTCGCGAGGATGACCTCATGTCGTACGTGCCCGCAACGTTCACGGCAGGATTCGCGCTGGTGCTGACCGCCGCCGGCGCCATTGGCGGCCAGTGGGTGTCAGATATTCAGCAGGCCGTCGACGAGCGCGCGGCGGTGAAGACCGAGGCGCGTTCGCGAACGCACCTCGCGCCCGTCACACCAGTACGGGCCGCCGCTGTTGCACTCGAGACGTCGAGCGCGGTCGTGGAACTCGAGGCCATCGAGATGCTTGGCCTCGACGATCTCGAGATGTCCGGCGCCTCTGCGGTCCGGACGCTACACGCGCCGACGGAGACACCATCGTCGAAGGTCGTGCCTGCCGAACAGCCGGTCAAGCCACGCCCGTCGTCGCCGCCCCGGAAGAAGTGACAACTTCAGCTATGCTCCCCGCATGCGTCGACTTCCTCCTGTCGTATCTCGTGCACTCGCGCGCGTCGTTCTGATACTCGCGATTTGTGGCGTCGCGGCGCCGACGTACGCGCAGCAGCCAGCTGGTACGATCGATCGCTTCGCCATCCCTGCAACCGACGACGGCTTGCCTGGTGTCGGCCCCGTACGCCGATACGACTGGTTCCAGAAGCTCTGGCAGTCGCGCCGCGCGATGTGGGACACGCAGCGTGAACGCGATCGCAATGCCGTCGTGTTCCTTGGAGACTCGATCACGCAGCAGTGGGAACGCACGATGGGCGATGCGTTTCCGGGCATGAAGATCGCCAATCGCGGCATCAGCGGCGACACCACGCGCGGCGTGCTGATCCGGCTCGACGAGGATGTGATCGCGCTCGCGCCATCGGCCGTCGTGCTGCTCGTCGGGACGAACGATCTCGAAGAAGGCGCGACACCAGAGATGGTCGAGCACAACATGCGTCTCCTGCTCGGTCGCCTGAAGGCGCACGACCCGCAGATGCCCATCGTCCTGTCGCTCGTGTTTCCGAGCTCCGCGAGCATGAAACGGCCGTCCGCCGAGATTCGGGAGATCAACAGGCGCGTGCTCGCGCTCGTCAAGAACGATACGCAGGTGATTCCGATTGAGACATTCCGTCTCTTCGCCGACGCGAATGGCGACGCGCCGAAGAGCGAGTTTCCCGATCTCCTGCACCCGAATGACGCCGGCTATGCGAAGTGGGCATCGGCGCTGCGGCCGGTGTTCGAGGGCCTCGGTCTGCTCGCAGTCGCGCCGGACACGTTCACGCCGGAAGACGGATTCGAGCGGCTGTTCAACGGTCGCGATCTCACGGGATGGGGATATCGGCCGACGACCGACGCCGACAAGGAGAGTGCGCGTCGTTGGCAGGCGTCCGACGCTGCGGCAGCCGAGTGGCCGTTCGTCACCGAGACGACGTCATTCGCCGGTCAGCAGGCAAGCCTCGATGGACGATTCCGCGTCGTGGCCGGGCGGATCGTGGTGACGACGCCTGCCGAATACCGGAAGATTCAGCAGCTGTGGACCGAGCGTGAATTTCCCGACGACTTCGTGCTGAAGCTCGAGTTCCGCGCAACGCCGTTCGCCGACAGCGGCCTGTATCTGCGGCGCACGCAGCTGCAGGTCCGCGATTACGGGCTGGCCGGTCCCTACACGAAGCTCGAGCGGTATCGTCCACAGGACTGGAACGAGCTCGTCGTCACGGTCCGCGGCGGCGTCGCCGAGGTGACGTGCAACGGCGAGGTGCTCGAAGCCGCGCTGAAGATTCCGGCCACGGGTCCGATCGGCCTCGAAGGCGATCGCGGTCAGACGGAGTACCGGAGGATTCGAATCAGCGTGACGACGACGCCGTAGGGGCGGACCTTGTGTCCGCCCAAGAGGTGGGCCGGCACGAGGCCGGCCCCTACGCTCTAGTCGGTGGGGTTCACGCAATCGACACGGGCTGACGGCGCCGCACCGACTCGTACACCGCTTCAATCACCTTCATGTCGTTGAGGCCGTCGATGCCATCGGTGAGTGGCGCTTTGCCGGCAGCCGCGCTTTCGGCCAGGTGATCCATCATCAACGCGAAGTGGTCGCGCTGGGGCAGGTAACGCTGTTCGACGACGTTGCCGCGCGTCACTCGCAGACGCAGGCCGGTTCGGCTCCAGGCCGGCTCCATTTCGAAGGATCCACGCTGCGCGTGCACGCGGAAGCGGTTCAGGTTCACGCCGTAGCTCGAGATGCAGCTCGCAATCAGCCCGCTCGGGAACTTCATGTGGAAGTGAATCGTGTCCTCCACTTCTTTGAAGCGCGGATCGTTGCGGTCGGTGGACTCCGTCGCGTTCACCTCGACAGCCTCTTCACCTGAGAGGTAGCGCGCGGCGTTGACCGCGTAGATGCCGATGTCCATCATCGAGCCGCCGCCGGCCGCCGCTTTCTGCAGGCGCCACTGCGCCGGGTTGCCGATACTGAATCCGGCCTCGCAGACGATCGCCCTCGTGTCGCCGAATTCCTTCTCGCGTTGCATCCGCACCATCGCCTGCGTGAACGGTTCGTAGCGCAGCCGGTAGCCGACGAGCAGCTGACGATTCGCGGCCTTCGCGGCGGCAATCATCGCCTCGCAGTCGGCCACGGTGTTGGCCATCGGCTTCTCGACGATGACGTGTTTGCCGGCCTTGTGGGCGCGGATGGTGTACTCGGCGTGCAGATTGTTCGGCAGCACGATGTACACGGCATCGATGTCCGGGTTGTCCGCGATGCGATCGAACGTGTCGTACGTGTAGATGCCACGCTCGGGCACCCCGTACTGCGCGGCCGTTTCCTTCGCCTTCGCCGCATCGCCGCTCACCAGGCCCATCACGCGCGACCGCTGGGTGTTGGCGAACGCCGGCAGGATGTCGCTCTCGGCCAGCGACCCGATGCCCACGATGGCGTAGCCGAACGTCCTGGCCGGCGGCGTTTGTGCGGCGCCCTGGTCGGCCGATGTCAGCGTGGAGCCAATCGATGCGGCGGCCAGCGACGCGCCGGTGGCACGCATGAAATCTCGACGGGTGGTCTGCGGGTTGGGCATGACGACGGTCCTCTGGTGAATGCGGAAGTGATCCGCCGAGATTATGCCCGGATTCGGGGCCGTGCACGCGTTCTTCTTCGTTGAGCTGTCCGACAGGCCGGACGACCGGTTGGGGTGATCGGGCGGGCACGGGGGCCCGCCCCCACGATCACGGGGCGGGGGCCGACCCCTGCCTGCCCGCCGGAGCTGTGCAGCGGAGGCGGGTGTCGGCCCTGCTCGTCACGCCAGCGGCAACACCTGCAGCGACACAGACTTCACGAGCGCGTGAATCGTCTGGCCCGGCCGGATCGACAGTCGTTCCACCGCGTCGTCGGTGACCTCGGCGAGCAGGCGTTCGCCGCCGATCGCGAGCTGAACGACGGCCTGGCGTCG
>CAZVHY010000156.1:0-1667 GCA_964627115.1 uncultured Solibacteraceae bacterium | reverse complement strand
CCTCGGCGAGCAGGCGTTCGCCGCCGATCGCGAGCTGAACGACGGCCTGGCGTCGTGGCGCGTCGCGGGTGACCGCCATGACCACCGCGCGCAGGACGTTGTGGAGGCTGAGACCAGCCGGGGCCTCCGACGCGAGGATGACGTCGCGGGCCGGCACACGCACGCGGACTCGCCGCCCGGTAGTAAGCGCCCCCGACGCAACCACGAACGTCCCCCCGTCGAAGGCGAGATCCGCCAGGCCGCGATCCGCGTCGACGCGGGTGACTTCGGCATCGATCACCGTGCCTGCCCCCGCCGCTTCGCCGAGCCAGGGCAGATCGGGCCGCGCGGTGACGTCGCGGACCGTGCCCGAGGCGATCACCTGGCCGCGATCGAGAATCAACAGATGTGACGCGAGCCGCACGATGTCGTCGAAGTCGTGCGTGACGATTACGAGAGGCACATCGAGCGATCGGCGAAGCGTGTCGACGAGATCCTGCAACTGACGCCTGACGGCCCGGTCGACGGCAGAAAACGGTTCGTCGAGCAGCAGCACGGCCGGTTCGCGAGCCAGCGCGCGAGCCAGCGCGACACGCTGGCGTTCGCCGCCCGACAGTTCGGCAGGACGACGGTCCGCCTTGTCGGCGAGTTGAACGGCGGTCAGCAGGTGCTGCGCGCGTTCGTGGCGTTCGTGCGCCGGCCGGTGACCGAGCGCGGCTCGAACGTTGCCGAGTGCCGTCATGTGCGGGAAGAGCGCGTACTCCTGGAAGACGAACCCGACGCGACGCTCGTGTGCCGGACGCCAGCGACTGGCCGTCGTGTCCATCCACACGTCGCCGCCAACCGCCACGACACCGCTGCCGTGTCGGTGCAACCCCGCGATCGTGCGCAGGATCGTCGTCTTGCCGCTGCCCGACGGGCCGTAGACGCCGAGCACGTCACCCGGCTCGCACGTGAACGTCACGTCGATCGGCACGGGTGTCGTCTGACGGATCGCGGCCGACAGCGCGCGCTCACCCATGACGCCGCCCAATCTTCCGGGAGAGGGCGGTGGTGATCGCGAGTGCTGCCACGGCGACGGTCAGCAGGACAGCGGCCATCAGTCCCGCGGCGCGATCGTCGAATGCCTGCATGCGGTCGTAGATCGCGATACTCATCGTGCGCGTCTCGCCCGGGATGTTGCCGCCCACCATGAGGACGACGCCGAACTCGCCGAGTGTGTGTGCGAAGGCGAGAATGGCGGCGGTGATGACCGCGGGCCATGCGAGCGGCAAATCGATACGAAGGAAGCGTTGCCACGGCGTGAGGCCGCAGCAGGCCGCGGCTTCGCGCACGTCAGTGGGAATCGCCTCGAAGCCACGCTGGATGGGCTGCACGACGAACGGAATATTGGCGATGGCCGACGCGACGAGCAGACCCGGGAACGAGAAGGCGAGCGCGTGGCCGACGAGTTGTTCGAACGCGGCGCCGAGCGGCGACCGCACGCCGAACGCGGTCAACAGGTAGTAACCGAGCACCGTTGGCGGCAGCACCAGCGGCACGGCCACGAGCGCTTCGACGACGGCGCGTCCCGGAAACCGGCGCGTGGCGAGGAGATGTCCTGCGGCCAGACCGAAGGGCAGCAGCACGACGAGCGTGCCGATGCCGAGCCAGATCGAGACGGAGAGGGCCTGCCAGTCCATGTGCCG
>CAZVHY010000155.1:1875-8361 GCA_964627115.1 uncultured Solibacteraceae bacterium | reverse complement strand
GGCGTGGCGCTGATTGTCCTCTTCGCCTGGCTCGTCCTGGGCACGACGCCGGCCAGCGCCGCGGCCGCCGCCCCGGCACAATCAGCCGCCCCGCCATCGTCATCGTGCGCCATCACCACCGACGCGCGCGTGGTGGCGGTTGGCGACATCCACGGTGGCTACGACCGCCTGATTGCCATCCTGCGCCGGGCGGGGATCATCGACTCGCGCGATCGCTGGGCCGCCGGCCGGACCATCTTCGTCCAGACCGGCGACGTGCTCGACCGCGGTGCGCACTCGCGCCGCGCACTCGACCTGCTGCGCCGGCTCGAACGCGAAGCCGCCGAGGCCGGTGGCGCCGTCCACGTGCTGCTCGGCAATCACGAGATCATGCGGCTCACCCGCGACATGCGCTACGTGAGCGCGCAGGAATACGCCGCGTTCCGCACGGCCGATTCCAGCGACCTGCGCGAGCGCTACTACGAGGCCGTCCGCGAGAGCGCGGCCAACCGCGCAAAGGCCGCGGGCCAGCGGTTCGACGAGCGGGCGTTTCGCCGGCAGTTCTTCGACGCCATTCCCCTCGGGTTCGTCGAAATGCAGATGGCCTTCGAGCCCACCGGGCCGTACGGCCGATGGCTCCGCGAGCGCGACACGATGGTCCGCGTCAACGACGTCGCCTTCGTACACGGCGGCATCAGCCCCCAGGTGGCGGCGCTCGGATGCGACACCATCAACGCCACGGTGCGAACCGAACTTCAAACCTTCACGACGCCCGACGATCCCGCGCTCGAGCAATCGCTGGCCGTGGGCTCCGATGGCCCGGTCTGGTATCGCGGGCTGGCGGCCGACGACTCGCCGCTCACCGTCGCGGACGTCGACGGCATTCTCGAGGCGATTGGCGCCCGTACGATTGTCGTCGGCCACACCAGCCCGCCCGGCTACCGGATGCGCGCGCGATACGATGGCCGCGTCGTGCAGATCGACACGGGACTGCTCGGCGCGCCCTTCTTCCCCGGCGGCCGTGCCTCGGCCCTCGACATCCAGGACGGCGTGTTCACCGCCATCTACGAGGATCGCCGCGAGGTGCTCTTCGAACGCCGCGCGCCGTAGCTCGCGCCGGCCCCTACGGAAACAGCACCGCGGCCTCACCACGCTCGGCCACGAGTTGCCGGGCGAGCGCCAGAATGGCGTCGCGGCGGCGCAGCATCGTATCGATCTGCGATCGCGACACGTACCGCCCGATCTGCTTGCGCAGCTCCTGCTGGTCGAGCGCCTCGATCGCGGCCAGCAGCGATCGCGAGAACCGCGTCATCTTGTGATCCGGCTTGAGCTCGGTGAACGTGCGGAACGTCCGGGAGTGATCGATGAGCCGCAGTTCGAAGTCTTTCGTCACCAGGATGTTGTTGAGGTGCCGATCGGTGTTGTAGATGAGATTGTCGAACAGCTCCATGTTCAACTGCTGCCGGTTCCACATTTCGGTGTCCGGCGGCAGAATCTTGTTCCTCACCCGCTGCGCTTCCGGCATCTCCACCTGCACCCACCACTGCAGCGAGCCGGGCACGCCGCGCACGCTGCGCTCCACGGTGGCCGGCACCAGGCCGAGGCCAATCATGCGATCCACGCGATATGCCGCAATCTCCGTGCGCCACGTGTCGACGAAGTTGACCTCGACCTGACCGGAATTGAGCTGGGTAATGCCGGGCCGCTCCTCGTGGAGCGTCTTGTAGACGGCCGTGCGCGTCACGCCGTCGTGCACGAGTGTGACGCGGCGCGGCGCGGTCACGCCCTGTCCCACCGACTGGATGCGCGTGACGCGCGCCCTCGCGAGAAACCGTTCCGCCTCGTCGCCCTGGTAGACCGCCGCTGTTTCCTTGACCTCGTCCTCCTGCGCGGCCTCGGGCGCCGCGGGCTGCTGCCAGGACGGTTCGTCGGCCACGACGGGCCATGCGGTCAACGCCAGAACGAGAACCACGCCGATGTACTTGCTCGGACTCATGCCACACCTCCGGGACACGTGCCTCACTCGCCAGCGACGACGTGCTCCGCCGGCTGCTCCTGCTTCCGGCTCAACACGCCACTGAACAGGCTCTGGAGCAGCTCGCTGTGATCGGCGAGCACGCCGAACACCACGTCGCGCTCGATCCGCAGGGCGCGACCGTTCGACGCCGCCACGACGCGGCCGCCAATCGATTCGCCCGCGAGCGTCTCCTCGAGCCCCACGGTCGATCCCGCACCCGCGACGATCGCGCCGTCGCCGTGTTCGACCCGCACGACTCCGTCGACGATGTGGATCACCGACGGTCGATCGAGCTCGCGGCACACGACGTCGCCCTCGCGAAACGGCACATCACCGGCCGCCGCCGCCAACGGCAGCAGCTGCTCCACCGTCGCGTACGCGAGCAGCGGATGCTCGCGCAGCGATCGCACGGTATCGAACGGCTGCAGCGGCGACTGGCGCCCGTCGGCCGGGCGCGTCTGCGCACGCGGCCGCGCCGGGACATGCGGCCCGCGTGGCGTGCCGGTCAGCAGCATCCGGAAAAGCCCCTGCGCCATGTCCGTGCTGTCGGCGAGCATGGCGAGGAACTCGAGGCCGTCGATGCGCAGGCACACCGCTCGATTGACCGCGTGAATGGCCGCGCCAATGGGCCGCCCCTCGACGAGCGCGTCGAAGGCCAGCGCCGCAGGCGCCTCCAGATCGCGAATGTGCGCGTCCGACGACATCCGCACCGATCCGTCGAGCAGGAACTGCACGGCGTCGGCACTCGCGCCCTTCTGGTAGACGTGATGCCCGCTCTCGTGCCCGATCTGCCGGCCGGCGCGCGCGATGCGGAACAGCTCGTCCACTGACACGAAGTCGAAGAGCGGAACGGCGCGCAGTCGATTCGCCAGCTCCACGGCGGGCAGTGGCTCGAGCCAGAGCGCGCTGCGCCGCTCGCCCACGCGCCTCGAGGCCAGCGCCCACGACGCCGCCTCGAAGACGTACCAGTCGCTGACCGGCCGGTGCGCGAGCGCGTATTCGACGTCGTCGCCCAGTTCCGCCCAGAGCCCGCGCTGCTCGACCATGTGGATGGCCGAGGCCGACACCACCGGATCGCCGTCGTGAATCAGTTGCGCCAGCGTGTCGGGCAGGTCGCGCGGCCGCGTCTTCAGCACGCGATTGGCGTGACGCACGCGCTCCTCGATGGGCGCGTCGTCGATAAGCGGCATGACGTCGGCCCGGATGGGCCCGCGCAGCAGATTGTCGAGGAACTCCAGCGCGCTCGACCGCGCGCGGCCCGATCCGTGCTCGAGGGTGAAGCGCGCGTCGGCGATGTCGGTCCAGGGATAGATCAGGCCCAGCAGACGATAGATACGATCGCGCGTGCGATCGAGCTTGTCGCCGAGCGCGCGGACGAGCAGCGTGTCGCGCGCCGTGTCGTCGGCGCGCAGGATGTTCTGGCGCAGTGTCAGATACGTGCAGACGCGCGCGCACTCCTGCCGCACGAGACGGTCGATCGCGGCCGCGTCGAACCGCAGCGCCGGGTCGCACCGGCGCAGCGCGTCGATCGCTTCCATCGCCTTGAACCGGACGAACCCGTCGGCCTCGTCGAGCGTGCCGGCCAGCACGTCCATCGACGCCTGCACCGGCAGCCGTGCGAGGGTGGCCGGGATGTGGCGGCGCACCCAGGCGTGCTCGTCGCGATCGCGGAGCACGTAGGCAAGCGCCGGCACCACCTCGGCGCCGTAACCGACGAGCGCGTCGCGCGCGTCGCGTTTCAGCAGCCGATGGCTCAACAGCGCGCAGAGGGCCGGGACGAACAACGGATTCGAGAGACCCACCGCGCGGGTACTCCGGATCGCTTCGCGCGCGACCTCGACGTCCGGATCGTGGACGAGCGACACCAGCAGGGCCTGGAACGCCGGGTGCGGGATGGCCGCCAGCGCGGCCGCCACGGCGCGCCGCGCCTCGGCGGCCACGCCGCGTGTGTCGCCCGCGAGTCGCTCGAGCGCGAGCCGTGCCGCCTCGCGCTCGTCCTCGCCATCGGACGTGGCGAGGATGACGGCCGCCGCCGCGGCCACGCGCGGCGCCGGGTCGTCCAGATAGCGCGTCAGGAGCGCGGACGCGTCCTGCGTCCGGATGGCCGCGAGCGCGCGCATGGCCGCCGATCGCACCGCCGGGTCCTCGTCGTCGATGAGCCGCTCGATGGCCGGCCCCCAGTGCTCACCAATGGCGCGCCGGGGCGCGTCGAACGTCGCCAGCACGCGGGCGCGCACGATCGCCGACCGGTGGTGGAGCAGCAGCGGCGTGATCAGGTTGCGCTTCTCGAGGTTCTCGAGCATGTCGATGGCCAGCACCACCGAGGCGTCGTCGGGACTCGAGAGCTCTTCGACGAGGGCCTCGACCGTGGCCTGATCGGCGGCACTCGGGTTCATCGCCGCCGGCGTCACGCTGCGCGTGCTGAGGCCGCGGCGGAACGCCCGAAGGTATTCGCGCCGCGCGACGAGCGCGGCCGCGATCCACACGACGCTGAGCGCCAGCGTGGCGTAGCTCAACTGCTGCCACGACAGTCCGAGCCCCCACG
Organism: uncultured Solibacteraceae bacterium; assembly: GCA_964627115.1. Taxonomy (GTDB): domain Bacteria; phylum Acidobacteriota; class Vicinamibacteria; order Vicinamibacterales; family SCN-69-37; genus SCN-69-37. The sequence goes on along the minus strand of CAZVHY010000155.1, from coordinate 3,820 downwards.
GCTTGATGAGCACGAGCGCGACCAGCCCGCTGAGCGCTTTCGCCATGCGATCGACCGTGACGTCGATGAACGGCTTGGCGCTCTGCCGCAGCTCGGCGGGCAGCGGCAGATACAACACCTCGCGCGTCGTCTTGTCGATGGAGTACCGCAGCGAACTGTCGAGCGTGCGCGCCGCGGCCGTGGCCCAGAGCGCACCGGTCACGATGACGACGACCGCCATGCCCCCGAGCGCCAGCGGCAGGATGATCAAGGCGAACGCCAGGCCCATCGATCGATGGATGCGGCTCGTCAGCCCCACCTGCACGACGAATCCGATCACCGAGACCCACAGGCCAACCTGCGCGAGAAACGCGGCGATGGCGTCCGTGGCGTCGGCGCCCTTCACGTCGGCGGCGGCCATCACCAGCTGCTGATCCAGCACACCGGCCGCGAGTGCGCCCAGGCCGATGATGACGGCGATGATCTGGAGCTGCGACGAGCGGCGAAGCAGCCGCACGGCCTCGCCCGCGCCCACGCCGCGTTTTTCGATCGCCAGGCTGACGGGTGCGCCCGGCTGCTGCTTCAACACGCCGGTCACGACGACGATGGCGGCCACCAGGCAGACCGCGCTGACGAGCAGCAGGTTCTCGGTACCGACGTGCGCCACGGCGAAGGCCGTCACCGCGGATCCCATGGCGCCGCCGAGCGCCGCGCCGCCACCGATGAACCCGAAGATCCGCTTGGCCTGGCGCGCGTCGTAGATGTCGTTGGCCAGCGTCCAGAACTGGCTGATGAGCTGCACGCCGAGCATCAGCCCCGTCACGAAGAGGGCCACCGAGACCCACGCGGCGCCGGTCCGAAAGAGCAGCCAGAGCACGACGAGCAGCGCCGCCTGCGCGCCAAGCGTCACCGGAATCACGGCGCGCCTCGGCAGCCGCTGCGCGGCCACGGCATAGCCGTGCATCAGCAGGCCGATGATCAACCCGGCGCCGAGCTGCGCCCACGGCAGGTTGTCGGCGCCGAGATCGGAGATGAACTTCGATCGCGTCACCGGCCGCAGGATGTTGTGCGCGGTCATCGCCAGAAACGAGTAGGCGAACATCAGGAACGCCGTGGCCGCTTCTCCGTCGCGAAGCGTGGCGGCGTTCCCGATGAGCCTTCTGGCGCGGGACGTCATGTCAACGGACGAACGACGGGTCGGGCCTCGCGCGCGGCCGGTCCCGCGGGCGAGAGTGCTGCGCTACGATTGGGCGCGTGTCGGGAGATCGGCCGGCCAGGCTCGTGGGACATGTGCGGCAGCCGTCGGTTGCGCGCTTCGGTGCGTTCATCGTCGACCGGGTGACCCGTCAGGTCCGGCGCGCGGACGCGGTCGTGCACCTGACGCCGAAAGCCTTCGACCTGCTGCGGCTCCTGGTCGACGAGGCGCCGCGCGTGGTCACCAAACCCGAACTGCACCAGCGCCTGTGGCCGGGCAGCTTCGTGTCCGAAGCCAGCCTCATCGGCCTCGTCAAGGAACTGCGCCGCGCGCTCGACGATCGCGATCCGGCCGCCCCGCTGATTCGAACCGTACACGCGGTGGGCTACGCGCTGGCGGCGCACGTGACACAGGAACACGCGCGCGACTCCCCGGCGCTCTCGCACTGGCTCGAGATCGATGGCCACAACATCCGCCTCCTCGACGGCGAGAACGTGATCGGGCGCGACCCGGCGTCGCGCATCTGGCTCGACGTGGCCAGCGTGTCCCGCCGGCACGCGCGCATCGTTGTCGGCGACGCGGGTGTGGTGCTCGAAAACCTCGGAAGCAAGAACCGCACGGCCGTGGGCGACACCGCGGTCAGCGAACACGCGCCGCTGCGTGATGGCGACACGATCGCCATCGGCCCGATCCGCCTCGTCTACCGCACGTCGGCCAGCGGCCTGCCAACCGAGACGCAGATCGAGCCCTGAGCCTAGCGCGCCTCACGCG
>CAZVHY010000155.1:0-1775 GCA_964627115.1 uncultured Solibacteraceae bacterium | reverse complement strand
GGCCGTCGACCACCGCACCGACATCTGGGCGTTCGGCTGCGTCTGCTACGAGATGTTGACCGGCCAGCGCGCCTTCGCCGGCGACACCTCGTCGGACACGCTGGCGAACGTGCTGACGCGCGAACCCGACCTCGACGCGCTGCCGCCAGACACCGACGACAGCGTTCGCCGCCTCCTGCGCCGGTGTTTCGTCAAGGACGTCGCGCACCGGCTTCGTGACATCGGCGATGCGCGGCTCGAGATCGAGGACGCGATCGCCGCGCCGCGCGGCTTGGCCGCGCCGCACAGCCAAGCGGCGCTGGACGGGCGGGCCGTATCGACGACGCACGCCGCGCCAGCGCGTGTCGGGTGGCCGCGTTACGCGCTGGTGGCACTGGTGTCGGCCGCCATCGCCGCGTCGACCATGTGGCTGGCCGTGCGACAACGCGCAGACATTCGTCCGCCCGTCAGCCGATCGTCGATTCTCTTCCCATCGTCGGCGCCGTTCGTCGGGCGCCTCTTCGGCCCCAACGTCGCGATTGCCGCGAACGGATCGCGGCTGCTGTACAACTCGGCCGACGGCTTCGCCGTGCGGCCGCGCGATCGCCTGGACGTGCAACGGCTGAACAGTGTCGGCGGGTTTGCAACCGGCGGGTTCCTGTCTCCCGATGGCACGTGGATCGGCTACTTCGACGGCGCGGCCTTGAAACGTATTGCCACGGCCGGCGGCGGTCCGCCCACACTCGTCGCGTCGGTCGGCCCCGGCGCGAGCGGCACGTGGAGCGCCGACGGCATCGTGTTCGCCGACGTTCGCGGCCTGTTCCGCATCCCACGCGATGGTGGCGCGCCCGAACAGCTGACGGCCGCCACGCTCGAGCCAGGCGAGCAGGCCGCCTATCCCGTCGTCCTACCGGACGGGCGGGGGTTGCTGTTCACCGTACTGCCGACGCGCACGATCAGCGTGCGCTTCTCCGGCGAAATCAGCGACTCGCGCATCGACGTGCTCGACATCCGGAGCGGGCGGCAGAAGACGGTGCTGCGCGGCGCGAGCCACGCGCGATATCTGCCGACGGGCCACCTGCTCTACACGGCCGGCGCCACACTCGCGGTGGTGCCGTTCGATCTGCGCACGCTCGAGGTCTCCGGCCCGCCAACGCCGCTCGACATTCCCGGCAACAGCGAGTTTGCCGTGGCCGACGACGGAACGTTGATCTATACGGCGGGCACGGCGCCCGTGGCGAGCACGCTCGTGTGGGTGGATCGCGACGGACGCGAGGAACCGCTCGGCGCGCCGGCGCGGAACTACCTGTATCCGAAGCTGTCACCGGACGGACGCCGCGTCGCGCTCGACATCATCGATCGCGGCGATCGCGACATCTGGATCTGGGATCTGCCGCGGCGCGTACTCGAGCGCTTCACGCTGGATCCGGCGGGCAACCCGCTCATGGCGTGGACGCTCGACGGTTCACGTCTCGCGTTCGGCAGCGATCGCTTCGGCGCCACGAACCTGTTCTGGCAGGCCGCCGATGGCAGCGGATCGGCCGAGCGCCTCCTCGAAAGCCCGCGCCTGCAGATGCCGCTCACGTTCGCGCCCGACAACCGGCTGCTCTTCTCCGAAGAGGTGCCGAACGAAGGGCGCAACATCCGGGCGCTTCGGCTCGACACGGGCGCGGTCGAGACGGTGGTCGCCACGCCGGGGCAGGACCTCAACGCCGAGATCTCGCCCGACGGCCGCTGGATCGCGTACGACTCCAACGACTCGGGACACTTCGAGGTGTACGTGCGTCCGTACCCCG
>CAZVHY010000154.1:0-8402 GCA_964627115.1 uncultured Solibacteraceae bacterium | reverse complement strand
GCCTTCTAAGCCGAGGGTCGCAGGTTCGAGTCCTGCCGGGCGCGCCACTCGCAACGCGAGTTGCCGCGCCCGCCGGGACTGCGGGGTCGGCTTCGCCTGCGGCTCACGCCGACCGAATCCTGCCGGGCGCGCCATCCCTACATATCCTTCCGCCGGTGATAGGTAATCTGCCAGTCGTCGGCGTACTCGACGTAGTGCCCTTTGAGGCGATCGAGTGGCAGGATGCTCCAGGGCGCCAGCGCGGACGTCCCGTTCTTGCTGAACACCAGATCGCCCGCGATCTGCACGGCCACGTGCACGAGGTTGCCGTGACGATCGGCGAACGCGACGATGTCGCCGAGCTGGTAGTTGTCCTGCACGAGGTAGTAGTCCGACTTCAGTGCCGCCAGCGAGAACGCCGGATCGAGATACCGATCGTCGGGTTCCGCGCTGAAGAAATTGAGCGCGGTCCACAGACAGTTGGCGAGGAGTGGACGCGAGAGATCCTCGACCGACGGCCGCGGATACCGGTACAGGTGCTCGCGCACCATCGTCGGCAGCAGATGGCTGATGTCGATCGCGCGCCCGACGCGGCCGTCGCTCAGCGTCGACGCACCGGTGAGCGACTCCAGCAGCGGTCGAAGGTCGGTACGCCGTCCGCCCCGCCCCCAGTATTCGGCCATGCGATCGAGGTCGCCGCCTTCGGGGACCTGGAGATAGACGAGCAGCGTCGCATGCCGCAGCAGCCGCTTGGCCAGCCGCTGCAGTTCGTCGGCATCGCCGATGTGCGACCGCACGCGTTCGATGTCGGCAAAGAACAGGAACCCGTTGCGACGATAGATGTAGGGCGTGACGAGCGCCCGCGTTTCCGGCGCGAGCGGCTCGGCGAGCCACTCGTCGATCGCGTCGCCATGGAAACGATACGACGTCACCTGATCGTAGTTGATGGGCCGATCGGTATAGCCGCTGAGGGCGGCGCGTCCGAGCCAGACGTAGATGTTGGCGCGCACCTCCGGAGAGAGCCGCGCCACCAGGTCCGCATCCGGGACCACGAACACGCCTGGCACGGGGTCGGCCGCCCGCGCGGTTCCGCGGAGCCGCGCGGCATCGTCGCGTGTCAGGCCGAACGAGACGAACAGCGACTCGAGCTCGTCGCCGGTCATCGGCGGCACGTGCCACACCGACGGCTGCAGTGCGCCCCAGGTTCGCGAGACGTACTCCATCGGCGGTGAAATGATGATCGGGCGCACGACGAGCTCGCCCCACGGCCCGACCATCGTGGTCGGCTGGACATCGGTCGGCGCAGACGCCGGCGGATCTGACGGCGCGGCCGGTCTCAGCCACCACCCCGCCACCACCATCCACGGCACGACGACGAGCGCCGTCAGCGCCATCAACCACACGCGTGGCACGGCCACCACCGACCGGGCAGACTCGTCCGTCCCCCGGGACTTCACGTCCGACATACTGGCTCCACCTGCGGCAGGTCAGCCGCCCGCCATGGCACCAACGATCAGGAATGGCTCACGGCCAGCGGCGACAGCCGCCGGAACCGGTGTGTCGGGAGGAACATGCGAGACATCGTTCTCGCACGCGAAAAACCGCACGAGCCGGCGACGTTCGTGTGTGACGTGGTCACGAATCGTGCCGCAGAGTACAGGGTATCTGGCTTCGAGTGCGTCGAGGATCGCGCGATGGGTCACCGGCGCAGACACCTCGATTTCAACGTCTCCTTCCACGCACGCCAGCGTGCGCAGGTGTGCGGGGAGCACGACGCGGATCATAGCAGCGTCTGCACCTCGACCGACAACACCGGGGGCAGCCCCTGCGCGATGGCCGTCCAGTGATCGCCGCCGTCAGGCGACACGTACACCTGACCGCCGGTCGTCCCGAAGTAGACGCCGCACTCGTCGAGCCGATCGACCGCCATCGCGTCGCGCAGCACGTTGACGTAGCAGTGCTCCTGCGGCAGTCCGCTCGTGAGCGCTTCCCACTCGTGTCCGCCGCTGCGGCTGCGGTACACGCGCAGGCGCCCGTCGGGCGGGTAGTGTTCGCTGTCGCTCTTGATGGGCACGACGTAAATCGTCTCCGGTTCGTGCGCGTGCACGTCGATCGGGAACCCGAAGTCGGTCGGCAGGTTCCCACTCACCTCTTCCCACGAATCACCACCGTTATTACTCCGCATGACATCCCAGTGTTTCTGCATGAACAACACGTCGGGCCGCGACGGGTGCATGGCGATGCGGTGCACACAGTGACCGGCCTCGGCATCCGGGTTCGGAATGCCGTCGGACTTCAGCCCGCTGTTGATCGCGCGCCAGGTCGCGCCGGCGTCATCGGTCCTGAAGGCGCCGGCCGCAGAGATGGCCACGAACATCCGCTCGGGCCGCGTCGGATCGATGACGATGGTGTGCAGGCAGAGCCCGCCGGCCCCGGGTTGCCAGCCGGCGGCCGTCGGGTGCGTGCGCAACCCGTCGAGCTCGGCCCACGTCTGTCCGCCGTCGGTCGACTTGAAGAGCGCCGCGTCCTCGGCGCCGGCAAAGACGGTGTCGGGCTCGACCGGCGACGGTTCCAGGTGCCAGATCCGCTTGAACTCCCAGGGATGCGGTGTGCCGTCGTACCAGAGGTGCTGCCCCGGTGTTCCCTCGTAGACGAACCGGTTGCCGGCCGGCTGCCACGTTCGGCCCCCGTCGGTCGATCGCTGCAGAATCTGTCCGAACCAGTCGGTGTGCTGCGAGGCGTAGAGCCGATCGGGATCGACCGGCGATGCCTTGACGTGGAAGATCTCCCACCCACCGAAGTGCGGCCCGTCAATGGTCCAGCGTTCGCGTCCGGCATCAGCCGTCATCACGAACGCGCCTTTCCGCGTACCCACGAGTACTCGTACTCCACCCATCGTCCTATTCCTTTCCCCGGCGGTCCCGACCTCGTCAATGTACTCCTGGACGCCTGCCAACGTGCGCGGCCAGACACGACGGGCTATATTGCCGGGCTACTAACCCGCGTGGCATAGTGCCTGCGCTGCGGGCCCGGAGATTGGACCGCCGTGGCCCGGCAGACTCATCGGCCGCCGGCTGGGCCGCATATAAACGTGCGCATGACGGCGGGCACGGGCCGCTGCCGGTGATACGCTGAACGGCAACCATCCCCGGCCAACGTGGAGGAACAGATATCGTGGCAAAGACACTTACCCCGGAAAACATCGGCGCAGCACTCGGCCAACTGGCGAACCGGATCGACGCGTGGAAGAAGCAGCGGGACGAGCTGATCGTCGAGGGCGAACGGCTCGCGGGCGTGGCACTCGGCTTCGTGCGCGACCTGCGCGGCACCGATGCCCCGGCCTCCGGGACGAAGGCCACCGGCCGCCGGGGTGGCCGTCCGAAGGGCATGAAGATGTCCGAGGAAACGAAGGCCAAGCTGCGCGAGGCGTGGAAGCGCCGCAAGGCTGCGGCCGCCAAGACGGGCGCCGCGCAGACGAAGACCGCTGACGAACGCTCCCGCGTGCGCTCGCGCTCGGGCCGCGTGCGCGCCGCCCGGCAGACCAAGCGCGGGTAATGGCGACGTTCGCCGACAGTCCGTTCGCCGCGCTCACCGTCATCGTCGCGCCGGCCATCCTGACCAACGCGTCGTCGGTGCTCTCGCTCGGCACGAGCAACCGCATTGCCCGCGTCGTCGATCGGACGCGCGTGCTGGCGGCCGGGCTGGCGTCGATCGATCCGTCGAGCGCGCGGGCAGGCGCGTACCGCGAGCACCTCGATCGGCTGAAGCTGCGCGGGCAGCTGCTGCTGAGCGCGCTGCGGTGGTTCTATACGTCGATTGGTGCGTTCGCGGCGGCGGCGCTGATCTCGGTGGTCGGGTCGGTCGTGGCCTCGTCGGTCACCGATCCCGTGTTCCAGGTGCTGGCGACGCTCGGCCTGGTCGCAGGCGCGGTCGGCGTGGCCGGACTGGTGATTGGCGGCGTGGTGATGGCGCGCGAGACGCGGCTGGCGGTGCAGTTCCTCGAGAAGGAAGTCGAGTTCATCCAGGCGCGCGAGTACCCGCCGAGCTGATCGGCGGGATCCTCGTCAGCCGAGCTGGGCGACGGCGTCGGCCAGCCGGCGCTCCACTTCCGCCAGCGCCTGCGTGAGCTGGGCCCTGCGGTGCTCGTGCGTGGTCAGCGTCAGCTGCCGCTCGAACTCCTTCTTCGCAAGCTTGAGCGACTCGACCTGACGCTGAGCTTCGGGATCGCGAATCTCGCCGACGCTGCGTTCGGCCCGTTCACGCTCCAGCTCCTCCATCCGTTCTGCAATTCTCGACTCGGCGTCGATCAGGCCTTCCCCGGCATCACCCATCGGATCGTCTCTCCCCGGCGCCCGATATCCGGCGGGCGCCCATCACTCCATTCTGAACCACACGCGCACACGGATGGAAGGCGAAAAACGTCGTGCTCGTGCTAAAACGTGAGGCGGACATGCCACACGTGACGGACGCGCTCGAAGGCACGCACCACGACGGACTGATGACGCTGTCGGTCGTCATCGCGATCTGCGCGTCGTACGTCGCGCTCGATCTGGCGGCGCGCACGTCGGCGGCGCGAGGGCTCGCACGCGTCTGGTGGCTGTCGGGCGGCGCCCTCAGCATGGGACTCGGCATCTTCTCGATGCACTACATCGGGATGCTGGCGTTCCGGCTGCCGGTGCCCATCCGCTATCACCTGCCGCTCGTCCTGCTGTCGCTCCTGGCCGCTGTCGCGGCATCGGCCGTCGCGCTGTTCATCGTCAGTCAGGCGTCGCTCGGGCGCGTCCGGCTCGCGGCCGGCAGCCTCGTCATGGGCGCGGCGATTGCCGGCATGCACTACATCGGCATGGCGGCCATGCGGCTCGCGGCCGCGCCGCTCTGGGACCAGAGGCTGGTGGCGCTCTCCATCGTCATTGCGGTCGGCGTGTCGGCGGTGGCCGTGTTGCTGTCGTTCGAGCTGCGCACCGAAGCGCGCCGTCTCGCGCCGGGCAAGGTCGCCGGCGCGGTGGTGATGGGACTCGCCATCGCCTCGATGCACTACACGGGCATGATGGCCGCGACGTTCGTGCCGGCGGCCGCACCGGCCGACTTCGCCGCGGCCGCCAGCGTGTCGAGCGTCGGAATCGTCGGGCTGACCGTGGCCACCTTCGTCGTGCTCGGCGTGTCGTTCATCGTCGCGATCCTCGATCGGCACATGGCGGCGAGGGCGGGCGCCCTGCAGGCCAGTGAAGAGCGCTACCGGCTGCTCTTCAACCGCAGCCTGGCCGGCGTCTTCCAGTGTTTCTCCGACGGACGCATCCTCGACTGCAACGATGCGTTCGCGCGCATCTACGGCTTCGCCTCGCGCGAGGACTGCCTGCTCGTGAACATGAGCTCGCACGTGGCCGGCGAAGAAACCGCGCGGGCGCTGGCCGCCGTGCTCCAACGCGATCGCCGCGTGACGGGATTCGAGCTGCCGATCAAGCGCGGCGACGGCACGACCGGCTGGGTCATGGTCAGCGCCACATGGCTCGATCGGATCGGCGACGCGGGCGGGCTCATCGAGGGCACCGTGATCGACATCACCGATCACAAGCGGGTGCAGACCGCACTCTCCAAGGCGATGCAGGCTGCCGAGGATGCCAACCGGGCGAAGAGCGAGTTCCTCGCCAACATGAGCCACGAAATCCGCACGCCGATGAACGGCATCATCGGCATGACGGAGCTCGCACTCGGCACGCCGCTCACCGCCGAACAGCGCGGGTATCTCGAGACCGCCGCCTCGTCGGCCGAATCGCTGATGACGCTGCTCGACGACATCCTCGACTTCTCGAAGATCGAAGCGCGCAAGATGCTCATCGACACGGTCGACTTCGACCTCGGGCGGCTGCTCGACGACCTGATGCACATCGAGGCCGCGCGTGCGCACCGAAAGCGCCTGGAACTGGCCTGCGACGTCGCGCCGGACGTGCCGGGCACGCTCGGCGGGGACCCGACGCGACTCGGTCAGATCCTCACGAACCTCATCAGCAACGCGGTGAAGTTCACGAGCGACGGTGAAGTCGTGCTGCGCGCGACGATCGATCACGAGACGCCCGATCGCGTCATGCTGCACTTCACGGTCACCGACACAGGCATCGGCATCGCCCCCGACAAGCAGCGGACGATCTTCGACGCGTTCACGCAGGCCGACGCCTCGACCACGCGCCGGTTCGGCGGCACGGGGCTCGGCCTGGCCATTGCCTCGCGGCTCGTCGACCTGATGGACGGCCGCATCTGGGTCGAGAGCGAGCTCGACCGCGGCAGCACGTTCCACGTCCTGCTGCCCTTCCTGCGCCGGGAAGCCGCGGCCGCCAGCGACGAACCGGCGCCGGATGTGGACCTGGAGGGCGTGCGTGTCCTCGTGGTCGACGACAACGCGACGAACCGCTGGATCCTCCGCGACATCCTGATCCGTTGGGGCATGGCTCCCACCGTGGCCGACGATGGGCCGTCGGCGCTCGAGATGATGGACGAGGCCGTTGCGGCCGGTTCGCCATTCGTGTTCCTGGTGCTCGACTATCAGATGCCGTTCATGAGCGGGCTCGACGTCGTGGACCACATCCGTCGCCGGGCCGGCACACCGGCGCCCATCACGCTGCTGCTGTCGTCGGCGGGCGGCGGCCCGGAGGTCGCGCGCGCCACGGAGCTGGGCGTGGCCGCGTCGCTGACCAAGCCGATCCGGCAGTCCGCGCTGCGCGAGGCCATGGTCGCGGCCCTGCGTGCGCGCACGACCACCGCGGGCACACGAACGCCCGCAGCCACCGCCGCGCCTCGCGCCACGATGGCCGGCCGGCCGCTGCGCGTGCTGCTCGCCGAAGACAACCTCGTGAACCAGCGGCTCTTCGTGGCCATGCTCGGTAAACACGGTCACACCGTCACGGTGGCCGACAACGGCCGGGCGGCAGTCGATGCAGTGGCCGCCGGCACGTTCGACGTCGTCCTGATGGACCTGCAGATGCCCGTCATGGGCGGACTCGAAGCCACGGGCCTCATCCGCGAGGGTGAGGCGGTCACCGGACGTCACCTGCCCATCGTCGCGCTCACGGCACACGCGCTGAAGGGCGATCGTGAACGGTGCCTCGAGGCCGGCATGGACGACTATCTCGCCAAACCGGTCCAGGCGCAGGCGCTGCTCGACATGCTGCGACAGGTCACTGGCGGCCCACCGGCGCCCGGCGGCGTCGTGGTCGTCCCGATCATCGACACAGCAGATGTGATGGCGCGCGTCGATGGCGATCGCGAACTGCTCGCCGAGCTCGTCGAGATCTTCCGCGAACAGGCGCGCGAGCTGGTGGCCGCGCTTCACGAGGCCGTGACGGCGGCCGACGCCGAGCGCGTCGAACACCTCGCGCACACGCTGCGCGGTTCGGTGGCCAACTTCGGCGCGCACGACACGGTACGGATCGCACAGGAGCTCGAGCTCGCGGGCCGCAGCGGTCATCTCGACAACGCCGCGAGCCTGGTCACCGAGCTCGCGACGCACGTCGCGGCCATCGAACGAGCCCTGACCGCGATCAGCGGAGGCACACGGTCGTGAAAGTCCTGATCGCCGACGATGAGGCAGTATCGCGCCGGCTGCTCGAGAGCCGTCTCGTGCGGCTTGGCTACGACGTGGTGGTCGCGGCCGATGGCCTCGAGGCGCAGCGTGTGCTGCTGGCGCCCGACGGCCCGCGGCTGGCCATCCTCGACTGGATGATGCCCGGCGCTGACGGACTCGCGGTGTGCCGCGCAGTGCGCGCCAGGGCCGCAGCCTACGTCTATGTCGTCGTGCTGACGTCGAGAGATCGAGAGGACGACCTCGTGGCCGCGTTCGACGCGGAGGTCGACGACTTCATCACCAAACCGTATCGGGCCGCCGAACTGCAGGCGCGCCTGCGATCGGGCGAACGCGTGCTCGATCTGCAGGCGCGGCTGCTCGAGACGCAGGCGCTGCTCCAGCACCAGGCCACGCACGATCCGCTCACCGGCCTGTGGAACCGCGGCATGCTGCACGAACAGCTCGCCCGGGAGCTCATGCTGGCGGCGCGCTCGGGCGAACCGCTGGCCGTGGTCATGGCCGATCTCGATCACTTCAAGGAGATCAACGATCGGCGCGGGCACGCCGCCGGTGACGCCGTCTTGCGCGAAGCCGCGGCCCGCATGCGCAGTGTCCTGCGCGGCCACGACGGCATCAGCCGTTACGGCGGCGAAGAATTCGTCGTGCTGCTCCCACGCACCGTGCCGGACGACGCGCTGAGTGTGGCCGAACGCGTGCGCGCGATCGTGGCGGCCGAGCCGATCCCGGCCGGCGACACGACCGTGCCCGTCACGCTCAGCCTCGGCCTGGCCACCACGGTCACCACACCGGCCGACGTCGAATCACTCATCGCCACGGCCGACGCCGCGCTCTATCGTGCGAAGGAACG
>CAZVHY010000153.1:0-8474 GCA_964627115.1 uncultured Solibacteraceae bacterium | reverse complement strand
GCTCTACCTCGGCCGGTACTCGAGTCTGATGTTGCTGGCCATGGCCACGGGCCGGCCGGGTGCGTCGTAGGTGTCGTCGCCGCCGGTTGACGTGCGCACGCGCAGGCGCTCGCCGGCGATGCCCACCGTCGTCACACCTGCCGGAATCGTCACGCGAACGGCTTCGGGTGGACCGGGCGCCACGCCCTTCACACCGCCTGGCGCCCCGCCACCCGACAACTGATCGAATAGATCCCCGACGGCGCGGAACTCCCTGACAACGGCGCCGCGGCCGACGACCTCGCCGTCAGTGTCGACGATGCGGATGACGGCCTCGTGCCGGGCGTACGAGACACCGGGAAACCCGGCGACCACCGGGATGCCGAAACGGTTGTGGAGATCGAACATCAGCGTCGCCGTGCCGGTGCGGGCCGGCACGGAAATCGAGATGCTGCCGGCGGGCGCCGCGGCGATGATGACGTCGCAGAACGCACGGCGCGTCTTCACACCTGACCCGAGCGCGGCCGCGCACGTGTGCTGCGTGGTCACACGGCTGCCGGACGTGCGCGCCGGCGCGTTCTGTGCGGCCGGCACGAGGCTCGCCGCGCCGGCCACGAGGATGAGCGTCAACGGAAGTGCGCGCATCTGTCGGAGGAGTATACCGAACGTCGCCGCCCCGACACGCTCAGGGCTCGCGGCAGTCGATCGTCGCGGCCGAGCGGCGCCCCTGCAGCAGTTCCAGGAACTCGTGCCGCGTCCGCGCATCCTCACGGAAGACGCCGAGCATGGCACTCGTGGTCGTCACCGAGTTCTGTTTCTCCACACCGCGCATGGCCATGCACAGGTGCGTGGCCTCCATCACCACGGCCACACCGAGCGGCTTGATCCGATCGCGAATCGTCTCGGCCACCTGCAGCGTGAGGCGCTCCTGCACCTGCAGCCGGCGCGCGAAGACGTCGACGAGCCTCGGAATCTTGCTGAGCCCGAGGACCTTGCCGTCGGGAATGTAGGCGACGTGACACTTGCCGAAGAACGGCAGGAGGTGATGCTCGCAGAGGCTGTAGAAATCGATGTCGCGCACGATCACCATCTCGTTGTACTCGACGGTGAACAGTGCGTCGTTGATGACGTCGTCGACGTTGGCGTGATAGCCGCTCGTCAGCGCGCGCAGCGACTGGTCGACGCGACGCGGTGTCTGGATGAGGCCCTCACGTTCCGGATCCTCACCGAGGGCGACGAGCAGTTGGCGAATCAGATCCTGCATCCGGACATCTTATCGCCCGGACGATACGCGCCGCGTTCCCGGAACGCGTTCTCAGGGAACGGTGGGCGCCGGAAGGGCCGGAGCCCCGGCCGGGGCCTGCGAGTGCAGCAGGTCGAGCAGGCCCGACGACACTTCGAAGGACACCTCGACGCTACGGCCCGAGCCGGCCGTCTGCACCGAGTTCAACGCCGTCGCAAACCGCGCGTCCTGCTCCCCGAACATCTTCGCGGCAGCGAGCGCGCCGGCGACGATCGTGCGCAGCTGCTGGCCGCTCTGCTCGTCGCGCGCCTCGGCGCGAATCAGCGCGCGGACGTCGCGGCCGATGTCGGCACTGGCCGAGATCCATTCGAGCGCCTCGGCGTGGTCCCGCACCGCGTCGGGCAGTTGCTGCTGGTTCGCCATCCGGTCTGCCCGGCCGACGAACCAGGCGTTGCCGCTGCCCTGCACGTTCGAGATGAAGCGCATCATCTCGGCGCTCGACGCCACGTCTGCGCCGCCGGCCGCCACGTCGATGGCCTTGCGAATCGCCGTCGCCTCGCCAATCGCCAGCAGGCCGTCGTCGAGGAACGCGAGCGCCGGCACCTGGTCGGCCGGCACCTGCGCCTCGTCGGGCGTCGACAGGCCCACGAGCATGGCCCGGCCGCCGTACTGCTCGGGCCGCGCGCCGTTGCGCACGGCCAGCGCCTCGATGCGGCTCTGGTCGAATCGTCCGCGCATCACCACGACCGCCCCCCGCGCATCCGAGCCCGACAGGCCGGCCAGCACGGTGTCGATGTCGCGTTCGATGTCGATGCCGGTTTCCTCGAGCAGACGGTTCTTCTCGGCACCGGTTGGCATCGCCTCGCGAATCCGCTGGCTGAACTCCGAGTCCATGATGCCGCGGACGTCGGCGAAGGCCACCGCGGAGACATCAGCTGGAATGTAGGAGAACTCCGACCGAATGGTGCGTCCCGGCAGGGCGCCGCTGTAGTAGGCCACCAGGCCCGTGCAGAGTCCGGCGACGACGACAATGGCGGAGCCAACGAGGAACTTACGGGTATTCGGGGCCATGTGGGAAAACCTCTGTCAATAATACGACCGCGTTCGCGAACGGTTCGCCCTTTTTGCAGCCGCGCCCGTCAGTGCTCCAGGACGTACTCGCGGCGGCTCACTGCGCGGGCAGCCAGCACGAGCCCGGCCACCGTGACGAACGCCAGGCCGAACAGGCTTTCGGCCAGCCCCGACGGCTCGCTGAACGCCATCTGGAGGATCGACAGCGGGCTCTCGGTCGGCATGGTGTGCGGGACGAGGCCCTGGAGGTAGTGGGCCACGGTGAGCTGCCGCAGGTAGCCGGGCAGCGCCAGCGCCAGGCTCTCCCACCCGAAGACGAACAGCAGGCCGAACAGCAGCGGCCGCTTGAACGTCGCGCCCACCAGCGCGAACAACGCCCCGTAGGCCGCCAGCCCCAGCGCGAGGATGCCGAGATCGGCGGCCAGCGCCGGGAACGAGGCCGCGAGGCTGCCGCGAATCGGCGCGATGAGCAGCCACATCACGACAACGGCCGGCAGGACGACGGCGACCGTGCAGGCCAGGAACGCCAGGTACTTGCCGAGCAGGACCGAGGCGCGCGGGATCGGCCGCGACAGCAGATACGTAATCGTCTTGTCCTCGACCTCGTCGGCGATGAGCGCGGTCCCGTAGAAGACGGCAAGCACGGGGATGGCGAACCGCACGAAAAATCCCCAGAACATCATGCCGAAGATGGCCGGGCCGGTGGCCGGAGGCCGGATGGTCTCGACGCCGAACGTCTCGAGCGCTCTCAGGACAATCGAGACGACGACCGGCAGGCCGACGACGAGCGCCATGAAGACGGTGCGGCGCGACCAGAGCATGTGGCCGATCGACAGATCGAAGATGCGGAGCGCACCCGTCCAGACGCCCGGCGCCTCTGGTGCCGTGCCACGCTGGTCCATCGTCCCGTCGGTGGGCGTGCTCGTCGTCACGTCAGTTCCTCACGAGGTACTTGAAAACCGCCTGGAGGTTGTCGTCCGGCGAACTGAGCTCTTCCACCGGTCCACACGCGCCACTGGCGACCATCTCGGTGAGCCGTGCGTAGAACTCGTCCGGCCGTCCGGTCTCGACCACGAGTGCGCCGGGTTCGAACCGCAGGCTGATGACATCGGCGTGCGCCAGGAACTCGCGGGCGAGTCCCCGCGGATCGTCGGCGCGAATGTAGACGGTGTGCGGGTGCTCGTCGATGAGATCCCGGATGTGGTGCACGTCCCCCTCGGCCAGGATGCGGCCGTTGCTGATGAGGAGGATGTTGGTCGTCATCGACTCGATCTCGTGCAGGATGTGGCTCGACACGAGAATGCTGCGGCCCTGCTTCGCCCAGTCGCGAATCATGCGGATGGTGCGCCGGCGCCCGAGCGGGTCCATGCCCGACAGCGGTTCGTCGAGAATCAGCAGCTCCGGATCGTGTACGAGCGCCTGCGCGAGTTTCACCCGCTGCCGCATGCCCTTGCTGTAGGCGCCAATCCGCTTGCCCGCGACATCGGCCAGGTCGACCTGCGTGAGCGCCAGGTGCGCGGCGTCGCGCGCCTCGCGTTCGCTATAGCCGTTGAGCCTGACGAGGCCCGTCACCCAGTCGAGCCCGGTCATCCGATCGTAGAAGGCGTCCTGCTCCGGACAGAAGCCGATGCGGCGATAGAGCCCCGCGTTGGCCCAGATCGGCTCGCCAAGCACGCGCATCGAGCCGGTGCTCGGCTTGAGCTGTCCGGTGATGAGCTTCATGAACGTGCTCTTGCCCGCGCCGTTCGGTCCGAGCAGTCCCGTAATCCCGGGCGGCACCTGCACGGAGACATCGTTGAGGCCAATCACCTGGCCGTACCACTTCGAGAGGTGCTCGGCGGTGATGATGGGCGCGCTCACGACACCACCTCGACACCACGCACGCGGCGTTCGAGCACCGACGCGGCCACCGCCACCAGGCCGGCGAGCACGAGCAGCGAGACCAGGACCGGCGTGTCGTAGCGAGGTGTGATCCGGAAGACCGCGTCGGTGACCACGTCCATGTTGCGCGAGAACGACATCCAGGCCACGCGCGTCGATCCCGTCACGACCGTCATCACGCCGTAGAGGGCCTCGGACACGAACAGCAGACCCGTGTAGAGCACCGCCACGTAGCGGCTGCTCGTCGAGAGCGACGAGAGCGCGAGCATCGCGACCGCGGGCACGATCACGCGCAGCAGCGACGCGAGCACGACGGCCGGCACGAGCCCGGGGTGTGCGCGGTGCAGATCGAGGTTGCCCGAGAGTACGACCTGCATCACGAGGAGCAGCAGCGCCGGCAGCACGGTGACCAGCGAGAGATAAATCATCAGGATGCCGAGCTTGCCCATGACGTATTCGAGGCGCAGCAGCGGCTTCGAGAGATAGACCTGGAGCGCGTTGGCGCGCCGGTCGTTGGCGATGAGCCCGGCGCCGACGAACACGGTGACGAAAAACGCGAACAATCCCTGGAAGTCGACGAAGTTGCGGAACATCTCCGGTGTGACCGGCAGCACCTGGCCGGCCTGCGGGTACGTCACGACGGCGTAAATCTGCACGCTGCGCACGAGAAACGGCACCCAGGCGAGCAGCAGGAGGCCAAGGAACACACGGCGCGTCAGGAACACGCGCAGGCCGTGGCGGAGGATGACCATCCAGGCGCGGCCGAGCGGCTGCTTCGTCCCGCGATAGCGACGGTAACTCTGATCGTGGACCGGACTCATCGTTCCCCTATCGCCCGCGCGAAGACGTCCTCGAGTGTCGGCAGACTCGAGCGCAGGTGCCGGACCTGCACGCCCGCCTCACGCGCGATGCGGCAGATGCGCTGCTGATCGGCGCCGGGCCCGGCCGGTTCACCCGGCACGAACACCCGCATCAGATCGTCGTCGCTGTCGTGGCACTCGATGCCCTCGGCCACCAGTTGCGCCACGAACGCGGCCATCTCGCCCTTGACGCGGACTTCGAAGACGCGGCCCGCCGGTCCCTTCAGTTCGTCAATCGTCCCGGCCGTGGCGATGCGGCCCTTGTCGAGCACGATGACGTGGTCGCACGTGTATTCGACGTCCGGGAGCAGGTGCGACGACACGATGACGTTGACGCCCTTGTTGCGCGACAGATCGCGCACCAGGTCGAGCATCTCGTCGCGGCCGCGCGGGTCCATGCCGTTGGTCGGCTCGTCGAGAAACAGCAGGTCGGGGTCGTGCACGAGGGCCTGGGCCAGTTTGATGCGCTGGCGCATGCCGGTGGAATAGGTTTCGACGTTGCGATACCGCGCCTCGCCGAGGCCGACATAGTGCAGCACCTCGTGAGCGCGCTGCGTGGCGTCAGCGGGCGCGAGCCCGGCCAGTTCGCCGCAATACGACACGAAACCCACGGCCGTCAGACCAGGCACATGGCCGTCGTTCTCCGGCATGTAGCCAATGCGGGCACGAATCTCGAGGGGCGAGGCCGCGACATCGAGGCCGAAGACGCGCAGCCGCCCCTCGGCCGGACGAATGAACCCCAGCAGCGACTTGAGCATCGTGCTCTTGCCCGCGCCGTTCGGTCCGAGCAGACCGACGGCGCCGGCCGGGAACCGGCTGGTGACCTCGCGCAGCGCCGTGTGGCCGCCGTAGGTCACGGTGACACGGTCGAGTTCGACAACGGCATCCATGAGTGATGAACGGGCAACAGCCTATACGACGGGCTCCACCAAACGGTTCTGGCCGTCGCCCGTGGGGTTCGACTCGATGGGCAACGACGCAAGCGCGTTGAACACCAGGCCCGACGACTCGCCACGTTCGAGACGACGGAGGCCCGCGGCCGCAATCATGGCGGCGTTGTCGGTCGAGAGGGCCATCGCCGGCACGTAGACGGGGATGCCTTCCGCTGCGCCACGCGCCGCCGCGTCCCGGCGAAGACGGCTGTTGGCCGACACGCCGCCGGCAATCCCGATGCTGCGAACGCCCAGGTGTCGCGCGGTCGCAAACGTCCGATCGAGCAGTGTGTCGACGACCACACGCTGGAACGACGCGCTGATGTCCGCGACGTCCTGCGATGACAGCGCGGCCGTGCCGCCGCGCAGCTGCACATGACGGAGCACAGCCGACTTCAGACCCGAGAAACTGAACTCGGCCATCGACGAGGCGCCGGCCGTCGCCATCTGATGCAGGTCGGCCGGCGGACGATTGCGATCGGCGTGCGTGAAGCGCGGGCGCGGCAGATCGATCGCCTCGTCGTTCCCCTCGCGCGCGGCCCGATCGATCGCGGGCCCGCCGGGATACCCAAGCCCGATCACGCGGGCCACCTTGTCGTACGCCTCACCAGCCGCATCGTCGCGCGTCCGTCCAATGAGGTGATAGACGCCCGGTTCGGGAACGAGATAGAGACTCGTGTGACCGCCGGAGACGACAAGGATCACCGCCGGCGTGGGAATGTCGCCGTGCTCGAGGAATACCGACTCGATGTGGCCGGCCAGGTGGTGCACCGCCGCAATCGGTCGTCCCAGGGCGGCAGCCGCGGCCTTCGCGAACGACACGCCGACGAGCAATGCGCCGACAAGCCCGGGGCCCTGCGTCACCGCCAGCGCATCGACGTCGCTCCAGGACATGTGCGCGTCCGACAGCGCGCGTTCGACCACGCCGCAGATGTCTCGCACGTGTTGACGCGACGCAATCTCGGGAACGACGCCGCCCCACTCGCGGTGGATGTCAGCCTGCGACGCAATGACGTTCGAGCGCACGGCCCAGGGACGCGCGGCATCACCCGTGGTCGAGACGATCGCCGCCGCGGTCTCGTCGCACGAGGTTTCGATGCCGAGAACGTTCATTCTGAAAACAGCGCCTTCAGGCTCTCGCCGTACGGCGCGCGGGCAATGCCGCGTTCGGTGATGATGCCGGTCACGAGCTCCGCCGGCGTCACGTCGAACGCAGGGTTCCAGATCCCGGCGCCCTCGGGCGCGAGCCGCGTGCTGCCGAGGTGCGAGACCTCTTTCGACGGCCGCTGCTCGATCGGAATATGACTGCCGTCGGGCGTCGCCAGATCGATGGTCGAGAGCGGCGCGGCCACGTAGAATGGCACGCCGTGCGTCTTCGCGAGCACGGCCACGGTATACGTTCCGACCTTGTTGGCCACGTCGCCGTTGGCGGCAATCCGATCGGCGCCAACCACGACGAAGTCGATACCGCCCTGACGCATCAGCGGACCAGCCATGCTCTCGGTGATGACCGTCGTGGGGATCTGATCGCGCACCAGCTCCCACGCTGTGAGCCGCGCGCCCTGCAGGAACGGACGCGTCTCGTCGGCGAACACCTGCGCCACCTTGCCGCGCTCGGCCGCCGCGCGGACAACGCCGAGTGCCGTGCCGTAACCAGCGGTCGCGAGCGCACCGGCGTTGCAGTGTGTGAGGATGCGCGCGCCGTCGGGCACAACCGCGGCGCCGGCCTGCCCCATCGCCTGACAGCTGGCGACGTCTTCGTCGTGAATCAACTGCGCTTCCCGAATCAGGCGCGTCGTCAGTTCGGCCACCGACTCGCCGGCCTGCACGCCCTCGGCGAAGACACGCTTCATGCGGTCGATCGCCCAGAACAGGTTGACGGCCGTCGGCCGCGTGCCAGCCATCAGCTCGCAGAGGCGGTTGAATTCGACGGCGTACTGCCGCGTGCCCTGCACCTTCGACCGCTGCATCCCGAGGGCAATGCCCATGGCTGCGGCCACACCAATCGCCGGCGCCCCGCGAATCACCATCGTCTTGATCGCGCGGGCGACTTCGGGCGCGGTCTTACACCGCAGGTAGATTTCCTGACCAGGCAGCTTGCGCTGGTCGACCATCACAACGGCATCGGACTGCCACTCAATCGTCGGAAGCATGCTGAGGCATTCTAGCCGACCGGCACGCGGCCCCGGGACGCCTCGTGCCCGCGGACGGCGCCCCCGAGACATTGCAGATTCTTCGAAGGTCCAACGCCGGAGGATCGCAGTTTCTGCAACATTCGCGCATCGCGAAACGCAGATCCGGCCCAAAAGCAGCCCGGCACGGCCCTTGCCACTGCCTGGTGTGCCGCAACGAGTTGGACGATGTTATGGTCGTCGTCTCGTCGGCAGGGAGTACACCGTGACCGAACAGCAGATGAACGAGAAGCCCGACCGGATCGACGATCTCACCAGGGAAATGAACCAGCTCACCACAAGAACGAACGAGCTCACGACAAAGACAGACCAGCTC
>CAZVHY010000152.1:0-8496 GCA_964627115.1 uncultured Solibacteraceae bacterium | reverse complement strand
GGCAACTGAGTAGATTACTATGGCAGGAGTAAGGTCTGAGTAAGGCGGGGAAGGGGGATGAGGCGAGAATCCGCGACCGTCCGCTCTGCACCGCTGGCGCGCGGGCGGGCGGGGTTGATGACGGTGCAGCACCCTTGGCGGAGTGGTTCTTGAACCTCAGCCCGTGAAAGCACCAAGTTCCCGGGCTGCTTGTGTCGGTCTATGGTCAGAGGGCTATCGGGTCGATCACCCGGGAGGATGCGCGGGCCCTTGTGCATCGGGTAAGCGCTTACGGATTGCTTCCCGACTGGTGATACCGGACCGGTGGGGCACTTCTCCTCCCCATCACTTTTCCCAAGTATGTGGCCTTCTCGTTGGCCTTTCCTGCGCAGGGAGATCGGCTGCCGGTTAGGGGAAAGACGAAGAGCGCCCCGTAAGGCGCTCTCCAGGGGGCGATATCAGACGGGAGCCGGTGCGCCACCGCTGCCGCCGCTGGCGATTGCGGCGATGATAAGCAGCAACAGCAGCGGCACGATTATGCCCGCCGAGGACGAACTGGTCGCCTGTTCGATGACTTCCGGTTCCATGACCACCTCCGGCATGCCGCCAGCGGTTGCAGCGGTTGTGCTGAGTGTCAGGGCAACGATAGTCGCAAGGGTGATAGAACGCATTTCAGGATCCTTGATGTAGACCGAGGAAGGTCTTGGGTAAACTCCACTGCGCTCTGCGGACGCAGGGCTGCTTAAATCGGCACAGATCACAAAGTGGTGTTACCCTGACTGAACAGGAGAAGCCGGTCAATGCATGATGTTTGACCATCGCCGCCTATGACCGAATGCGCACAGCCGCTGCTGTTCGGCAAAGGGTGGAACTGATCAGGGTGGGGCATCCCCTGGGGCACTTCTCCCCGCACCCCACCACCTCCGGGCGCCAGGACCAACTCATAGCCGCAGATCCAGGTCAGCAAGTCCGCAGCGCCGAGTTGCTGCCCTTGGATCCAGCCATTTTACGAAATTTCGAAAGCAGATTCCGCGCGTTATTGCCCGCCAGCCGCAACCAGAACGTCGCATGTTGCCTCCGCGAGCACACGCCGGGCCACGCTCCCGAGAAGGGCCTGCATCGCGGCGCCGCGGCCGTGCGTTCCAAGGGCCAGAAGGTCGGTACCCGAGTTTTTCGAGAAGCGCACCAGAGCGGGGCCAGGCGCGCCGTCGAGGATGGCGATGGGAAGCACTTCGGCCCCCAGCGTATCGCGCTGGAATGCGGACAGTTCTTCGCGGGCATTGTCGGCCCTTGCTGAACGGTACCGCTCCATCTCGATCCGGGAGGTGCCGGCGCGCAGCATCGCCTGCTGGAACGCAAGCGGGATTTCGATCGCATGGACCAGTCGGGCCTCTGCATCGGGTGCCAGCCTGCGCGCCTCCTTCACAGCCCGTGCCGATTGTGTCGAGCCATCGACGGCGATGGCCAGATGCCGATAAGGCCCGGACGATGGCCCCTTGGCCAGGAGGATTGAGGCGGGAGACATTCTGATCACCCGGTCTGCCGTCGACCCCAGGATTTTGTCCTTGAGGGTGTGTTTCTTGCCCGGTCCAAGGACAATCAGGTCCGCGTCACGCTCACGCGCGACATCTACGATGACCTCATGCGGCGAGCCGAACGCTACGCGCACATCGGTCTGCCGCAGTCGCCGACATTCGATGACGAGCGGCTCGATCGCTGCAAGCGCCTGCTGCTCAAGCCGATCCCGCAGGTCGCTTTCACCAAGGTTCAGGTGCGAGGCCATCTGCAAGACCGGTTCGGCCTCGATGACGTGCAGGACGATCAACTGGGCCGCATGAGCCGCCGCCACCTGAATGGCCCGCGCGAGCACCCCGTCACTGCCGGCCTCAAGGTCGAGGGCCGCGATGATCGTGGTCAGCTTTTCCATTTCCGTCGCGCTCCCTTGCGCCGATAGCAACCTGTCGAGCCTCTGCATCGGCCATACATGCGCCCGACAGGACAGGACAAGGAACGAACAAGGCTCAAGGTGTCGGGAAAGGGCGAGGAGGATCGATCTGGATGGTTGCCCGTTCCTGCTTTTCTACCCCGTCCTCCATCGCTTATCTATCCCCCAAGGCTGCCCTCCCGCCAAGGGGCCCGCAGCCCGATCCTTCTTGCGCGGCGGTCCCGCCCGGGCCAAGGAAACAGAAGATCGTGATCCTTGCGATTTTCATATCGGTTGGAGTTGCCTCGGGTTGGGAATGCGGGTCCTATGGCCGCACCGGGCAGGATACGAACCCGGAAAGAGCAGAGAACAGCAGGAAGCTTGCAGGTGGCAGTCATCATTCAGGGCGGCGCGAAGTGGAAGAAACTGGTCTGGCCGACGATCGGTCTTGCGGCGATCGTGGTTTCGTTCTGGTTTCTCGCCCATGAACTGCAGGACATGTCCTGGGATGAGCTTTGGGCCGGTTTCGCCGCCATCACGGGGCTGAACTGGGGGCTGATCGTCCTTTGCACGCTCTGCTGCTACGTCAATCTGGCGCTTTACGACGTGATCGCGCTGCAGCATCTGAAGAAGAAGGTGGGCTTCGCCTTCGTCACCGGCTGCGCGCTGACCACCTATTCGCTGGCCCATACCATCGGGGCCTCGGCCTTTACCGGGGCGGTGATCCGGTACCGCGCCTATACCACCAAGGGATTGAGCGGCCCCGAGGTGGGCGTGCTGGTGACCTTCTGCTCGCTTACCTTCTCGCTGGCGGTGATGATCGTGCTGGGGATCGCCTTCCTGGTGACGCCTGATCTGAGTGACCGGCTGCCGCAATTCCTGTCGCCCGCCATCGTGCGCTGGCTGGCCATGGCAACGCTGATGACCGTGGTGGCCTATCTGATTTCTTCCGCGCTTGGGCTGCCGGATCTCAGGATCCGCAATTTCCGCATCTCCTATCCAAGGCTGCCGATCGCCGTGAAACAGGTGACGATCGCACCGGTGGAGATCCTGTTCGCGGCCGGAATCCTCTATTTCGCGCTGCCGGTCGAGGGCAATCCCGGCTATATGGTGGTGATGGGGGTCTTCGTCGTCAGCTTCACCCTGGCGCTTCTCTCGCATGCCCCCGGAGGCCTGGGCGTGTTCGAACTGGCCGTCATCACCGGCCTGCCGGAGTTCGAGCCGGAGATCGTGCTGGCGGCTCTTCTGGTGTTCCGCATGTTCTACCTGATCTTCCCGCTGATCCTGGGCCTTGTGCTGGTAGCCTTGTTCGAACACGGCCAGATTCGCTCCAAGGGCCAGCCGGAAGGCGTGTAACGCGGTTGTTCCCAAACGGCTGGCAGCTTCCCCGCCCCCGCACTGAAGGCGGTGGCTTTGCCTCCGCGAGATGCAGACCATGCCTCCCGTTCGGAGCCAGAACCATAACAGGCGCATCCCCCATGGCATCGGCCGGGGCAGGGCGCTAGGCTGGCCCCATGCGCATCCTGGCCAACGTCATCATCTTCCTGCTGATCATGGCGGTCTCGGCCGTCATCGCGCTGCTGTCGCTCGACCCGCTGTCGCATATGGGTGTCTTCGGCAGCTGCTTCGAGGGCGGCTGCGGCTATGCGGCGATCTTCGTGGGCTTCCCGCTGATAACACTGGTGCTGACCGCGGTGGGCTGTGTGATCTGGTTCGTGCTGCGCCGCAGATGAGGAAGGCCGCCCACAGGCGATGGGCTTGGGGGCATTTCCCCCTCACCCCCGCTGAGGGGGAGGCGCAGTCGGTTGCCAAACTTGTGCTATGTCACATCCGACGGTAGATGGGGGAAGCAAGTTCGTTCGACGATAAATGGAAGTCTCGTGCCCTCTGATACACGTCCCGTCGCGAATGACGCCACCTCCTGGATGATCTCGCGGATTGTCGAAACGCTGGCGCAGATAGAGGTCTTCTCACACCCCGGCCCATGGGCGCTGCTTGACTGGCCCGCACATTCCAACGTGGGTGACAGTGCGATATGGCAAGGCACGCTGGCGCTGCTTGAACCCCGGTTCCAGCGCCCGCCATGCTATGTGACGCGGCATGATGAAGAGCCGGTTCATCTCGGACGGGTATGTCCCGAAGGGCCGATCTTTCTGCTTGGGGGCGGAAATTTCGGTGATATATGGCCCGATTATCAGCGACGCCGCCTGAGGCTGCTGCGCGACTTCCCGAATCGCAAGATCGTGCAACTTC
Organism: uncultured Solibacteraceae bacterium; assembly: GCA_964627115.1. Lineage (GTDB taxonomy): Bacteria > Acidobacteriota > Vicinamibacteria > Vicinamibacterales > SCN-69-37 > SCN-69-37. The sequence continues at coordinate 4,340 of CAZVHY010000152.1, read as the reverse complement.
CGCAGTCCCTGCATTTCGGCGACTCTGAAATATTGGAGGAAACCCGTCGCAGCATCGCCAGGCATCGGGATTTCACCTTGTTGGTGCGTGATCGGGCCAGTCTGGATTTTGCCCGGCACTGGTTTGAATGCCCGGTATATCTGTGCCCTGACATGGCCTATGGAATTGGTCGGCTGGTAAGCGAGGTCCGGGCTGATGCATCCGTCTTCTCGTTGATGCGTACCGACCATGAACGCCATCCCGATACGCCTGAGGGCGCGATTGTCGAGGGAATTGGCCCGACAGGCGATTGGGTCCAGGCCAGATGGCGCCGTTCCGATCTGGAAAAGATCAGCCAGTCGCTCAGCCGTAAGGCCTGGACCGCCGCCTGGTTGATGCCGAAGACCGAAGCCGCCTATCGCCGGCAAGCCGCTCTGGAGGTCCAGCGCGGGGCCGATATGCTGGCGCGCGGCCGGATGGTTCTGACCGATCGGCTTCATGCGCATATCCTGTGCGTGCTCATGAACAAGCCGCATCTCGTGTTCGATAATTCCTACGGCAAGATTTCCGGCTATATCGAGACTTGGCCCGACGATGGTCTGACCCGGCGCATAGCCAGCCTGCATGAAGCCCGTGAGATGATCGAGACGCTTGGACATGGCCCATCTTCATATGTCCAAGGGCAAGAGAGAGCAGTCCGTTCAACGGGAGAAACGGATTGACCGTAGGGGCGGCTGAAACCCATCTGGTTGAAAAGCCTCAGCCATTTGTGCTGACTGTAGTGATTCCCACCCATAACCGACCGGTGCTTCTAAGACGTGCAGTGGATTCTGTACTTGCAGACCTGCCCTTGGGCGCCGAGGTGCTGGTCATCGACGATGCGTCTGAAATCCCCGCAGAAGAGGTGCTTTCCGACCTGGTTTCACAAGATGGTCGCTTGCGAGTTCTACGAAATGCCGGTGCTCGCGGAGCGGCGGGCGCGCGCAATTTCGGCGTGGATCAGGCGCAAGGCGAAATCATACTGTTTCTTGACGATGATGATGAGCTTCTGGCTAATTATGTTGCACGAGTCTTGCAGATCTCGGCACAGAATTCGGCCGAATATGGATATTGCGCCACTTTGCGCTGTGACCCCTCGGGACATGAAATAAAGCTTCGCCTGCGCCATGGTTGCGGCCAAATCCCTTCAAATGCCCCGCTGCGCCACAAGATTGCGGCATTGAGCGCTGGATTCTGGATTAAGCGGATGCGCTTTAAGGCAGTTGGCGGTCTGGATCCGGCGCAGAAAGTGGACGAGGATACCAGTCTTTGCTGCAGTCTTGTCGCCTCCGGCAGCTTGCCATGGTATGAAGATGATCCGGGGGTGCGGGTCCATAGCTTTCATACCGCGGCGGATGCAAGCGGTGCGCAGCTGACCCAGGCTACTCGCGATGACGTTGTTCTGGACTGTTATCTGCGCACCTGGACCAGTCATGAACAATCATTTCCTCCATGGTCCGAAGCGCGCTGGTTTCTGGGCGCACGCTACCTGCGGCGAGCAGCAAAGCTTGGGCACCGCGCAAGGATCTTGCGTTTCATATCATTCGTGCGCCCACGGACGATGGCTTTGGCATTTGCTGCCTATGGAGCGGGGAAGCTCTTGTCCGCCAAGCTCAAGAGAGCCTCATAGTCCGATATATAGCGGTCACGAAATCTTCTTCGTGCGACGTTTGAACCACCATCGCATCCAGTAGCTTTGACGGAAGAAACGGTTCCAGCGTGGTTCCGCCGCTTCCGACTGAGCGCGTCGCGAAGTCTCTCGCTCGGCCTCGAGGGTGGAGGTTGCATCGTCGGTCTCCGGGTGCTCGACCACGCGCGGAAAGGTTGCGAGAGGAGAGAGAGGCATCGTATCGCATGGCCAATCGGCAAGGCCGGCAAGCGGGCTGCTGTGATCAAGCAGGTGGCGTGCGGCGCGCGCCGAAAGACTGTAGCCGCTGGTCAGACTTGCATTCGCGGCAAGAGGGAAGAGGGTAATGCTCTCCGACCATGCGCGCCCCTCGCGATGCCAGACCCGTGCGTCGAGATGATCCATCTGCACCAGATCGGCTTCCAGATAGCCTTTGCCTGCCATGAAGTCCGCGAAATCAGGGGTGAGGATGGCATCATCTTCAAGGATGATCGCGCCGGGCAGACCCTCGCCGCAGATTCGCTGGTAGATGGTTCGGTGCGAGAGCGCACAGGCATACTCTCCGTCCGTCAGTTTGCGGCCAACCCGGCTTTCGGCAGCTTTGCGATCGACCAGACGCTCCACCTCGGGAGATAGACCTTCACGGCCATCAATGGCATCGACCAGTTCGGGCTGAAGCCCCAGAGCTGCGCATCGTGCCAGGATTTGGCGGCGGCGCTCGGTCGCGTCTTTGAGGCTTACGATGAAGATGGGCCAGGGTTGAACGAGGGCTTGTGACATACGGGTCTATTCTTCGTAGCGACGCACAGGGCCTGCACATCGGCCGTTTAACCGGAAAAGGGTTGGAGGTTGCCATCCCCTGACGGGTTAGCTGTGGATGGTCTTGGGGTTCTGATGGCTGAGCGGGTAGGCCTTCTCCACGGAACTCGCAATGGCAACTTGTATACACGCGCCGATTGCGCAAGTTGTTGCTGATGAACCCATAGCAGGTAGGCGTCATGACAGCTTGGACCAGGACCATCATTCGCAGGATGAGGCGGAATCTCCGCGCCCGCTATGCAGCGCCGCTGGATGTGCGTGTCGAACAGGACGCCAGTTCGGCCCGTGTTCTTTTTTCTGATACCGAGATCCGCTTCCAGGCCCACAACATGCCGGACCGCCAGACCGAAACGGCTGATTTCGCGCTGACGGCATTGTCGCTGGTCGCATTGTCGCGGGGCAAGAATTTCCGCCTGAACGCACCGGTCACCCGGGCGGCGCATGAGGCCCATCTACGCTACATGATGCTTTGGCAGATGATCGCACCCCGGCGCTTCGCCCCGGCACGGGTTGAATGTCCGCATATCGTCCCCGATCCGGCCGTAGCCGAAGATGACAACGCCGCGCTGTGCCTGAGCGGTGGCCTCGACTCCAGCTATGCGATGCTGCGCAATCCGGGCCGCTATCGCCATGCCGTTCTGGTGAAAGGCGCCGATTACCCCGTCGATGGGCCTTCCGGCTTCGATGAGGTTCGGGGCCGGGTCAAAGAGATTGCAACTCTCGGGGGACTTCAGCCTGCGGTGGTCGAGACCAACCTGCGCCGTCATTTCCGGGACTGGGAGGGCTTGCACATCGGCATAATGGTCGCGTGCCTGCAGTTCGCCAAGGGAGACAGGGGCCGGGGAGCCTATGCCGCTGACTACAGCGCGTTTCAGGAGGCACTGCGCTTTCCCTGGGGCAATATGCGAGCGGTGGCCGAGGCTCTGTCCTCACCGGTCTTCCGGCTGGATCACCTCCACGCCGACACCATCAGAACTGACAAGATCACCTTCCTTGCGACATCGCATCCCGAAATATTGCCGTTTCTGTCGAGTTGCTTCGAGTCGACAGAAACGGCAGCCAATTGCGGTCAGTGCCACAAATGCCAGATGATGCGCCTTGGCCTGCGGTCCATGGCTGACAGGACTATGGCGGAGCAGGCCGAGATTGCCATGTTTGGCGCACTTGCCGATCCGATCGACTTTGTTCGCACGCTGGACCCGGGCCAGAGCCTTGATACATGGCGCAGCCTGCTTCTCAGGCTGGAGGATCTTTCCCGGCGGATGCCCGAGGGAGAGTTGCGCCGCGAAATCCTCAGCAAGCGCGATGCAATGCTTCGGAAAAGACCAAATAGTGGATATGCGTAAAGAGAAGATCGGCCGTCGAGGCATGGTGTCCGCATATGGTGGTCCAGGCATGTTTGAGCGTGTCCCCAGGACGCAAGCTGTGGCAGTTGGATCCCTCATCACGATTTGAATATCGCTCCGCCGTTTTCGGTCCAATGATCCCGTATCCAAGCGACTTGGCCGTGACCCATATGCTGGCGCGGGCAGGCGCTGTAGCTGCTTCAGCCTTCTACCTTCCTTCTTCTCCATTACTTATACCTATCCCGCGGGGAGGGAGGTTGGTCAGGCAGGCCAGGGCCCCACGAGCCGCAACTTCCCGTCTCCCATGGCTCCCGTTGGCATATTGGCATCGGCCGGGGCAGGGCGCTAGGCTGGTCCTATGCGCATGCTGACCAACGTCGTCATCTTCGTCCCGAATCATGGTGGTCTCGGTCGTTATCGCGCTGCTATCGCTCGATCCCCTGACGCATATGGGAATCTTCAGCAGTTGCATCGCGGGTGGCTGAGGCTACGGAAAATTGCTAATCTTGGGGATGGTGGGGCAGTGGTTG
>CAZVHY010000151.1:0-8508 GCA_964627115.1 uncultured Solibacteraceae bacterium | reverse complement strand
CTTCGCGTTGATGGGCTGGGTGACGCTGCCGTGGGCGTGGTGGATCGAGCGGACGTCGGATGCGCGGTCGCTGTCGAAATGGCGCAAACAGCGCCTCTGGATGGCATCGGTCGCCTTCAGTGTCAGTAACGAAAGCACAGAGACGACGTGCCGGCACAAGGCCGGCACGCCGCGGAGATCACACGCTCGTCAGAATTGCACGCGAATCTGCGCCTGGACGGATCGCGGTGGCTGCGATGCCGTTGCCACTCCGAATCCCGCGCTGCGCGGCAGCGCGTTGGCCGGAATCAGGTTCCCGCTGGCGTCGTACGGCAGGTTAATGGGCGTCGATGCGGTCGCCAGACCCGCGATGTTCATCGTCGCATTCCGCCCAGTGTACGCGACGGCATTGAACGCGTTGAACATCTCGACACGCAACTGGATGGCCCGACCTGCACCGAAACGGATGTTGCGCGAGAGCGCCACGTCGATGCTGTGCTGCACGCAGCCGCGCAGATAGTTCTGGCCAGACTCCAAGCCATCGCTCCCGGGTGCCGGGCCGGCGAAGACCGCCGTGTTCAACTGACGTGTGGGATCTCCCGAACAGCCGCTTCCGGGGTCACCATTGATGACGATTCGGGCGTTGTAGTTCGGCGTGCCCGTCAGGTTCACCGCGCCGATACCTCCCTGGTAGCTGAAATTGGCCGAGTAAGGTACGCCCGACGACGCGGAAACGACACCCGACAACTGCCAATCGTTGATCACCAGCCCGACCGCACGTTTCAGCGCCCCGGTCCCACTGTAGTCCGGCGGATCCCAGACGAAATAGCCTCGCAGCACGTGCGTGCGATCCGTTGACGCCAGATGGTAGTTGGCGCGCTTCTGATCATCGCGCAATACGATGTCGCCGGTTGCACTCCGCTGAAGCCGGGCCGTACCGACGATCGCTTTTTCACGACCGAGCGTGTAGTTGATGGTCGCCGAGATGCCGTTGATAAACCGTCTCGAGAGAGACGTCTGCATCGAGTGATAGTCATTGTAGCCGATGGCCATGTTCCTCGTGATCGATCCGAAGCCTTGGAAGGGCCTGTAGAAGTTGACCGGCAGCGCGCTGGCCCCAGGAACGGCGCTCGGATTGACGGTCGGGTTCTGATTCGCCGGCAGGTACGCCGCGCCAAAGTCCGGTGCGTTGATGTCGGCATTGCTCAGTTGGTTGTACGAGTGCTGGCCCACGTACGACACGTCCAGCACCGAAGTCCAAGGCAAGGCAATCTGCACGCCGGTGTTCCATTGCACGGACGCCGGGATCCCCGATTCGTACTGGAAGATCGTCATGTTCGGCGGCGCAGAGGAGCCGAGATTGCTGCCGAGGTCCTGCAGCCTGCCGTTGCTCATCGTGACACCCGTCGACGCCGGCGGGTTGTTGATCTGGCCGAAGATCGAGTTGCCCTCCGGTCGGGTATAGAACAGGCCGAAACTGCCCCGGGCGATGACACGTTGATTGCCGGTGAAGTCGTACGCGTACCCGATCCGGGGCGCGTACACCATCGCGGGCCAGACATGATTCGTCTTGGCGACCGGCCCCGTGCCGGCCAGGAACACGCCGTTGGTGAGATCGCCGGAGTTCGGCACGATCTGCCCGACAGCAGCGCCGCTGCCCGGACCGAGCACGTTGCCCGTCATCGGATCCTGCGCGCGGACGTTGAGACCCGCGCACGGCTGGACATTCACACACACCGGCCGGTAGAGCGCGGGTACGCGACTGGGATCCCAATGGGACTCGAGGAAGTTCGAGGCGAATCCGTTCGTGTCGTACTGGGGAGTCTGATGGATGAACCGCATGCCATAGTCGAGCGTCAGGCGGGGGTTCACCTTCCAGTTGTCCTGCAGATAGAACTCGTGGTTGAAGTACACATAGTGCCCTTCGAGGAACCGCGAGGCCTGCTGGTAGGTCGTGAAAATGCCCAGCGCGGCGTTGGAGAAACCGAACGTGGAATCCTCCGGATTGTTCGTGCTGTTACCGAAGTTCACGGCTCCGTTGTAGGGTCCCGTTCCGCCGACACCGGCCGTCTGCGGCTTGATGCTGTGCTGCAGGTAGTAGCCCGCCTTGAACGTGTGTCTGGCGACGACCTTCGTGAGACTGGCGGTGATCTCGCGCGTGCGCGACGAGGTGATGCAGCATCCGTAGTCCCGCATATTGGGAGGCGGATTGGCGATGCGATTGCCCCAGGTGAAGTTGGGCAGGATGTAGCTGCGGCCATCGGCGAACCACTGCGGCTGTGCTTCCGACAAACGCTCGAACGAGTAGAACTTCGGGTCGATGACATTCGCGTCCGGAAACAGCATCGGGAAGTCGCCGAGCCCGACGTTGTTCTTGTTGCTCTTGTCGCTGAACGTCAGCGTACCCGTGCGGCTGTAGAACCGGCCGTAGTTCACCTCGAGGAACGTGGACTGATTGACCACGTAGTTGCCCGTCAACGTGAACTGATACTGATCCGGCCTGTCCTGGACGGCGTCGTTGAAACCGACGATCAGCGAATTGCCCTGGCCGAACTGCTGCCCCGACTGATTGGGCCGCCGCGACGCGTCCTGGCTCACGACTTTGCCCGCGAAACGGAGGCTCGGCAGCATCTGGTAGTCGAACCGCACCAGCTCCTGTCGCAGGTGGGATTTCACCGTCGGGCTCACATCGACGTAGTTGTAACTCCCCGACGCCGCGTATCCCGACGTGTCGTTGGGCATCGGATAGAGGTTCAGGACGTTGAGCCCGATGCCATAGAGCCTGTCCGACGGTATCCTGCCGAGTACCCCGCCGGCCTGGAAGCAGCCCGCGCGATTCGTCGACGTGCAGGGCAACCCGCTCTGGGCATCCAGGATGATGTTGTAGAGATTGCCGTTGTTATCGCGGGATTCGGAGAAGTCGCCCGCGCGCTCAGCAGCGGTCGGAACGCGGAATCGACGCTCGTTGCCACCCGCAGTGCGGGGCCGCCACTCCTGGCTGACGAAGAAGAACAGCCGGTTGTTGCCGCCGGGGCGCCCGACAGGCCCACCGAGTGAATATCCCCAGTCGCGTTCCTTCAGGACGGGCTTGGCGACGCCGTTCCGTTCGTTTGCCCACGAGTTCGAGTTCCAGTCCGAGTTGCGCTCGATGTCGTAGATGGCCCCGTGAAATCGATTCGTCCCGCTACGCGTCGTGGCGCTGAGCTGGACACCAGCAAGACGGCCGTACTCCGCCTGGTAGCCGGAGACAAGGATCTTCACTTCCGCAATGGCTTCGACGTTCAGCAGGAGCGACGGGCTGTTCGATCCGGTTCCCATGATGCCCGCGCCGTCGAGCGTGACGTTCGTCGGTCCGCCGCCGCCGAGGCGTCCGGTATCGGACATTCCCGGCGCCAGCGCCGCGAGGCTGGTGAACGAACGATTGGAGAGCGGCAGGCTCTCAACCGACGTGCTGGTGACGACGTGCGAACGTTCGCCGCTCTGCGACTGGACCGTCGTCATGGCAGCCGTCACGTTCACGACTTCGTCCATGGCGCCCACTTCCAGGACCAGCGCGGGCACGACCGCGCGATCGCTCGGGCTCACGCTGATTCCCACGCGGTGAACGGCCTTGAAGCCGCTGAGCAGCGCTTCGAGCGTATAGGTGCCTGGCGTGACGTTCGGAAAGACGAATTCCCCGTTGGCATCGGTGATCGCAGGGCTGGACTTGGTGCCAAGAGCCTCGTTGACGAGGGTGACCGACACGCCGGGCACGACACCACCCGCCTCGTCGCGGATGACACCCGTAATGCTGCCGGTCGTGATCTGGGCCGCCACGGACGCTGTGGCGACGACAGACCCCAGGAGAAGGGCGAGACAGAGCGTCCGAAACAGCGTCTTCGCCGCGATGGATGCACGCATTGTTGAGCCTCCTTCAGGAATGACGTAAAGTCACCTACAACACATATATGTATGCACTACAACAAACCCGCTCATCGCTCGACGAGGGCCTCGCGGAGGACGCGGCCATCCGTGCGCGCAAGTCGCACGCCGGCCAGGTGCGCGAGCGTCGGAACGATGTCCACGGGAGTCGCGGCGGCGGCGTACCGGCCGGCGACAATCCCGCGCCCGCTCAGGAGCAGCGGGACGTGCCGGTCGTACTCGTACGGCGAACCGTGGTTGGCGGTGAGTCCGCCAATCAACCAGTGCCGGGCCGGCACGTAGACGAGATCGCCACTCCGGCCCGGGAAGTAGCTACGCCGCATGAGTTGGAGAAGCGCATCGTCGGTGAGCCGATCCGAGGCGAGGTCGTCCGCCCAGTACACGTGCGCTACACCTGGAATGGCGCCGATGACCGACTCCACGCTGGCCTTGGCACGCGTGCTCGCACGGATGCGGTCGAGCACGCCGGGCGCGAAGTGCAGGTACGATCCGGCGACGACGTCCACGTACCGCCCCGAACCGAACGCCTCGGCGAGCGCGCCGTCGGCCGCGTTCGCAATGGCGGCCGGGCTCAACCGTCCCACGCCGGCGGGCGCGTCGTTCAGCAGATCCGCGACGCCATGGTCGGCCGAGAGCGCGAGTACGTAGCCGTTGCGGCCGACCTCTGCATCGAGCATGTCCATGAGATCGCCGAGGACGACATCGAGACGAGCAAGGGTGTCCTGCACTTCGTGACTGCGCGGGCCATACCGATGGCCGATCGTGTCGAGCGCCGTGAAGCTGATGGCGAGCATGTCAGTCGCCCCGTTCCGGCCGAGCCGCATACGCGCCACGAGCGATCCCGCCAGATCCCCGAGATAGGCGTCGGTGAACGGCGTCTGCAGCCACAACTGTCCGTATCGCGGCGTCATGGCGCTCGTCCTGATGGCCGGACGAATGATGCGCGGGAACGCAGACGCGGGATCGTCGGGCGCGCGGTACAGGTAGCTGGACTCGGGGAGCAGGCGGTCCCACTGAAGACCGTCAGGCGGTGCGACCAGGGGGTGCGCCTGCGTGTAGGCCGCGACGTCATCTGACGGCCGGCCGGCCAGCGCCGACGACGTGGCGAGGGTGCCGGAGTTCTCCAGCCACAGAATCGTCGCGTTCGGCCCACCGCGGCCGCCAAGGCCGATAGCCGAGCGCGCCTTGACCGACATCGAGACGACGCGCGAACGGCTGTCGGCCTGCTGCAGTTGGTCGGCGAATGTCGGTACGCGCAGCCACCGGGCGCCGTGCCGCTCAGAGGCGCGGCCGTTACCGAAGCCGATCGCCCGCGCGTCGAGATCCTCCGTGCACGTGACGAAGTCGCCCGTCGACGCGTCGTACCACTCGTTGTCGATCATGCCGTGCGTCGCGGGCACTGTCCCGGTACCGATGGTGGCGTGCCCGGCACATGTTTTCGTGATGCCGTACGGATACGCCGCCTGCGTGAAGACCGCACCTTCGGTCATGAGACGGCGCAGGCCTTTCGTCCACTGATGGCCGTACATCTCGAGGTAATCGCCTCGAAACTGGTCGACGGCAATCAGGACGACGAGGGGCAGTCCTTCCGGTTGGCGCTCGCTGGCAGCAAACGTCGCGCCCGTCCCCATCGCTCCCATCAACAGCAGGCCGCTCGCAATCGCCGGCAGTCGCAGGCACTTGGTCAACAGCGTCATGTGTCCTCCCAGGCAAGTCACGGAGACGCACGGTAGCGCCGGCCGGCGCGGGAGATCCTTGTCAGTCGCAGAAAAAACCCGAACATTCCGCCATTTCCGGAATTTTCAGAGACGTCACCGCAGGGACGGCGCACTACCGACGCGCCGGTCGTCGAGCACGACGGCACCGCCTTGCCGACGTCGTGCGGCACGGCTATACTCCACGCTCGAACTGCAATAAGACGTCACCGCGGCGCGAGTGAGGCTGATGATGGCGGACTCCCTTACTGACTGGTCTCTGCGACCTCGCTACTGGTGCTTCGGTCCTTACGTCGTCGATCGCCTCAGGAACCACCTGAGCAAGGACGGTGTACTGGTTGCGATCCGGCCGAAGGATCTCGAGCTCCTGCTCGTGCTCGTCGAGCAGCACGGACGGATCGTCGAGAAAGAGGAACTGCTCGCGCGCGTCTGGCCCGGGATAATCGTCGAAGAGGGGAATCTGGCGCGTCACATCTCGACGCTGCGCAAGACGCTGAACGAAAGCACAGACAAGCGGGCATACATCGTCACGTTGCCCACGCGTGGTTATCGTTTCGTCGCCGATGTCGTTGCCGCAGACGCTCCACCCGACACACGGCAGAACGAACGCGACGGCCATGCCGGCAGTGAGCCGGCGTCCCACCAGCCGTCACGCTCGATCCGGCACATGGTTTCGCTTGCCACTGCGGCAACTATCGCCTTCACGTTCTGGCTCGCGCCGGACGCGACGCGGGCGCCGGACGCTGCGCCACCGACGCCGCGCGCGCTCCTGCAGATCACCGACGACATCGGAGTCCAACAGCATCCAAGTTGGGCTCCAGACGGCCAGCACCTTGTCTACGCGTCCGATCACGAAGGAACGTCGAGTCTCTGGGTCCAATCCACAGTCGGTGAGAACGCGCTGATCACCCGTCTCACGCCGTCGGGCGCGTCCGATACGCAGCCCGACTGGTCGCCTGACGGGCGATGGATCGCCTTCAGGTCGGAGCGCGACGTCGGCGGCATTTATGTCACGCCCGCGGAGGGCGGGCCTGTCCGCCGTCTCGCCGCTTTCGGCTATCAGCCGCAATGGTCGCCCGACGCGCGACGGGTGTTGTTCATGAGCGCCGACTCCGGTCAGCTAGGCCCAGCAAGGCCGTACACCGTCGCCATCGGTGACTCCGCACCGGTAGCCGTCCACGAGCGCCTGCTCAGCGAATTCGGCGTCGCCTACGTATCCTGGCATCCGGACGGACGAATCTCCATCTGGGGCCGTCGCGCCGGCCGCTCCTGGACATTCGTCACGGCGGATCACATGGGTGGTGTTGTCGAGTCGGAAATCGCGCCCGCAGTCTCCGACGCCCTGTCGATGTCGTCACTCACGCTGTCGCGGTTCGCATGGGCCCCATCGGGCACGCGCCTGTACTTCGAGGGCGTGTCGCACGGCGTGCGCAACCTCTGGCGCATCCATGTCGACCCGGTCACGCTTGCGTGGAACTACGGGCCTGAACGGTTGACGACCAACGCCGGCGACGAAGGCAACGTCGCCGTATCGCCCGACGGGCGCCGCATCGCCTTTGGCGTCCGAACCGCGAAAACGCAGATCTGGTCTTTGTCCTTCGATCACGCCAGCGGGCAATTGACTGGACGGGCCGAGCCCTTGACGTCGGGACGCGTGGGCGAGGAATCCCCCAGCACGTCGGTCGATGGAGCCCGGCTCGTGTATCGGACGGCGCGCGCAGGACAGTACGCATTCCGCGAGCAGACGCTCGTCGACAGTAATGACCGCGTGCTGCTCGTCCACACCGACGACCGGCTCCCGCGAATGTCGCACGACGGCGCTCAGTTGGCGTATTTGCGCACACCGCGGCCCACGAACGCGCCGGCGGCGGCGACGCTCGTCACGACTCCTGTGGGCAGTATGGATGAACGTGTGGTGGCGACATTCGAAGGTAACTCGTTTGTACCGAACGACTGGGCGCCTGACGGATCGGCCATTCTTGGCACGGGCCGCACCCCAACGATGAGCCGTGTGGCCGTGCTCCTCCTACCATTGGCTGGCGCGCCGAATGCCGAGCGCCATATGAGGATCGTCGCAAGATCCGATACCTGGAATCTGTACGCTGCGCGCTTTTCGCCGGACCAACAGTGGGTCGCGTTTGCGGCCAACAACGCGCGGCGCGACGGCACGTCGACGATCTACGCCTCCCGCATCAAAGGTGGTCCCTGGACGCTGGTCAGCGAGGACGCACACTTCGACGACAAGCCGCAGTGGTCTCCGGACGGCCGAACCGTCTACTTCGTATCCAACCGTGACGGGTTCATCAACGTCTGGGGCCGGCATTTCGATCCATTGCGGGGTCAGACACTCGGCCGGGCATTTCGTGTGACCACGTTCGACAGCAGTCGGCGCATGCTGTCGCCTGCGATGCAGTCACTGAAGATCGCGTTTACGGATGACTCGCTCATCCTGCCGATCACGGAATACTCGGGCGATCTCTGGATGCTCGACCACGTCGATCCGTGAATTCCGCTGGCGGAACGACCGACCACGACGGCGACAATGACTACGCGAGGATCCGCGTCACTTCGACGCCGTCCTTGAAGACCGAGACCGGCCCGTCCTCCGACACCTTCAGCACGACGCGCGCGAAACGCGAGAGCGATCGGGCGGCAGCCGTTCTCGCACCTTCCGCGTTCGATCCGTCGGACCGGACCACGGCGCCGTAGGCCACGAGCCGGCCGTTCGTGTCGATGACCGTGGCGCCATCGATGGCGGCGACGCGCAGCAGTGTCGCGACATCCAGCTCCTCGTGATCGATCGCCGCGTGCACGGCGCCTTCGGCGGTCGACGATACCGATGGCCGGTCGAGCCGGTCCTTGTCTTCGAGACACGCGTCGAGATCCGCATCGG
>CAZVHY010000150.1:2235-8843 GCA_964627115.1 uncultured Solibacteraceae bacterium | reverse complement strand
TCCTCGAATGATCAACACGCTCCTCGCCAAGGTCATCGGCACGCAGAACGACCGCGAGCTGAAACGTCTCCGGCCCATCGTGGCCCGCATCAACGAACTCGAGTCTGGTGTCCGCGGCTTGTCGGACGCCGAACTGCGCGCACGCACCGATGTCTTCCGCCAGCGCGTGGCCCAGGGGGAATCGCTCGACGCGGTCCTGCCCGACGCCTTTGCCGTGGTCCGCGAAGCCGGCCGTCGCGTGATGAACATGCGGCACTTCGACGTGCAGCTCATCGGCGGCATGGTGCTGCACGGCGGCAAGATCGCCGAGATGAAGACCGGCGAAGGCAAGACGCTGGTCGTCACGCTGCCCGCGTATCTCAACGCGCTCAAGGGCGAGGGCGTCCACGTCGTCACCGTGAACGACTACCTCGTCCGGCGCGACGCGGAGTGGATGGGCCGCATCTACCGCTTCCTCGGCATGTCGGTCGGCGTCATCCAGCACGAGATGAACGACACCGAGCGCCAGGCCGCCTACGGCGCCGACATCACCTACGGCACCAACAACGAGTTCGGCTTCGACTACCTGCGCGACAACATGAAGTTCGAGCTCGCGCAGTTCGTGCAGCGCGGGCACCAGTTCGCCATCGTCGACGAAGTCGACAGCATCCTCATCGACGAAGCGCGCACGCCGCTCATCATCTCGGGCCCGGCCGAGGAATCCACGGACCTCTACTACGAGGTCGACCGCATCATCCCGAAACTCAAGGCCGGCGAGGTCACGCGCGGCAACGTGCGGTCGGAAGATCGCGATCGGCTCGAACAGACGGGCGATTTCCTCGTCGACGAGAAGCACAAGACCGTGCAGCTCACCGAGAGCGGCATGGCGAAGGTCGAGCAGCTGCTCGCGCACCGCGTGGCGCCGGGCTCGCAGGGGATGTACGACCCGGCGAACATGCCGCTGCTCCACCACGTGCACCAGGGGCTGCGCGCGCACACGCTGTTCCAGCTCGACGTGCACTACATGATCAAGGACGGCGGGGTCGTCATCGTCGACGAGTTCACCGGCCGCCTCATGCCGGGCCGGCGCTGGAGCGACGGCCTGCACCAGGCCGTCGAGGCCAAGGAAAAGGTCAAGATCGAGCGCGAGAACCAGACGCTCGCCACCGTCACCTTCCAGAACTACTTCCGCAAGTACAAGAAGCTGGCCGGCATGACCGGCACGGCCGAAACCGAAGCCGAAGAGTTCGCCAAGATCTACAAGCTCGACGTCATCGTCGTCCCGGCCAACCGGCCGCTGGCGCGCAAGGAAGAACCCGACAGCGTCTACCGCACGGAAAAGGAAAAGTTCGAGGCCATCCTCAACGACATCGGCGCGAAGCAGGAAGAGGGGCGGCCGACGCTCGTCGGCACGGTCTCGATCGAGAAGTCCGAGAAGCTCTCGAGCCACCTGAAGCGGCGCGGTATCAAGCACGTGGTGCTCAACGCGAAGTACCACGCGCAGGAAGCCGAAATCGTGGCGCAGGCCGGCCGTCCGGGTACGGTCACGATTGCCACGAACATGGCGGGCCGCGGCACCGACATCCTGCTCGGCGGCAACGCCGAGTTCATGACGCGCCAGCGCTGCCTGAACGAATCGATTGCCGAGCGCCTGCCAAAGGGCCAGGAACGGTTCGTCGACGATGAGGAGTTCGTCTACTTCCATCATCTCGACGCGTTCTACCGCGTGCCGAAGGCGCAGTACGAGGCGATTTTCGAGGAGTTCCGGACGCAGACCGAGGGCACGCACAACGACGTCGTGCAGAGCGGCGGCCTGCACATCATCGGCACCGAGCGCCACGAGTCGCGCCGCATCGACAACCAGCTTCGGGGCCGCGCCGGCCGTCAGGGCGACCCCGGTTCGTCGCGGTTCTACCTCTCACTCGAAGACGACCTGATGCGGATCTTCGGATCCGACCGCATTTCCGGTCTCATGCAGCGGCTCGGCATGGAAGAAGGCGTGCCGATCGAACACGGCATGGTCACCAAGTCGATCGAGCGCGCGCAGAAGCAGGTCGAAGCGCAGAACTTCGCGACACGCAAACACCTGCTCGAGTACGACGACGTGATGAACAAGCAGCGCGAGAACGTCTACGCGCTGCGCCGGCAGCTCCTCGAGGGACGCATCCGGTTCGACGCCGACGACAACGGCGAGAGCGAGGAAGTCGACACGCGCGGCTACGTGATGTCGCTCGCCGAGGATCAGATCGGCGGTCTGGTCGACACGCACACCGGCAAGGACACCGAGCCCCAGGAGTGGGACATCGAGGGGCTCACCCGTGCGGTCTCGGATCTGTTCGCGATCGATCCCGAGACGATTGCCACGCTGAACCTGAGCGAACTCTCCCCTGAGGAGATGATCGACGCCATCCAGACACTGGCCGTGGAAGCCTACGAGGCGAAGGAACAGCTGATTCCGGATCCCGCCATCCTGCGCCGTGTCGAACGCGACTTCATGCTGCAGATCGTCGACGCGCAGTGGAAGGATCACCTCTACAGCCTCGATCACCTCAAGGACGGTATCGGGTTGCGCGGCTACGGCCAGCGCGATCCGCTCGTCGAGTACAAGAAGGAAAGCTTCACGCTGTTCCAGGCGATGAAGGACCGGATCGACGACGAGATGGTGCGCTACCTGTGGCGGCTGCGCCCGGTCGTGACACCCGCCGATCAGGCGGCCGCCGCCGGCCCGCTGCCGTCGCCCCCAGTACCGCCGCGTCGTCCGCAGGCACCGATGACCCTCAGCGGCGGATCCACGTCTGCCGGCCGGGAAACGGCTGCTCCCCCGCCGCCGCGCCCCGCACGCACGGGTGGCGACGATGCACCGGTGCAACAGGTCCGCCGCGACGAGCCGAAGATCGGACGCAACGATCCGTGCTGGTGCGGCAGCGGCAAGAAGTTCAAGAAGTGCCACGGTCAGTAGCCGTGTGACGCGCGCGGCAGGAGGTTCAGGGACAACGATGGCAGATCCACTTGGCGGCGCCGCGCAGATCGCGGCTGGCCTCCCCGAAGCACTCACCTTCGACGACGTCCTGCTCGTACCGCGACACTCGGCCACCCTGCCGAGCGCGGTGGACGTCAGCACGCGGCTCAGCACCCGCATCCGCCTGAACGTCCCCATCGTCAGCGCGGCCATGGACACCGTCACCGAAAGCCGCCTCGCCATCGCCATGGCGCAGCAGGGCGGCATGGGCGTCATCCACAAGAACCTCAGCATCGAGGAACAGGCGTCGGAAGTCGATCGCGTGAAGCGATCGGAGAGCGGGATGATCGTCAATCCCATCACGCTCTCGCCGCGTCACCGCATCTACGAAGCGCTCGACCTGATGAAGAAGTACCGCATCAGCGGCGTGCCGGTCACCGATGACGGCAGCAAGGAAGGCCGGCTGGTCGGCATCCTGACGAACCGCGACCTGCGGTTCGAGACGCAGGTCGACCGCACGGTGGCCGACATCATGACGCGCGAGAACCTGGTCACGGTGCCCATCGGCACCACGCTCGACCAGGCGCGCGAGATGTTCCACAAGCACAAGGTCGAG
The DNA here is from genome assembly GCA_964627115.1 of uncultured Solibacteraceae bacterium. Classification (GTDB taxonomy): domain Bacteria; phylum Acidobacteriota; class Vicinamibacteria; order Vicinamibacterales; family SCN-69-37; genus SCN-69-37. Next base: position 5,289 of record CAZVHY010000150.1, on the reverse strand, counting down.
AAGCTGCTCGTCGTCGACGCGGACTTCCGGCTCAAGGGCCTGATCACCGTCAAGGACATCCAGAAGCTCATCAAGTATCCGGCGGCGTCGAAGGACGACCTGGGGCGGTTGCGCGTGGGCGCGGCGGTGGGCGTGAGCCGCGACACGATGGACCGCGCCGACGCGCTGGTACACGCGCACGTCGACGCGCTCGTCATCGACACCGCGCACGGCCACTCGCAGGGTGTGCTCGACATGGTGGCGCGCGTGCGCGAGCGGCATCCGGACGTGGATCTCATCGCCGGCAACGTGGCCACGGCCGGGGCGACAAAGGCCCTCATCGAGCGCGGCGTGAATGCCGTGAAGGTCGGCATCGGCGCGGGTTCGATCTGCACGACGCGCGTCGTGGCCGGCATCGGCGTGCCGATGATCACGGCCATCGCCCAGTGCGCGCGCGCGGCCTACGACTCGGACGTGCCCATCATCGCCGATGGCGGCATCCGCTACTCGGGCGACATCAGCAAAGCGCTCGCCGTCGGGGCCAGCGCGATCATGGTGGGCAGCCTGTTTGCGGGCACCGATGAGAGCCCGGGCGAAATCATTCTCTACCAGGGACGCAGCTTCAAGGAGTACCGCGGCATGGGATCGCTTGGCGCGATGCGCCGCGGCAGCCGCGATCGCTACTTCCAGGACGAGTTCGATCTCGAGAGCGGCGACGGCACGGAGAAGCTCGTGCCGGAAGGCATCGAGGGACGCGTGGCGCACAAGGGCAGCGTGGCCGCGATGATTCACCAGCTCGTCGGTGGTCTTCGCGCGGGCATGGGGTACTGCGGCTGCGCAGACCTCGCCACGCTCCGCCGCGACGCGCAGCTCATCCGCGTGACATCGGCCGGCGTCCGCGAAGGCCACGTGCACGACGTCATCATCACCAAGGAAGCGCCGAATTATCGCGTGGAGCGGTAGGCCTCGCGAATCGTAGCCGCGGGGCTTGACGCCCCGCGGGCGCCCGGCTACGACCTCGCAGGGCGTCAAGCCCTGCGACTACGAGTGGACGCGGATGCGGCGCGAGGTGTCGCCGACCAGCTCGATCGTGATTCCCAGCGCGTCGGTTGGCGCGTGCTGCCAGCGTTCGGGCCACTCGACCACGACCACGCTCGTCTCGATCCGTTCGTCGAGCGCCAGGTCGTCGACGTCATCGTTCTCGAGACGATAGAGATCGACGTGCAGCAGTGGGATTCTGCCGTCGTACTCCTGGACGAGCGTGAACGTCGGACTCGACACCGCGCTGCTGTCGCAGCCCAGGCCGCGCGCGAGTCCGCGCGTGAACGCCGTCTTGCCTGCGCCGAGCGGTCCCGACAACAGCACCACCTGCCCCGCCGTGAGCGCCGCGCCGATCTGCTGCCCCACGATCTCGGTTTCGGCCTCGCTGTGCGTGACGTATTCGGTCACGTCTCCTCCGGCTCGGGCGCCGGTTTCTGCCGCAGTTCCTGAACCGCGTCGCCGAGCTGCGCGATGATGTCGCCGGCGATGAGCGCCGTCTGACCGCGATCGTTCTGCGCGAGGTCGCCGGCCGCGCCGTGGAGATAGACGGCGATGCGTGCGGCCCTGGCGGCGTCGCGCACCTGCCCGTACCACGCCGCAATCATGCCCGTCAGCACGTCTCCCGATCCCGCGGTGGCCATGCCGGGATTGCCCGTCATGTTCACGCCCGCGCGTCCCTCCGGCTCCGCGACGATGGTGCGATGCCCCTTGAGCACGACGTGCACGCGATGCGACGCCGCAAAGTCGAGCGCCACGTCGAGGCGGTCCCGCTGCACGCGCTCGACCGACGTGCCGAGGAGCCGCGCCATTTCGCCCGGATGCGGCGTGATGACGATGGGCACGTCTTCGCGCCCGACGAGGAGATCCGCGCGGTCGATGAATGCATTGAGCGCGTCGGCGTCGAGCACGAGCGGCACACCCGACCGCTGCACGAGGCCGTGCACGAACGCCGCGACCTCCGCTCCCCCGCCAAGGCCGGGCCCGGCGGCAATGACGTCCGCGCGGAACGCCAGGACCTGTGTCAGCGCCTCGGCCGCCACGGTGCCTTCCGCTGTTTCTGCCAGCGGCAGGGTCATGAACTCCGCGCCACCAGCGGCGACCAGCGGCTGACAGGAGCGCGGCACAGCCACCGTGACGAGGCCTGCCCCTGCTCGGAGTGCGGCCTTCGCGGCGAGCACGGCGGCACCGGTGCGGCCGATCGATCCAGCCACGATCAGGACGCGGCCGTATGTGCCTTTGTGCGAATCGGCGCGGCGCGGCACGATCAGGCCCGCCATCGACACACGCGTCATCATCTCGACGCGCGGCCCGTCGATGTCGTCGATGACGCGGCTGGGAATGCCGATGTCGGCCACGAGCACCGATCCGGCGAGCAGTTCCGCGGGCGGCAGGATGAGCGGCAGCTTCGGCGCGCCGAGCGCGATCGTCATCGTCGCTTCGACCGCGGCGCCCTCGACGTTCGCGTGATCGGCCGAGAGACCACTGGGCAGATCCACGGCGACAACCGCGCGATGGCTCGCGTTCAGATCGGCCACGACCGTTTCGGCGAGCCCCTCGAGTGGTCCGCGCAGCCCGGTGCCGAACAGCGCATCGACAATCAGATCCGCGGCAAGCGCGGTCGATCCCAGCAGTTCCCACGTGGCCGCATCGGGAATTTCGACGAGACCGACGCCGAGCGCCAGGAGCACGTCGTGATTGGCCTTCGCGTCGCCGGTGAGCGCCGCGCCCGTGCCGAGCAGATAGACGTGCACGTCGACACCACGCTCGAGGAGCACGCGCGCCACAACGAAGCCGTCGCCGCCGTTGTTGCCGCGGCCGCAGAGAATCGACACGCGCATCAGCGCAAGGTCGTCGAACGCCTGCTCGATGGCACTCGCGACCTGGCGCCCCGCATTCTCCATCAACACCCGCGCGGGAATGCCGATCCCATCGATCGTGCGCCGATCGGCCTCGCGCATCTGGCTCGCGTTCAGAATTCTCATCGTCGCGCCGACGAGACTACCGCAGGGACACATCGGGGACAACAGGGACGAC
>CAZVHY010000150.1:0-2135 GCA_964627115.1 uncultured Solibacteraceae bacterium | reverse complement strand
CATCGTCGCGCCGACGAGACTACCGCAGGGACACATCGGGGACAACAGGGACGACGGGTACGAAGGGGTGCAAGGAACTCACGCCCCCAGATACCCCATCACCTCACGAAATCCAGGCAAACCCCGCTGCGCCCCGACGACGCGGCAGTTGAGCGCGCCTGTGGCGTTGGCAAATGCCAGCACGTCGCGCAACGAAGCGTCGGGGCCGAGGAGCACGAGCGCCGCCACGAATCCAGCACGAAACGCATCACCCGCGCCAGTCGTGTCGACGACGTCGACGGCCACACCGGGAGTCTCGAGCCACTCGCCGCGGCACAGCGCGAGCGAACCGGCCGCCCCGCGCGTGGCCACCACGACCGCTGCGCGATGACAGTGCTCGGCCAGGCGCGCGAGTCCCTCGCGCAGGTCGCCGGTTCCGGCCCAGGCCGTCACGAACGGCGCCGGTGCAATCGCGATGTCGACTTCGGCGATCACCGCGAGCGCATCGGGCGTCACGAGATCCACGTCGCTCACGCTCACCGTGCCGGCCTCTCGCGCGACCGCGAGCGCGCGCTGCGACGCCGCGGGATGTGTGGCGTCGCACAGCAGCACACGCGCGCCGGCAATCGCGCTGGGCGGAATGTCGTCAGCCGTCATCGCGAGCGTCGAATCGCGACGCTCGAGGACGGTTCGCTCGCCGTCCGCGTCGACGAGGATGACGGCGATGCGCCCCGGCGTGTCCGCGCGGCGGATCGCGACGACATCGACCTCCGCATCGTCGAGCGGCGTGCGCGCGCGCCTCGACCACTCGTCGTCGCCGAACGCGCCAACGTAGCGGGTGCGCAGTCCGAGCCGCGCGCACGCCAGCGCAGCGGTGGCCATCTGTCCGCCGGGCTCGATGCGGAAGTCGGCGAGCGGCTGCTTGCCGGCAGCCGCGGGCACGCGACCGGCCACTGCGACGAAATCGAGGCTGTTTTCGCCGAGCGTTACGACGTCGACGTCGCGGTCCGACGAAGGAAGCGTCAGCGGTACGCGCACGGCGGACACACTATCAGACCTCGCGACGCCGAACAGAATCGTTCGCGCGATGACAGATTTGACGATACGCGATCAGAATTGCATTTCCCCGCTCGCGCCAACGACCGTTCGCCGGTTCCGCGTGTTTCACCCCTGCTGGCACCGCGTTTGCTGCCTGCTGCCACGGCTCCCTCGTCGCATGGGAATCATACAGGTCATGCAACTACCCCCGTCGCCCCGCCCGTTCCGTTCGCGCCGGCGATTCCCGCGTCTCGAGGTCATGGGCCTCGTCGAGGGGCGCCGCGTCCCGCTCGACCTGCCGCTGACGGTGCGCGACCTGAGCCAGGGGGGCTTCTCGGCGGAGAGTTCGGCGCCCTTCCCGCCCGGCACGCACCACCACTTCAGGTTCACGGCCGCCTCGGGCCACGAAGTGACGCTTGCCGCCACCGTCGTCCACTGCCGGCTCGCCAGCGCGGGCGCCGACGGCCAGCTCACCTACGTGACCGGCTTCGAGTTCCACAGCGACGAGTCGACCGACACGTCGATCTCGAGCCTCATGGACACCCTCGCGTCGGTGCTGTCGCTCGACTGAGCGGCGGCACGGCTGCGCGGCCGCTGGCAGCGGTCGCCGCGCGTCTCCACTTCCGGACGTGTGTCGTCCGCGACGGCCGACTTTGCCGCAGCGCGGCCGACGGTCCATCCGGCGGAGGCTGCGCGAGCGTGCGGCTGGAGGCCGACGCGGGCGACACACGTCCGGAAGAGGTTCAGACGCCAACCGGTTCAAGCGTCTTGTACGAGAGTAGCTGATGCTCGTCCGGGAACAGCGGATACGCACCGCGACGATACGCAATGTTCTTCGCGTCCGGCACCGTACGCGCCTCGAGTCCCGACGGTGACACCGGCACGCCAGCGGCAAACGGAACCGCCTGCTGGCCCCACGCGGTCGTGGCGCCCGCTGCGACGAACAGGAGTACACCGGCGCGGTCAGCGGGCAAGACGTACGGACACCAACATTCGAAAACGCCCCAGAAGTCTAGAAATAGCAGTGCGAGACGTCTGCGGGGACCACAGCCGCCGCACGTGTTGGCCTGCGTCTGTTACCCTTCCCTCCATGGTCCGCCGAGGGACGCTCGCGCTGG
>CAZVHY010000149.1:2650-8891 GCA_964627115.1 uncultured Solibacteraceae bacterium | reverse complement strand
GCCGGCCTCGACGTCAGGCGCATCGTCAACGAGCCGACCGCCGCGGCGCTCGCCTACGGACTCGACAAGAAGAAGGACGAGACCATTGCCGTGTACGACTTCGGCGGCGGCACGTTCGACATCTCCATCCTCGAAGTGGGTGAGGGCGTCGTCGAGGTGAAGGCGACCAACGGCGACACGCACCTGGGCGGCGACAACCTCGACCAGCGTGTCATCGACTGGATCGTGGCCGAGTTCCGCAAGCAGGAAGGCATCGATCTCTCGAAGGACCGGATGGCCCTGCAGCGGCTGAAGGAAGCCGCGGAGAAGGCCAAGATGGAACTGTCGAGCGTGATGGAAACGGAGATCAATCTGCCGTTCATCTCGGCCGATCAAACCGGGCCCAAGCACCTGGCCATGAAGCTCACGCGGGCGAAGTTCGAGTCGCTCGTCGAGGACCTGCTCCAGAAGAGCGTCGGGCCGTGCAAACAGGCGCTGGCCGATGCGGGCATTCCCGCGTCGAAGATCGATGAGGTCGTGCTCGTCGGTGGCTCCACGCGTATCCCGCGCGTGCAGGCCATCGTCAAGGAGCTGTTCGGCAAGGAGCCGCACCGCGGCGTGAACCCGGACGAGGTCGTGGCGATTGGCGCCGGCGTGCAGGCTGGTGTGCTCTCGGGCGAGGTGAAGGATCTCCTGCTGCTCGATGTGACGCCGCTGTCGCTCGGCATCGAGACGCTCGGTGGCGTGATGACGAAGCTCATCGAGCGCAACACGACCATCCCGACGAAGAAGAGCGAGACGTTCTCGACGGCGGCCGATGGCCAGACGAGCGTGGAAGTCCACGTGCTGCAGGGCGAACGCCAGATGGCGCGCGACAACCGCACGCTGGGCAAGTTCCACCTCGACGGCATTCCGCCGGCCGCGCGCGGCGTGCCGCAGATCGAGGTGACGTTCGACATCGACGCGAACGGCATCGTGAACGTGAACGCGAAGGATCGCGGCACGGGCAAGGAACAGAAGATCACCATCACGGCCTCGAGCGGCCTCAGCAAGGACGAGGTCGATCGCATGATGCGCGACGCCGAGTCGCACGCGGCGGAAGACCAGCAGCGGCGCGAAGAGGTGGAAACGCGCAACCGTGCCGATCAGGCGGTCTACGGCGCCGAGAAGTTCGTCAAGGAGTCGGGCGAGAAGCTCGACGCCGCGGATCGGATGGCGATCGAATCGGCGGTCAACGACGTCAAGAAGGCGCTCGAGTCGAACGACGCGAAGGCGATCGATCGCACGCTCGATGCGCTGATGCAGGCGCAGCAGAAGGCGGCCGAGGCGCTCTACAAGAACGCCGGCGGGCCCGACGCGGGTGCGGGTCCATCGGCCGGCGGCGCCGGATCGCCTGGCGGCCAGGCCGACGATGTGATCGACGCCGAGATCGTCGACGACAAGAAGTAAGGCCGGTGCCGTGGATCTGTATGCCCTGCTCGGCGTGACGCGTTCGGCCTCGGTTGCCGAGGTCGAGCGCGCCTATCGCCGGCTCGCACGGCGATACCATCCCGGCATCAATCCGGGCGATCAGGTGGCGGCCGGGATGTACCAGCAGGTACAGGCCGCGTACCTGGTGCTCGGCAACGCGGAGCGGCGACGCGAATACGATCTCGGGTCGTCGGCCACGCCCGTCGAAGCGCCACCGCTGGCCTTCGACGGGTTCGATTTCTCGACGCCGGCCGACGGACCGCTGGCCGCGACGTTCTCGGAACTGTTTTCCGACGTGTTCCAGCAGGCGGCGCGTGAAGCCACCACGCCCACGCGCGGTGGCGACATCCACGTGACGCTGGCCGTGCCGTTTGCCGACGCCGTACGCGGTGGCGACCTCGCGATCGCGGTGACGCGTCAGGAGCGATGCGGCGGGTGCGCGGGCCGCGGGTACCGCGCGCGTGCCGTGGCGGCGTGTCCGGCGTGCGAGGGACAGGGCGTGCGCCGCTGGGCGCGCGGCCACATGGTGTTTTCGAAAACCTGTGACGTCTGCGACGGCCAGGGACGGTCGATTCGTGAAATCTGCGCGGCCTGTCACGGCGCGGGCGTGAGACCGCGCAGCGAGACGATCACCGTCACGGTGCCGCCAGGGATCGAGTCGGGCCGTCGCGTGGCGGTACCGGGTCGTGGCCACGCGGGTGCACTCGGCGGACCGGCGGGGGACCTGTACGTCACGGTCGAGGTCGACGCGCATCGTCACTTCACGCGCCAGGGCGCGGACCTGCACCTGACGCTGCCCGTGGCCGTGCACGAAGCCGTGTTTGGCGCGGTGGCATCGGTTCCCGGACTCGACGGCCCGATCCGCGTGCGCATTCCAGCGGGCACGCAATCGGGAACGATGCTCGTGGTGCGCGGACAGGGCGGCGTCAAACCCGGCCTCGCCGAGCGCGGCGATCTCGTTGTCACCACGCAGATCGTGCTTCCGCCGGCGCTCGATGCGCGTTCGCGGGAACTGCTGCGGGAGTTCGGGCAGATCAACGCCGAGGACGTTCGCCGGGGATTGTTCGACGACCAGTGACGTCACGACGCATCGGGACGAGAGGCAGACATGCCAGCGAAACGGACCGGCACAGGCAAGGGCTACTACATGATCAGTGCGGTCGCCCTGAAGTACAACATCCACCCGCAGACGCTGCGGCTCTACGAGCGCGAGGGGCTGCTGAAGCCGTCGCGTACCGAGGGCAACACGCGCCTGTACTCGGACGAGGATCTGCAGGAGCTCGAAACCATCCTCGCGCTGACGCGCGATCTGGGCGTGAACCTCGCGGGCGTCGAGATCATCCTCAACATGCGACGCAAGATCGATCGCATGCAGCGTGAGGTCAACGAGTTCATGGGGTACGTGAAAGGCGAGCTCGCGCGTGGTCTCGGCGATTGGGAGCAGCGGCTCAACACCGCGCTGGTGCCAACGGCGCAGCCGCTCGTGGCGAAGGACGCTGACGAACCGGCGACCGACGACACCGACGACGCGACGCCGTCTCTGCCGTAGCCGGGGCGCGGTGTTATCCTCATCCGGATGGCGGCCTGCGAGTACTGCGGAGGAACCGGGTGGCGTCCCGTTGAAGAAAACGGCGTCAGGCGCGTGGAGCGATGTGCATGCTGGCGTGACAGCGTGTCGTCGCGGCTCGTGGCGTCGGCACGGATTCCGCCGCGCTACGCGCGCTGCGATCTGAAATCCTTCGTCCTCTATCCCAACGAGAAGCTGCAGGCGGCCGTGGCCTCGGCGCGCCGGTTCGTCGACGCGTTTCCGGCGGTGACGAAGGGCCTCTGCCTGATCGGTCCGCCCGGCATCGGCAAGACACACATCGCGGTGGCGGTGCTTCGAGCCGTGGTCATCGAGAAGGGCGCGCGCGGACTCTTCTACGACGTCCGCGAGCTGCTGAAGATCATCCGCTCGACCTACAATCCCGTCGTACGCACGGCCGAAATGGACATTCTGCGTCCGGTGATGGACGCCGAGCTCCTCGTGCTCGACGACCTGGGCGCCGAGAAGCCGACCGAGTGGGTCGAAGAGACGATGAACCTCATCGTCAATACGCGCTACAACGAACGACGGCCGACGATCTTCACGACCAACTACGAGGATCTCCCCGACGAGACGCAGGCTGACTCGCTGAAGGTGCGTGTCGGGTTCCGCATGCACTCGCGGTTGCACGAGATGTGCGAGTTCCTCGAGTACGAGGGCGGCGACTATCGCATGCTGCCGGCCAACGGCGGCGCCGACGACCTCGAGATGTTGTGGAAGCGTGGCCGCGCATCGCGCCGCGCGCTGCCGTCGCGCACGCAGGGACCGGCCAAGGCGGAGTTCTCGGCCGCGCGTCCGCGCGTCGAGCCGCGACCGGCGCGCGAACTGCGATGGCCGGGTGGCAAAGCGGGACGGTGATTGGTCTCTACGTCCACGTCCCGTTCTGTCAGGCGATCTGCAGCTACTGCAACTTCAATCGCGGACTGTTCGACGCCGCGCTGAAGGCGCGCTACGTGCCGGCGCTCGAGCGCGAGATTCGCGAGGCGGGCGACGGCCGGCCGGCCGATACGTTGTTCTTCGGCGGGGGCACACCCTCGCTGCTCGAACCTGACGAGATCGCCCGACTCATCGTCGCGTGCCGCGCGTCGCACGGACTGGCGGCCGACGCGGAAATCACGCTCGAGACCAATCCCGAGACCGTTACCGATGCGCGCATGACGGCGTTTCGGGAGGCTGGCGTCAATCGCATCAGCTTCGGCGCGCAGTCGTTCGACGATGCGCAACTGGCGCGGCTCGGGCGCATCCACGATGCGCGTCGCATCGGGCAGGCCCTCGACGCGGCGCGCCGGGCCGGATTCGCGAATGTCAGTCTCGACCTCATGTTCTGGCTGCCGGGCCAGACGCGGGCGTCGTGGATCGACACGGTCGATCGCGCCATCGACCTCGAGCCCGATCACCTCTCGTTGTACCTGCTCGAGCTGTATCCCAACGCCCCGCTCGAGGAGACGATGGCGCGCGCACGCGCGTCGTCGGGCGCCGACGCGCCGTCGCCCGACTGGCTCCAGGCCTCTGACGACGAGGCCGCCGACATGTATCTCGAGGCGATCGAGCGGCTGGCAGCCGCGGGGTACGGGCACTACGAGATTTCGAACGTGGCGCGACCGGGGTTCGAGAGCCGGCACAACCTCAAATACTGGCGCGATGGCGCGTGGCGCGGTTTCGGTTGTGGGGCGCACTCGACGCTCGACGGTCGCCGCTGGCAGAACGTGGCCGGTACGTCCGACTACGTCACGCGCATCGAAGAGGGACGGGACGTGGCGACCGGCACTCGCCAGCTCGACGCGCGCACACGCGCGCAGGAGGCGCTGTTCACGGGCCTGCGGCTGACCGAAGGGATTGACGCGCGGGCCTTTGCGCGTGACTATGGGCTTGACCCGTGGGTTGACTATGGTGAGAGACTAGCCGACGCCGTTGACGCCGGGCTGGTCTGGCGCCGACAGGAGCGGTTCGGGTTGACCCGGCACGGGATGCTGCTGGCGAACGAGGTCCTGTCGGCGTTTGTGTGAGCGAAACGATGCTCCCCAGGAACCCTGGAAGGGGTTGCGGTGTCGAAACGGTACGTTAGAGTAAGGCAACCTTATTGCGAGTGTGCCCGCGTGGCAGGGAGGCGTTTCATGGGTTGGTTGGGAGTACTGTCGGCATCGAGCCGGCGCACAATGGTGGCAGTTCTTTTCGCGGGCGTTGCGTTCGCCGCGGTCAATGTGCAGGCGCAGGATGCTCCCGCCCCGGCGCAGGAAGACTCGTTCTTGTTCTCGACGTCCGACGCGGCGGTCATGGCCTACTACGTCAAGCCTGAACAGGCGTCGGTGTTCGAGACCCTCTGGAGCAACATTCGTGGTGGGCTCGCAGCCAGCGAGAAGCCCGAGCTCAAGGCGATCGGCAGCGCGCTGAAGGTCTACAAGGCCGCCGGGCAGCCGACCGAGAACGGCGTGCTCTACTTCGTGATCGTCGATCCGGTGGACAAGGCGCAGAGCTACAGCCCGAGCCCGTTCTTCCTCTTCGACACCGGGATCTTCGACGACGCGACGGCGCGCAAGTACTTCGAGGACCTGAACGCGTCGCTCAACGGCATCTTGCCGACGGGCGTCAACTACGCGGCTCCGCCTGTCACGCCGCCACCGCCGGCGGCGGCACCCGCACCTGCGCCTGCGCAGTAGGGCGTCGACGACGTCCGAGTCGTTTCGCTGGCCCTGAGGCCGGCGGACCTTGAAGGGGGCGCTTCCGCGCACGTAATCGGGAGCGTCCCCTTTTTCATTCCGGCAAGGAGCCCCGCATGCCCCCTGCGGCCGCCGTTCTTGCGTGTTCTGCCTGTGTCGCGGCCATCGCGATGGGGCTCGGCGTTCCTGCGTACGGAGCGCCCGCGCCAGTCGCCCAGACCGCCTCCGACTATCAATTCGGCGCCGCGGACACGGGGCTTCTCGTGTTCCATGTACACCGCGACAGGACGGCCGACTTCGAGAGTGTGATGCAGGTGGTCGGCCAGGGGCTTCGGGCGGCCACGGCATCGCCGCGGCGCGAGCAGGCGGCTGGCTGGCGGTTCTTCCGCGCGCGTGAAACGCCCGAGGCCGCCATCTACGTCGTGTTCGCCGATCCCGTCGTGAGTCAGGCCGACTACGACCCCGTCAAGATGATCACCGAAGCCGCGCCGGCCGATGCGGCCGCGCTCTACGAACGCCTGCGGGCCTCGGTGATTCGCGTCGAGCGCCT
>CAZVHY010000149.1:0-2550 GCA_964627115.1 uncultured Solibacteraceae bacterium | reverse complement strand
ATGCGGCCGCGCTCTACGAACGCCTGCGGGCCTCGGTGATTCGCGTCGAGCGCCTGGATCTCGAACGTCTGCAATGACGGGAGGCGCGGCCGTGTGGGGGCGGGCCCCCGTGCCCACCCGCAGTCGCGCAGCCTTCAGAACCCGAGGTTCACGCCCGCGTAGAAGCGCTGGGGCGTCGGGTAGAGCGGACTGCCACGCAGATTGAAGATGCGATAGTCGAGCCGCAGGCGCAGCGGCCCGGCGAGCGGCATCTTCACCCCCCCGCCGATGTTCGTGCCCACGAGCGTTTCGCCCTCGCCCGCGAGCCGTTCGCGGAAGAAGCCGCCGCCGGCCGTGAGATAGAGCTGCACTTTCGTCGGGGTCTGGACGAGTCCGTTCAGCATGCCCGTCGTCAGGCTCGGTGCGCCCTTGGCGAGATTCTCCGCGGTGTTCGCGATCTCGAACTCGAAACCGACGACCACGAGGCTCACGCCGCCGGCGAAGCCGCGGGCCGAGCGGGTGTCGGGCGTCGGGGACAGTCCCAGGAACGCCGTGATGTCGGCAGAGGCCGGCGCGGCGCTGACGAGCACCGCGGTGAGGGTCAGGACGAGACGGGCGCAGAAGCGAGCCATATCCCGAGTATCGACCGGCGACGCGACGGCGTCCAGATCGGAGCGTGATATTTTCCGGCGGATGCATCTCGAGCCGTCGCCGGCCCCGCTGGCGGCCAGGGTCGTTGGCGGCGATCTCCGTGCCGTGGCGCGTGCGTTGACGCTCGTCGAAACCGCCGGCGATGACGCCGATACGCTGCTGGAGCAGCTGCACGCGCACACCGGCCGCGCCTTCACGGTCGGCATCACCGGTCCTCCGGGCGCCGGCAAGAGCACGCTCGTCGATCGACTGGCCGGCGTCTTCCGCCGCAACGCGCAGCGCGTGGGCGTGATTGCGGTCGATCCGAGCAGTCCGTTCAGCGGTGGCGCGCTGCTGGGCGATCGCATCCGGATGCAGGACCACGTGCTCGATCCCGGCGTGTTCATCCGGAGCATGGCGACACGCGGACATCTCGGCGGACTGTCGGCGGCCACGGCCGGCGCCATCGATGTCCTCGACGCTGCCGGGTTCGAGGTCATCCTCGTCGAGACGGTTGGTGTGGGGCAGGACGAGGTCGATATCGCGCGTGCGGCCGATGCCTGCGTGGTCGTCTCGGTTCCAGGCGCCGGCGACGACGTGCAGGCGATGAAGGCCGGCGTGATGGAGATTGCCGACGTCCACGTCGTCAACAAGGCGGACCACGACGGCGCGGATCGCGCGGTGGCCGCCATCGAACAGATGCTCGCGCTCGATGAGCACGCGACTCGGGCCCGGCCGCCGGTGGTGCGCGTCGTGGCCACGACGGGCGACGGCGTCGACGCCCTTCATGCCGTGTTGATGACGTGCGAGGCCGACGACGCGTTGCGGCGCAGCCGACGCCGCGCGCGGGCGGAGTGGCGGTTGCAGGATGCGGTGTTGCGACGCGCAGTGTCGCGCGTGCGGCACGGAGCCGGCGCCGATCGCCTGTGGTCGCGCGTCGTGGACGACATCGACGCGCGCGACGACACGCCGACTCGCGCGGCCGCCGCACTGCTCGAGCGCGCGGGTGTGGCAGGTCGCATCGATCACGTCGGCGTGGCCACCAACGACATTGCCGCGAGCCTGCACCTCTATGGCGACGTGCTCGGTCTGCCGATCGGGCCGCCTGAGGACGTCGAGTCGCAGGGGGTGCGCGTGCGTTTCGTCGAGACGGGCGACACACGGATCGAACTGGTCGAGGCGCTGTCGCCGGATTCGCCCTTTGCCGAATCACTGCGGCGGCGCGGACCCGGGCTCCATCACGTCGCGCTGCGTGTCGATGCGCTCGAGGCCACACTCGACGCGCTCGCAGAGCGCGGCGTGCGTCTCGTCGATCGCCATGGCCGGCCTGGTGCACACGGTGCGACGGTGGCCTTCGTTCACCCGTCGAGTACGCAGGGCGTGCTGGTCGAGCTCGTGGAGCGCACGCGTGCATAGCGTGCGCATCGGTGAGATCGACGTCACCCCGCTGTCGGACGGTACGTTCCGGCTCGACGGCGGTGCGATGTTCGGTGTTGTCCCGAAGACGCTCTGGGAACCGAAGGTGGATGTCGATGCGGACAACCGCATCCTGCTCAGCCTGACGCCGCTGCTCGTGCGGACGGCCGGGCTCAACGTGCTCATCGACGCCGGGATCGGCGACAAGATGACCGAGAAAGCGCGGCGCATCTTCGTCGTCGATCAAGCGACGATGACGCTCGAGCGGTCGCTGGCCGCGGCCGGGCTCGAACCGCGCGACGTCGACGTCGTCGTCGCGACGCACCTGCACCTCGATCACGCCGGTGGTCTGACGGCCATCGTCGACGGACGGATCCAGCCGCGGTTTCCGCGTGCGCGCCACCTGATCCGCCGAGGCGAGTGGGACGACGCCATGGCGCCCAACGAACGAACGCGCGCGAGTTACCGGAGCGAGGACTACGCGCCGCTGGCCGAGGCCGGGCTCGTGGAGCTCATCGAGGCCGA
>CAZVHY010000148.1:6961-8915 GCA_964627115.1 uncultured Solibacteraceae bacterium | reverse complement strand
CGCGCGCGGTACGGCGCGCGGTTCTGGTGTCGACGATGCTCGGGCCCTGCAAGGCAGTGGAGCCCGACTCGCGCTAGCGCGCCGGTGTTCCCCTTCCCGCCTTCCCGCCTTCCCGCCTCCTCCCAGCCTGCAGCCTCCCAGCCTTCTGTCAGTACGTCACCCTCACGCGATAGCTCAGCGTGACCTCCCCATCAACCGGCACCGGCACGTTGAATTGCGCGGCGAACGCGGCGGTCTTGGTGGCCTCGTGCGTCGACCGCAGGATCCGCCATGTGCCGCCGACCGGTTCGTTCACCTCGACGGAGATCACCGTGGTCTTGCGGTTGCGCAGCGCGATCTCGTATTCGATCTCGTAGACGCGGTCGCTGATCTTCTCGAAGTCGACTTGTTTGCGCTCGGCGACGACGTCGAATGCGTTGCCGATCTTCAGATCGAGCGTCTCGTCCTTGGGCGTGTGACTGATGCGGTCCTCGCCGACGAACTGCGTGCCGCCGCGTGAATCGGCCTGATACACGCGCACGATGCCGGCGGGCATCGGCATGCCGAGCCCGTCGCGTTCGCGGTTCTGGAACCGATAGAACACCTCGACGGCATCACGAATCGGTGCGCCCGGATACGCCGATCGGTAGTAGCCACCATTGCCGTTGACGACGTAGCGCTTCGTCACCGGGAACGCGGTGCCGCTCAGCATGTTGATCTGCTTCGTCTCCGCGTTGTTGATCGTGGTCTTCCGGCCAACGGTGTAGAGGTGATAGTCAGAAAACGCTTCCTGCACCATCGCCGGAGACTCCGCCGCCATGGTGCGAATGCCGTCCATCATCACGTTGTTCTGCTGCCCGCGGCCCTGGCGCACGCGATTGAGATCGCCGGCCACGAGCTGCAGCGACGCGTTGCGGAACGCCGTGCCGCTGTTGTTGGTGAGCGTGACCCAGCCGTCGAGATCCGCGCTCCGCTCGTCGCGGCCGACCGTCAGCACGTAGTCCGCGTTCCACGACAGGTTGCCGGCCAGATACGACGCCTCGATGCGATGCCGCGCCGCGCCCGTGTTGTCGAGCGACCAGATCAACGTCGGCCGCGCGTGCAGATTGCCGGGGAGCTCGGGGAAGCGGATGTGATCGGCGCCGAGGCCCGTGACGATCTCGCCACCAATCTGCCACACCGGCGCGTTGTTGTAGCTCAGCAGACGCGCCGTCACGGTTTCTTCGATCGTCTGCCCGTTCTGCTGGCGCGCGCGCACGAGCGTCACGTCTCGGCCGACGTACTTGCGCAGCAGCTTGTCGGGCTCGAGCAGGTCGTATTCGTAGTTCTGTTCGAGCACGCGCACGCCGCCGGGCTCGGAGAGCGATCGGAAGTGCACGGTGGCCGGATTGACGGTGGCGGCAATGTCCTGGAACTCGAGATTGAATTCGCCACGTGGCAGATCGATTTGGCGCACGTCGCGCACGAGTGCGATCTGCGAGTTGTAGACGGTGACGGCCAGTTCAACCTGATCGTCGAGCGACGACGCGGGGGACTGCGGAGCGGCCGCAGCAAGCGGCCCACACGCGCACGCGGGGCCACCATGGAGGACGAAAGCCGCGCCCGCGGCCAACACGAACGCGGCAACCCAGATACGACGACGAGACATGAGGACTCCTGTTCTCAGGTGCGACGGAGACGACGGGCGACAGGAACCTGCCATCGCCGCCCGTTCGACCTTCTGCTCCTGAGAACGGAGTCGGGGGGATTTCTTGCAGGGGACACGTAGGGGCGGCCCTTGGGCCGCCCGGAGCAGCGGGCGGGGCAAGCCCCGCCCCTACCTGCTCTCTCCCATGCTTCCCGCCTTCCAGCCTTCCCACCTCCTTCCAGCCTTGCAGCCTTGCAGCCTCGTAGCCTTGCAGCCTCGTAGCCTTGCGGCCCCTCCCCGCCTCCTACGGCATCCGCGTCCACGTGGCGCCGCCGTTGGTGGTCATGA
>CAZVHY010000148.1:0-6861 GCA_964627115.1 uncultured Solibacteraceae bacterium | reverse complement strand
GGCGGCGCCTCTACGGCGCGAGGCGCGGGCAGGGCTGGCGCCGGGGCTTCGAACGATGGCGCCTCGACGGGTTCCGCGCGCGCCACGGTCGTCGATGCGGCAGGCACCTCGTCGACCGTATCGCGCGTCGCCAGCGTCCACGCGAACACGGCCACGCTGGCCGCCGCAATGGGCACGAGCCACTGCAACCGCCAGCGGTGCCAGAACGACACGCCCGCGGGTGCCACGGGCTCGCTCTCGACGAATGCCGCGAGCATCGCCTGGCAGTCCGCGCAATCGGCCAGGTGCTGCTCGACAAGGGCCGCCTGGTCGCGACGCAGGCCTCCGGCCGACCACGCCGCCAACCGCTCGGCATCGACACACGCCGATGACGGCCTGGCAGGCGGCATCCGCCGGAGCACGTGCTCCATCTGGCGATCGCGATCGACCGGATCAGCCATTCGTCCCCCCTTTCTCAGAACGATCGAGCCCGGAATTCTTGCGCGCACTCCCGGCGGACAACAGCGCGTCCAGATCGAGCGGACCGCTGTCGTCGGCCACCGATCGGAAACACTCTGACACCTCATCCCCGGTGTAGCCAGCGTGCGAGCGCAGGTGCGCGTCGATGGCGTCGCGCACCTCGCGCCTGGCGCGCGCCAGGTGGCGCGACACCGACGCCTCATGCTCTCCCAGCATGCGCCCGATGGCCGCCAGTTTCATGTGCTGCGCGTAATAACACGACAGACGCAGCCGGTCGCGCGGCGCGAGCGCCGCCAGCGCCGCAGTCAGCGCCGCCAGCATCGCCACGTGATACCGCGACGGCTCGGCCGGCGCCACGACGGCCGCGGCGGGTACCGCGCCGGGCGCATCATCGCCGGGCAGGGGCTCGAGCCGGCGCGCGGCGCGGATGCGATCGATGTGGCGCTGCGCGAGCACCGCGCGCACCCACGAGCCGAGGCTGCTGCGGCCGTGAAAGTAGCGGAACAGCGACTGGCGTTCGCCGGCGTGTTCACGCAGGCCGAACAGCTCCGCGTAGATCGAATCAGCGAGCTCGCGTCCGCCGCCCGCGCGATCGATGGCCGCAGCCGCGCGGTAGAGCGCCGGCCGATGCTCGCCGATGAAGTGCTCCCACGCGGCGTCGATGCCGGCCGCACATGCCGCGGCCAGCGCGAGATCCTCGAGGTGCAGCGACGCGGCATGACGTTCGATTTCGGCGGGCGCAGGCAACGCGCCATCGAACGCGTGCCGCACGCTGCGCTCGACCGCCGTCGTGAACACGTCGTGCGGCAGCGACCATCGCTCCGCCCGCGCCCGTGCGTACAACCGGGTCGCCAGCGCAGGCGACAGCACGCCGCCGCGTCCGATGGCTACTTCTGCGCCACGTCGCCCGTCGTCCACGTCAGATCGATCCGCCGCCACATGGTGCCCGTCGGATTGCGGTCGCGCAACTCGGCGGGCAGCCGGTGCTCGCGCACGTTGTCGAACGACTGGAGCGCCGCAAACCGGAGCATCGAACCGGGAATACCCACCGCCGTGAAACCCGGGTGTCCCGTCGCAGGATACGGACCACCGTGATTCATGGCCGGTGATACCGCAACGCCCGTCGGCATCTTGTCGTTCAGGAGCCGCCCCACGCGCTGGCGCAGGACTGGCGCGACCACGTCGTACGCCGTGTCGTCATCACCGCCCGGCGCGCTGTAGATCGATCCCGTGAGGTTGCCCTCGAGACTTGCCGCAATCGCCGCCATCTGCGCGACGTCGCGCGCGACGACCACGGTGTTGACGGTTGCGAACGCTTCGGTTTGAAGACCGTGCGGTTCAGCCAGGAACCCGTCGCCCGACACGCGCAGCAGCGTGTTGGCGAAACTGATGCGCGGCCCCTCCACCGGCACACCGCCGGCGAGCACATCGGCGCCGTGTTTCTTCAGCGCCTCGATGCCCGCCGATACCGACGACAACCCCGATGGTCCGAGCAACGTGCCCGATGCACCGTCGGCAAACAGCCGCGTGGCTTCGGCGACGAACGCGTCGGCGTCCTTGCCGGCGGGCACGACCGTGATGCCGGGCCGCGTGCAGAACTGGCCGCTGCCGAGCATGCACGAGTCGAACAATTCCTTGGCCACGGTCGCACCACGCTCGGCGAGCACGCCGGGCAGCACGAACACCGGGTTGACGCTCGACATCTCGAGATAGATCGGCTTGCCGGCCTTCTCGGCCGCGGCCTTCAGCGCGAGGCCGGCCGACTTGCTGCCCGTGAATCCCGTGGCCGCCACGAGATCGTGCGACACCAGCGTGAAGCCGACGTCCGACGGCGTACGGTAGATCATCTGCACCATCGCCGGCGGCAGACCGGCGTCGAGCACCGCCGCGTGCGCAAGCTCCGCGAGCAGCAGCGACGTGCCCGGATGTCCGGTGTTCGCCTTGCCAATGACCGGATTGCCCGCGGCGATTGCCGCCACGAAATCGCCGCCAGCCACGGAGTTGAACGCGAACGGAAAGTTGTTCGGCCCGAACACGACCACGGGGCCGCCGAGCGACGCGTAGTACGACCGGATGTTCGTCGCCGTATCGATGGTGGCCGTCGTCCACGATCGATCGCGAACCGCGGCCGCGGCCTGGCGCAGCTGATTCGTCGTGCGCGGCAGTTCCACGGACTTCAGACGCGGCGTCACGGGATAGGCCGTTTCCTCGTGCGCGATGGCCACGAGCGCATCGGCCGCGCCCTCGATGCGCGCCGCATACCCATCGAGAAACGCGGCAATGCGCTCGACGCGATCGGCCATGCCGCGCAGGGCCACCGCCGCGTCATGTCCCGCGCGACACGCAGCTTCGACATCGTCCGATCCGGACACCGGATATTCGTCGGCCAGCGACGCACCGGTGGCGGGATTGACCGCCGTGAAACGGCCCGAAGGATTGATGGCCGCGCGCCACGCGCCGCCGATGAGGACAGGTTGTAAAGACACGAAATTCACTCCCGTGATGCTTGCCCCCCGGGTCTGAAGACCCGGGGCTCCATCTGCTGGGTGGCCCGCCGCCGTGCCGCCGTGCAGCCCGCGGCCCCTACCCTAGCGCCGTCCGGTTCTCGAGCGTCAGATCACCAATCGTAATCCGCACGGTGTCGCCGCGCAGCAGCGAGAACTCCATCGGCGGAATGATGCCCGTGCCGGTCATCAGGAACGCGCCGCCGGCAAACGTCGTCTCGCGGCACACGTAGTCGACCAGCTCCATGAACGGCCGCTTGATCTGCGACGTGCTCGTGTCACCGTCGAACACCGTCGACCCGTCGCGCGACAGGTGCAGCCGGATCGGCAGATTGGTCAGCGTGTCGACAGACCGCAGCAGGATGCCGGGACCAATCGCGCACGCGCCGTCGTACACCTTGGCCTGCGGCAGATACAGCGGGTTTTCCCCTTCGATGTCGCGCGAGGAGACGTCGTTGCCGACCGTGTAACCGACCACCTCGCGATGCGCGTTCACGACGAGCGTCAGCTCGGGTTCGGGCACGTTCCAGCGGCTGTCGTCTCTGACGCGAATTTCCGCACCGTGCCCGACGACGCGCGATCCCACGGACTTGAAGAAGAGCTCGGGACGCTCGGCGCCGTACACGCGCGCATACACGTCACTCACCGTCGACTCAGCCTCACGCGCTTCGCGGCTGCGCAGATACGTGACACCGCAGGCCCACACTTCGTGATCGGACTCGACCGGCGCCAGCAGTGGCCCGTCGGCGCCGTCGCCGGTGACGAGCGCATCGAGCAACGCGCCAATGCCCGACGCCGGCAGCTGCAACAGCAGGTCGAGCCGGAACGCCGGAGGCAGCCATCGTCCGTCCACCGCCCATCGCGGCCCGTGCGTCGTCTGGTGTCTCGTCAGGTATCTGCCTCGGTCGCTCATCGTGTCGTGTGCTCCTGCATTCGGTGTCCCCCGGGTCTGAAGACCCGGGGCTCCGTCTTCACTTCTAAAGGACGCCCCGGGCTCCGTACTGTCCGAATGGAGCCCCGGGTCTTTAGACCCGGGGGACAAGCCCTGTCGGAAAGGTGCCAGCGTACACCAACGTCAGGGGCGCCTGACCGTTCGGTGCGTCGGTTGGGCGGTCCACGGGTCTTCCGGCCACGGATGGCGCGGATACCGCGCCCGCAGTTCGCGCCGCACTTCCTGATAACCCGTCGTCCAGAAGCTGCGCAGGTCCGACGTCACCTGTACGGGCCGGCCGCTCGGCGCGAGCAGCTCGAACGTCACGGGAATCCGACCGGGTCCGACTCGGGGCGTGTCGGCGAGACCGAACAGCTCCTGCAGTTTCACGGCGGCCACGATGCGGCCGTCGGCACGATAGTCGAGGGTCGCGCGCCGCCCGCTCGGCAACGCGAGATCGGCCGGCGCGTCGCGCGCGAGCCGCTGCGCCACGTGCGGCGGCAGCCCTTCGATGAGGCGCACGTCGTCGATTCGTTTTGGTAACGACACGATGTCGCGCACGAGCGTCTCGAACGTGACGTCGATTCCGGCCGCCGCGCAACGTGCGAGAAGACGCCGCGCATTGTCATCGGGCCCGCGCGCCAGCAGTGCGTCGATCGTCATCGACGCCGCTTCGAGGGGATCGACAGTCGTGTCCGTTGCCGATAGCACGATCGCGTCGTAACGAAGGACGCGACGAGCGCGCACCTGACCGGCGGCTTCGTCGAGCGCATGTTCGATGGTCGACGATGTCGGGACGAGCCAGTCGCGCTCGATGCCCGACGCCATGCGCACGAGCGCTTCACCAGATGCGTCGGTACTGCTGGCGCCGACGTCGATCGCGACAATGAACTCGTGGTGCACGACACCACTCTCGCGCCCGATCCGTGCACCGGTTCCAGACGCCAGCAGAACGCGATCGCTCCCCGCCGCGCGGCGGCGGCCGACACGATCGGGATATCCGGCCAGCACGGCCCGCCGGAAGTCCTCTTCGCCAATCGCATCGCGCAGCGGCATCGGCGACGACCGGAGCGACGCGCGCACGTCACGCGCAATGCGTCCGGCGCCGGGCGGCATCTCTTCATCGTGTATCGCCGACCAGAGATCGCACGATGTTGCAGCGCGCGATGCCCGCGCCCTCGGACGCTCCGAGAGCCACGCGACCGCGCGTGCGGCCTCGGGAGCCCCGCCGGCCGCGATCAGCAGTCGCGCGAGGCGCGGGTGCAGCGGCAACCGCTCGATGAGGCCGCCGATCTCCGTGATGCGCGCGGCATCGTCAATCGCGCCGAGTCTCGCGAGCAGCGCGATCGCCGCGTCGAGCCGATCTGGCTGCGGCCGCTCGAACCAGTCGAAGCTCCGCGGATCGGCGCCCCAGGCGATGACGTTCAGCACGGGCGTGGCGAGATCCACGCGCGCAATGTCGGGCGACCGATGCATGGCCAGGCGCGCGTGTTCGTCCCAGAGCCGGATTGCGCGCCCGGGCGCCACACGTCCGGCGCGACCGGCGCGCTGCTCCGCCGCGTCGCGTGCGATGCGCTCCAGATCGAGCCGATCGATCCCGCGCGTCGCGTCGTAGCGCGCGACCTTCTGCCACCCCGCGTCAACGACAACGGTCACGTCCGGAACAGTGAGCGTCGTTTCCGCGATGTTGGTGGCGAGAATGACGCGCCGGCGCGGCGACGAGACCAAGGCCGCATCCTGTCGATCGGCATCGAGTCCACCGTGCAGCTCGAGCACGTCGACATCCGCTCCAGCACGCGGTGCAATCTTTGCCGCCGCCTGAGCGATCTCCCTGGCGCCCGGAAGAAAGACGAGCATGCTGCCGCGCGCCGCACGCAACTCGTCGACAACGACGTCATCGACCGTGGCCGATGGGCGGTAGCTGACGTCGACGGGAAACAATCGGCCGGGCACATCGATGATCGGACAGCCGCCGAGATACGCCGACACGGCCGACGCATCGAGCGTGGCCGACATCACGACCATGCGCAGGTCGTCGCGTGCGGCCCATGCCTGCTTCGCGAGCGCCAGCCCGAGATCGGCGTGGATGCTGCGCTCGTGGAACTCGTCGATGACAATCGTCCGGAAGTCCGAGAGCAGCGGATCCTGCTGCAGGCGCGCGGTGAGCATCCCTTCGGTCGCCACGAGCAGTTGCGTGTCCCGCGACTCGCGGCGATCGAACCGGACGTGCCATCCCACCTCACGGCCAACCGTCCACCCGCGTTCGACCGCAATCCGCTGCGCGATGGCGCGGGCCGCCACACGTCGCGGCTGCAGCAGGAGCAGACGCCCGTCGGCGACCAACGCGGGCGGCACCCGTGTCGTTTTCCCCGCGCCGGGAGCGGCCGTGACGACCAGCGCGCGGCTCGCGCGGACGCCTTCGACGATGGCGGCCAGGTGGCCGTCGATGGGCAGCCGCTCGGTTGAACCTTTCTGCATGCAGTGCGTATACTCCGGAGTCCCATCTGAACCGTACCACTGCACAGCCCGGAGGATCGTGCACATGACCCGTACAACCCTGCTTTCTACCGGCCTGGCGCTGGCTCTGGCCATGGCGCCCGCCGTCGTCTCCGCCCAGACACCCGCCGCGGCCGCCCCTGCGCCCGCAGCCGCCACGCCCGCCGATGCCAAGCCCTTCCTGGGCGACTGGACCATCGTCGGCGAGAGCCCGATGGGCCCGTTCTCCAGCGCTCTCTCGGTCAAGGTCGAGGAGGGCAAGGTCGTCGCGGTCATCAGCTCGGAAATCCAGGCACCGACGACCATCACGGGCGACGGCGTCCAGAAGACCGGCAACAACCTCACGCTCTATTACTCGTTCGATTTCGACGGTAACGCCATTCCCGCCGTCCTGACGATTGCGATGAAGGAAGACAAGCTCGACGCGTACTTCAGCTTTGCGGACGGTGCGTTCGAGATGGGCGGCGTCGG
>CAZVHY010000147.1:0-8994 GCA_964627115.1 uncultured Solibacteraceae bacterium | reverse complement strand
CCGACCTCGCCATGACGACCAACGGTGTCCTGCTCGCCGACTCGGCGCGGGACCTGCGGGCGGCGGGCCTGCACCGGCTCACGGTCAGTCTCGACACGCTGCAGGGCGATCGCTTCGTGCGGCTGGCGCGCATGGACGCGCTGCCGCAGGTGCTGGCCGGCATCGCGGCCGCGCGCCGGGCGGGCTTCACCGACATCAAGCTCGACACCGTGATCAGCCGCGGCGACAACGACGACGAACTGATCGATCTGCTCGCCTTCGCGCGCGACGAGGACGCCGAGATCCGGTTCATCGAGTACATGGACGTCGGCGGCGCGCTCGGCTGGCGTGCCGACGCCGTGGTCTCGCGCGCGGAAATGCTCGACCGCATCGCCGCGCACTACGGCGAGATCACGTCGCTGCCCGCTCCCGGCTCTTCAGCGCCAGCCGAACGGTTCCGCCTGCCGCACGGTCAGACGTTCGGCATCATTGCGTCGACGACGCAGCCGTTCTGCGCGAGCTGCGATCGCGCGCGGCTGACGGCCGATGGCGTGCTGCTGCTCTGCCTCTACGCGCAGCACGGCCTCGACCTCCGTCGTCCGCTCCGTGCGGGGGCGTCGGCCGACACGCTGCGAAAGATGATGGATGCCGTCTGGCAGGGCCGCGCCGACCGCGGCGCCGAAGAACGCCTGCGCGTCCGCGACCGCGGCGTCTACATCCCCATCACCGCCCTCAAACGCGATGCACACTTGGAGATGCATACACGAGGAGGCTAGGAAGGCTGGGAGGCGACAGGCGGGAAGGAGGCTGGGAGACAGGAAGGCCGCCTCCCCACCTTCTACGGCATGATCAGCACCAGCCGCGGATAGATCAGATTCTCGTTCGCCACGCGCTCGCGATTGAGATCCCAGATCTCGCGCCAGCGGTTCTGGTCCATCAGCTCGGCCGCGGCAATGCGGCTGAGCGTGTCACCGGCCTTGACCGTATACGTGCGGCGCCCCTCGACCGGGCGCGTGAACACGTCGGACTCACTCGACAGGTACTCGCGCATCAGCTCGGCGTACTGCGGCGTGGCGCGGAACTTGTCGATCGCCTGGTTGATCTCGTACACGAGATCGTAGTTGCCGGCCGGAATGCCGACCGCGTAGCGCGACTGGTTCAGGTTGTACTGCACGATGGTCGTGCGCGGGTGGGCCTTGATCTCTTCGGCCGCAAACGGATAGTCGTAAATCAGCGCGTCGGCGTCGTTGTTCTCCACCGCCTCGAACCAGCCATCGTCGCCCGAGAACTTGCTGATGCGCGCGTTCGGGATGTTCTCGCGCACCCAGCGCTCGGCCGCCGGGTCGTCGTAGATCGCGATGCGCTTGCCCGCCAGATCGCGCACCGATCGGAACGTCGACGCCATGCCCTCGTGCACGATCAGCGCGAGGCCGAAATCGAGATATCCGTTCGACCAGACCAGGCCGCCGATGGACGGGTCGGGAACGTAGCCGGCCATGATGACGTCGATGTCGCCACCGCGCAGCATGTCTGGCAGTTCCTCGTAATCGGCCTCGACCACCTGAATGCGCTGGGCGCCGAGCGTTTCGGCAATGACGCCCGCGAGCCGGAAGTCGAATCCGTCTTCCTGCTTGCGCGCGTTGATGAAGTGCAGCGGCGGGGCATCCGGTTCCATACCGACGCGGAGCACGCCGCCCTGCCGCACCCGCGCGAGCACGCCGCGCTGCTCGTCGCCCGGAGGCGTCGACGGTGGCGTGGTGGTGGCCGGGACGTCGCTGGTCGAGGTGGACGTCGACGTCGATGGCGCGTCGCTGCCGAACGGTAACGAGAACGGCAGCGAATCGCGATACGTCCACGCGGCAAACGCGAGCACGCCAATCCCCATGAGGAACACGAGAAACTTGCCAGCCCCAGTCAGTCGCATGATGTGTCTCCCCTACGCCACGTGCACGAGTTGCCGGCGCGAGTACCGCCGTGCGGCTCGCGGCAGCGCGCCGCTGATCTGGCCCATCACCGACACCGCCGTGTCGGCCCCGGACTGCGCGGCCCCGTTCATGTAGCCCTGAAAATCGTAACTGCAGTGTTCGCCGGCGAAGAACAGGTTTCCCACCGGCACGCTCTCGGCCCCGGCCATCGTCGTCCACTGCCCCGGCCGGTAGCAGGAGTAGCTGGCCTTGGTCCACGGGAACGTGGGCCAGTGGAAGCGCGACACGCGCCCGTTGCGCGCGCGCAGCGTGCCGGGATACGCGCGCTCGATGCCCGCAAGCAGACGCACGGCCGCTTCCTCGGCCGTCCCCTCACCCGCCTGGATCGCCGGCGTGCCGCCTGAGTACAACGTGAGTCCGCCAGCCGGGCCCGGCTGCAGAAAACTGTTGGCCCAGGCAAGCTGAAACGCCTCGTCGCTGTACGTGGCGCCGCTGTAGCCCTGCGCCTGCCACGGCCGGCTGTTGAACCCGACGAGCACCTTGGCGTTGGCGCCGTACCCGAGCTCCTGAATCACACGGCGCTTGATGTCGGGCAGCGTCACGTCGACGCGCACCTCGCGCAGCAGCGTGAACGGAATCGCCAGCACGACGATGTCCGCGTCCTGATCGACGACACCGCCATCGGTCTGGAACGTGAGCGTGAACCCGTCGCCGCGGCTGCGGATGGCTTCGAGACGATGCCGCCGCTGAATCTGCGTGTCCACGCGGCGCGCGAGCTCGTCGACGATGCGCTGATTGCCGCCGCGGACTTTGTAGCGCTCGTCACTCTCACCGAGCAGCGCCATGGCCGTCGCGTCCTCGAGATCGCCCGTGCCGATCAGGAACACGAAGTTCAAGGCGGACTGATCGCCCACGTCGAGGCCGTACTCGGTGACGTAGGCCACCTCGAGCAGCTCGCGCATCCAGCCCGTGGCGCCGATGCGGTCGAGATACGCGGCAATCGACATGCGGTCGAGCTCGGTGCCGCCGCCCTCGTTCTCGTAGTCGACGACGTCGCCGAGCTCGTCGTAGTCGGCGAGGATTTTCTCGGCCAGCGGCACGAACGCGCGCGCGGCCTGCGCGTGGGTGTAGTGGCGGCCGTTGATGAAGTAACTCTCCGGCCGCAGCTTTTCGGAGCCCGGCCCGAGCGTGTCGAGCCGCTCGAGCCCGAACTCCTCCATCAGCGCCAGCATCTCGTCGTGCGTGCTGTCGATGAATTCTCCGCCCAGCTCCGTCGTCAGCCCATCGCCGAGCAGATCGGTGGCGGTGAACATGCGGCCGCCCGTGCGATCCGAGCCTTCGTAGACGGTGGCCGTCAGTCCAGCCTTGCTCAATTTGTACGCGGTGTTCAGGCCCGCCATGCCGCCGCCGACAATCGCGATGCGCGGCACGCCGCCAGGCCACGACGCCCCGGACGCCGGCGCACTGCTGCGCGTACAGGCCGCGAGCGACGAGGCGGCCACGCCCGCGCCCACGGCCGCGGACTGCCGCAGGAACCGGCGGCGCGAATACGCCAGGTCGATGAGTTCGTCGATCGGCGGACCATCGACGCCGCGACGCGACGACACGGCCGCAATGCGGAAGGCACGACGCAGGGAGTCGAACAGCGGACTACGCGACACAGTCAACCTCCGTGAAGGGGGACACGCTATCAGGAATCACGCAGCAGCGCGCGGATCTCGTTGACGCGCGTGAGCACGGCCGACCGGTCGAGATCCCGGTACGCCTCGGGCAGGATTTCGCGCGACGTGCACTCCTGCACGGCGACGAGAATCTGCAGCTCGCGCTCGAGCGGGCTCGTGGCCGGGATGAAGTCCTCGAAGCTCCGCCGCAGCGCGTCGACGGAAATCACCGGCAGTCCCTTGTCGTCGACCTCGTCGGCCATGAGGATGGCGCGCGCGAGAATGGCCTCGATGTCGGCGCCCGAGAGTCCCGACGGATCGTCGGTGACCTCGCGGATCGACTCCACCGGCGTCGTCACCTGGCTCTTGCGCAGCATGATGCGGAAGAGCGCGTCGTGCTCCTCTTCGGTCTGCGGATAGAAGAGCGCAAGGTGTTCTTCGGCTCTCCCCTGCCGCTTCAGGTCGACCGGCAGCAGATCGGGACGGCTCGTGATGAGGAACCAGACGATCTTGCCGCGATACTCCGTGTTGCCCATGAACGACGCGAGCTGCGCGAACACGCGGTTCGACGTGCCCGAGTCGCCCTGCTGGTTGCGATCGCCGAGGAACGCGTCGGCCTCGTCGATGATCACCCCCACCGGCCACATCGCGTGCAGCAGCTTGAGGATTTTCTCGAGGTTTCCCTCGGTCACGCCCTGCCACTGCGATCGGAAGTTCAGGAACTTCACGCACGGAAAGCCGATTTCACCCGTGAAGCAGTTGACGAGGAACGTCTTGGCCGATCCGACGGGCCCGGCAATGAGATACCCCATGGGCACACCGCGCAGCCGGCCGGCGAGGATCGCATCGGCCGCGCGCCGCAGTCGGACTTTCACACCCTCATGGCCGGCGACCATGTCGAGCGAGAACGGCGTCTCCACGTACTCGAGCAGGCCGAAACACTCGGCCTCGATCACGCCCTTCTTCTGTTCGCGCAGCGCGCGGGCATCGAGGCGTGTGCCGTGTTCATCGACCGACGCCAGGATCTGCCGCAACTGGATGCGTGTCAGGCCCGAGGTGAGCGTCGCGAGCCGCTCGGCTGACAAGTCCGAGTGCGTGTCGAACCACGCCGTGTCGCGAATAGCCTCGAGGTATCGCTGCCGCCCGGCCGCGTCGGGCCGCTGCACTTCCACCTCGATGGTCTGCGGCGATCGCACGAGACGCGCGCTGATGTCGGCCAGGTTCTCGGCCACCAGCACGACCGTGACGTTGGCGGCCAGCAGCGCCGGATCGGTCGACCACTTGTGGATGAACACGCGGACGACGCGATCCTCGGCGCTCGACTCGAGCGCCGAGTCGGGCACGAGCGTCTCGGCGTACGGAAAGATGAGCGCCACGCCAATCGGCTGCTGCCGGTAGGCGAGTTGCTTCAGAAACGAGTCGACCAGCGTGCAGAAGCCGACCGGATCGCGCGGCAGCGCGCGAGCCAGGTCGCTGCCGTGCACGGCGTCGATCGTGGCCGCGACATCGGCCAGGTATTTGTGCGACTCGCGCGTGTGGAAGATCGGACCGTTGGCGCGCTGGTATTCGATCACGACCTCTCGCTGGCCGAAGATCCAGCCGGCGAGGAACGCCGCCATCGGCTCGAAGTCCGCGGCCGTGCGCGTGCGGCCGTCGGCAATGGGCGCCGGCTGCAGGTCGTGCGTGTTGCCGTGCAGCACGAACGTGTTGCCGAGACGCGCGCGAATGCCGTGCGCCAGCGTGCGCGCCCAGTGCGGGTAGTGTTCGAACGGATGACGATCCTGGCTCACCGCTCCTTGACCTTCCGCCGGGCTGCACCGGCCTGTCTGTCGTCGCGCGCGGGCATGGGCAGCACCACGGACGGTCCCTCGCTGCCCCACGCCGCACCATCGGCGCGCAGCAGCGCTTCCATCTCGCGCACGATGCGCTCGGAATCCTCCGACTGACGCACGATGGTGTCGAGCTCCTCGGAAATGGCCTGCGGATCGCGCAGCGACATCGAGTTCTGGTGCAGCACCTCGACGAGCGACGCCATCGAGTCGAGCTCGGTTTCGAGCGTGCGGACCGTGGCGTCGACCTCCGAGAGCGACTGTCGTAACCGCTGCTTGAGCTCGAGGTTCTTGCGCAGCGCCGCCACGGCGCGTTCGGGCTGCCCCGGCTGCTCGAGCTCACGCTCGATCTGGCGGATTTCGCGATCGAGATCTTCCGGGCGCCGGTTGGTCGGCATCCGCTCGTAGCGCTGCAGCGCCATCATGCGGTGCAGCACGCCCTGCAGGATCAGGTCGAGCTTCTGCCGCTGCTCCGACAGATAGACCTGCGAGATGCCCGTGAGGCTCTGGTAGTTGGTTTCGATCTGGCGACAGAGATCCTCCATCGCCTGATACCGCTGCGCGTTGGCCTTGCCCAGACCGGCCACCAGGCGCTCGCGCGCCTGCGCGTCGCGCTGACGCGCGACCGCACGACGCCTGCGCGCCACGAGCCGGCGCAACGGCCCCGAGTCGAGCACGGGCAGCAGCACGAGCTCGGAACCGAGCCACACGAGCAGCGGCAGCGGATTGAGCGTGACGAGCGAGGCCAGGGCCGTGCCGCCGAGAACGATCGCCTGATACTGATTGAAGATCAGCTCACGAAGGATCGATCCAGCCGAGACGTCCTCGTCTGCAGGCGCCATGACGCGACGGACCGCTTACGAGCCCTGCTGCTCTCCCACGCGCGCGCCAACCGTTGGCGTTGTCGTGGTGGCCGTGGCGGCCGGCGGCGCCACGAGGCCCATCTCGACCTCGAACTGGTGCAGCACCGCAGACGCCTTCAGCTTGCGCGCGGTCCGCTCGCGTTCGATCGCGCCGGTGTCGAGTTGCCCGGTGGCCACCTCGACGGCCGCCTTGGACTCGGCGACTTCCTGCTTGATCTGCTCGAGGAACTTGTCGGCCGTGGAGGCCACACCATACGACTGCAGCTCGACGATGGCGTCGGCCGCCACGCGCATGACCTTGGCCTTCTGGCGCTCCTTGAGGGCGCGCTGGCTCGTCTCGATCTTCTCCTTCAGCTTCGCCTTCAGCGCGTCGACCGACATCTGCGAGCTCTCGTGCGCCTTCTGCGCCGAGGCGAGCTGCTCGAGCGTGCTCGTCAGATCCACGCGCAGCTGCTGCAGCTGCACGGCGTCTTCCTCGGCCACCGCACGCGCGGCGGCCGAGCCCTCGCGGAGCGCAGCCTGGATGGAGGCGGTGAGATTGCGTTCCGTGCGCTGCAGCGCGTCGCGCTCTTCCTCGAGGCGGATGACCGTGGCGCGCGTGGCCACGAGCACCTGGTTGAGCTTCGGCATGGTGACGCGCATCTCCTCGATGGCGTCCTGCAGCATCACTTCGGGATCTTCGGCCTTGGAAATGAAGAAACCCGCCCAGGCCCGCAGCAGGCGGCTCAATCTAGCGAACATCGGCATCTCCCTGGGCCTCGGCCGCTGGCGCCATCGTCGTGATCGGGTTCTCCGACACGAAGTGGCTCACGACCTCGGCGATGATTGTTTCTTCCCGCTGTTTACGCACGCGCCACGCCTGCAGTTCGTCCTGCTCGCGGCTCACATCCTGATTGTTCGCGTCGATGTGCGCGCGCAGGTCGGCCACCATACGCGCCACCTCGGCTTCGAGTGCCTGGTTCTCGGCGGCCTTGGCCTGCCGCACCTCGTCGACGTGCTGCTCGAGCACCCGCTCGTAGGTGTCGAGCGCGCGGTCGCGCAGGATGGCGTCGCGCACGATCTCGTCGACCGGCACACCCGCGGCATCGAGCGCCACGAGCACCGACTTGTGCTTCACCTCGGGCGGCAGCGTCCGGATGTGCTCGCTCTGCAGCATGTCGGCCACCTTGAGCACCGTGTATCCGTGTGCCGGCGCCACGATCCGCGCGGCCTCGTACACGTCGGCCAGTGACGCGCCGCCCGTCACGGTCATCTCCGGCGCCACGGCGGCCGGCGCAGCCGGCACGAGATCCTCGACCTTCATCGGCGCTGCAGCGTCGCCCTGACCGTAGGGGCGGACCTTGTCTCCGCCCACACCGACCTTGTGTCCGGCCGGGCCCGCCTTGTCTCCGGTCGCGTCAGTGACGACGAAGAAGTTGTACCATTTCTTGCTCAACCGCCACCTCGATGCGCGTGATTGTAGCAGGGGGACTGCCCGCCGCCGGCTCGCGCCCCGGGGCCTTCGCGGGTATCCTGTGGGGAGACAGCATGGAGCCCCGGGTCTTCAGACCCGGGGACCTCTCCGCACCTGTCGTTCACCCACGATCGTGTCTCCAGGCCCTCAACGCACAACTTTCACCATCCTTGCCGCCCTGGCGGGCGGCCACGCCATCAACGACCTGCTCCAGGCGCTGCTGCCGGCGATCTACCCGATTCTCAAGGACGACTTCCAGCTCGACTTCTGGCAGATCGGCCTCATCACGCTCGCCAACCAGATGACGGCGTCGCTGCTGCAGCCGGTGGTGGGGTTCGTCTTCGATCGCCGGCCGTACGCCCACGCGCTGGCCGCCGGCATGGCCGCCACGCTCGTCGGCCTCGTGCTGCTCGCGTTTGCGCCGACCTTCGGTGTGCTCGTGGCCGCGGCCACGATCGTGGGCGTCGGGTCGTCCGTGTTCCACCCGGAAGCGTCGCGGGTGGCGCGGCTGGCCTCGGGCGGCCGGCACGGCTTCGCGCAGTCGCTCTTCCAGACCGGCGGCAACGGCGGATCGGCGCTCGGCCCGCTGGCCGCCACGTTCATCGTCCTGCCGCTCGGGCAGACGAGCGTGGCGTGGTTTGCCGTGCTGGCGCTGGCCGGCATGGCGCTGCTCTGGCGCGTCGGCTGCTGGTACGGACGCACCACCACGCGGCTCGCGCTCGCGACCGGGCCGGCGCCTGCGGTGCACGCCACCATGGGCCATCTGCGCCCCGGCCAGGTCCGCCTGGCCATGGCCGTGCTCGTCACGCTCGTCATCTCCAAGTCGGTCTACATTGCCAGCCTGACGAACTTCTACATGTTCTTCCTGATGGAGCGCTTCGGCGTGTCGGTGCGCATGGCGCAGATTCAGCTGTTCGCGTTTCTCGCCGGTGTGGCCATCGGCACGTTCGCCGGCGGCCCGGTGGGCGACCGCATCGGACGCAAGGCGGTGATCTGGGTCTCGATTCTCGGCGTGCTGCCGTTCACGCTGCTGCTGCCGTGGGCAAACCTGTTCTGGACCGGCGTGCTCGCGGTCGTCATCGGGATCGTGATCTCGTCGGCCTTCTCGGCCATCCTCGTGTACGCGCAGGAACTGCTGCCCGGCCGCGTGGGCCTGGTGGCGGGCCTGTTCTTCGGCCTCGCCTTCGGCATCGGCGGCCTCGCAGCCGCCGGTCTCGGCAAGCTGGCGGACGTCACGAGCCTCACGACCGTGTATCAGATATGTGCCGTCCTGCCCGCGCTCGG
>CAZVHY010000146.1:0-9018 GCA_964627115.1 uncultured Solibacteraceae bacterium | reverse complement strand
TGCAATCGAGAACAAGAACTCGAGCACGCAACGCCGGCGCGTCAGGCCAGCGTCGTGTCGCGCGGTGACAGGATGGCGGCGCCCCCCGACAACATGGCCAGCACGTCTTCCCCGGTCACCGGGCGCGAGAACAGGAAGCCCTGCGCGTAATTGCACTGCAGCTCTTTCAGCGTCTCGGCCTGTTCCAGCGTCTCCACGCCTTCCGCCACGACGTCGAGGCCGAGATTCTGCGCCAGCGGCATGATGGTCCGCGCGATCAGACTTTCCTTCTTCGGATCGCTGCTGATCGCGTCGGTGAACGACCGGTCGATCTTCAGCGTGTTCAACGGGAAGCGGTGCAGGTAGCCGAGCGACGAGTACCCGGTCCCGAAATCGTCGATCGCCAGGCGAACGCCGAGCGCTTTGACTTGCGTCAACAGCGTCTCTGCCGCCGCGGAGTCGCCGATCAGGCTGCTCTCGGTCAGCTCCAGATTGAGCGTCCCTTCGGGCAGTTGCGTCTCGCGCAGCAGCGCCTCGAGCTTCCCGCCGAAACTCGGGTCGGTGAACT
Source organism: uncultured Solibacteraceae bacterium (assembly GCA_964627115.1). Classification (GTDB taxonomy): domain Bacteria; phylum Acidobacteriota; class Vicinamibacteria; order Vicinamibacterales; family SCN-69-37; genus SCN-69-37. The sequence goes on along the minus strand of CAZVHY010000146.1, from coordinate 8,471 downwards.
GCTTCACCGAGAGGTTCACCGACATCGACAACGACGCCAGCGACGGGTGCAGCGTCCGCCACACCGCGATCTGGCGGCAGGCTTCGGCCAACGCCCACCACCCGAGCTCACGGATGGCCCCGCTCTCTTCGGCGATCGGGATGAACTCCTTCGGCAGCAGCAGGCCGCGCGTCGGGTGCTCCCAGCGGAGCAACGCCTCGAACGCCACGATCGTCCCGGTCTCGAGCGAGATGATCGGCTGGTAGTAGTTGATGAACTCGTGCCGCTCGATCGCGCGCCGCAGGTCGTTCTCGATTTCCAGCCGGCGCGTGATCAGGTCGCGCATGTTGGTATCGAAGACCTCGTAGCGCCCCTTCCCGTGTGCCTTGGCGCGGTACATCGCCGTGTCGGCGTCGCGCAGATAGGCCTCGGCGTCCTCGTAACCGAGCGTGCTGAGGGCGATGCCGATGCTCAACGAGCTGAACAGCTCGCTGTCGCCGATCAGGAACGGCCGGCTCAGTTCGTCGATCAGGCGTTCGGCGACGACGTTGGCGTCGGCGGGATCCTGCAGGTCGTTCAGGATGATGGCGAACTCGTCGCCGCCCAGCCTGGCGATGGTGAAGCCCTCGTCGACGCGGGCGACCGTGTCGCTCTGCCGCAGCGAGCTCTGCAGCCGGTTGGCCACCTGCACCAGCAGCCGGTCACCCACGGCGTGACCGAGGCTGTCGTTGACGAGCTTGAAGCCATCGAGATCCAGGAAGAGCACCGCGAAGAGCGCCTCCGGGTGGCGGCGGCTGCGGGCAATGACCCGCGACAGCCGATCGAGGAACAGCAGCCGATTGGGCAATCCCGTCATCGGGTCGGCGACCTTGCCCTCGGTGATGTCGGTCTGCGAGCCGGCCATGCGCAGCGGCGCGCCCGTCTCGTCGGTCGTCATCTGGCCGCGCGTGAGCATCCACCGGAAGACGCCGTCCTTGTGGAGCATCCGCGATTCCACCTCGAAGTGCGAGGTCCGGCCGGCCAGGTGATCGGCCACACACAGCCGGACCTTCTCGCGGTCGGCCTCGTGCACGCGCTCGAGCCACTCGTCCGGGTGCTCGCCCACTTCCGCCTCGCCGTAGCCGAGCATCGACTTCCAGCGCGCGGACAGGTAGATCGAGTTGTCGCGGAGGTTCCAGTCCCAGAGGCCGTCGTTGGCGCCGCGCGCCGCCAGGGCGTACCGTTCTTCGCTGGCGCGGAGCGCCTGTTCGGCACGCAGGTGCGAGACGTGCGTCCGGACGCGGGCCAGCGTGACCGGAAAGTCGATCGGCTTGGTGACGTAGTCGTTGGCGCCGAGCTCGAGCGCCGTGATCACGTCCTCGCTCTGGCTGCGTGCGGTCACCATGATCACCGGCAGCCGGACCGCCGTGTACTGCTTGCGGATGGCGACCAGCGCGTCGAGGCCGGTGATGTCCGGCATCTCGATGTCGAGCAGCACGAGATCGATCGCCTCGTCCTTGATCCGTTCGAGGATCCCGGCGGCGCCGTCCATCACCGACACCTCGTAGCCGCTGCGCTTCAGCCGCCGTGCGAGGATCTCGCGATTGTTCTCGTTGTCGTCGACGACGAGTACCCGACCGAGATGCGTATTCATGGCATGTCCTTCACAACCAGCAGCGATTCGATCTTCTGCATCAGCCGGTCGAACTCGACCGGCTTGGTGTCATAGTCGTCGCAGCCGACCTCACGGGCCTTCTCGCGATCGGTGACCAGGGCGTGCGCCGTGAGCGCGATGATCGGAATCCGGGAGGTCTCCGGATTCGACTTGAGCAGCCGCGTCACCTGCCACCCGTCCATCTCGGGCAGGCCGATGTCCATCAGGATCAGATCGGGCGACTCGCGGCAGGCCATCACGTGTCCCTGCTCGCCGTCGTGGGCGGTCATCACACCGTAGCCGCGCCGCATCAGACGCCGCGACAGCATGTCCCGATTCAGCTCGTTGTCTTCGACCAGCAGGATCGTCGGCATGGCTAACACGCTCCGGTATGGACGGGACTCAACGCCTCGTCCTGATCTGGCCGGCGGTGCTTGTCGAGCACCTCGGCAAGGCGATCGCGATCGATGGGTTTCACCAGGTAGGTCGAGGCGCCGCGCTCGAGGCCGAGCGCTTCGTGATCGACGACAGTGAGCATGATCACGGGAATCGACGAGAGGTGGGGATCCGATTTGAGCCGATCGAGCACGTCCCAGCCGGTCATCTGCGGCATCACGACGTCGAGGGTGATGATGTCGGGCCGGATCTCGCGGGCCAGGCGCAGGCCTTCCTCGCCGCTCGGCGCAGCGACCGAGTGGTAGCCGAGCTTCTCGAGGAAACGCGCCATCAGGTCGCGCACCGCAATGTCATCGTCGATGACGAGGACGGTGGACTGCGTCTCCAGCGGTGCCGGTGCCGCGACGGGCGCCGGTTGTTCGGGGACGTCGACCGGTTCGGCCGCCTCGGACGTGACCCGCGCCGGCAGTTCCAGCGTGAAGCTCGAGCCCTGGCCGCTCACACTGGAGACGTGAATGTCGCCGCGCATCATGTGCGTGAACCGCTGGCTGATGGCCAGGCCGAGGCCGGTGCCGCCATACTTGCGCGCGGTGGAACTGTCGGCCTGCGCGAAGTACTGGAACAGGTTGCGCTGCTGCTGCGGCGTCATGCCGATGCCGGTGTCGCTGACGCGGAAGAACAGCCGATCCTCGGTCCCACTCCGCCGCTCGACCTCGAGCGTCACCGTGCCGTTCGAGGTGAACTTGCAGGCGTTGCTCAGCAGGTTGAAGAGGATCTGCCGTACCTTGGTGATGTCGGCGTGCATCGTCCCGACCGGCCCCTGAACCTTGAGCTCGAGACGGTTCGCGTTGCGCTCGGCGGCCGGGCGCAGCGTGGTGATCATCTCTTCGAGCAGCGCGTCGACGTCGAACGCCTCGATGTGCAGCGCCATCTTGCCCGCCTCGATCTTCGAGAGGTCGAGCACGTCGTTGATGAGCGAGAGCAGGTGTTTGCCGGCGCCCTGAATCCGGCGCAGATCCCGGACGTGTTCTTCGGGCCCCGACTCGAGGGCGTCTTCTTCGAGGATCTCGCTGTAGCCGATGATCGCGTTGAGCGGCGTGCGCAACTCGTGGCTCATGTTGGCGAGGAACGCGCTCTTCGCCCGGCTGGCTTCCTCGGCGGCGTCCTTGGCCTTGACCAGCTCTTCCTGCGTGCGACGACGATGAACGATTTCGTCCTCCAGCTCCTGCGTGCGCGTCTTGAGATCGGTGTTGGCGCGCTGCACCGCCTTGTCGCGGTGCTGGATCTCGGCCAGCATCGTGTTGAACCCGTCGATCAGCCGGCCGGTCTCGTCGCTCGACGTCTTGACGGCGCGGACGGCGTAGTTCTTGTCGACCGACACCGTGCGCATCGCGTGCTCGAGGTCGAGGATCGGCTTCGAGACCAGGCTCTGCAGCCGCGACGACACGAACCAGGCGAGCAGGCCCGAGAGCAGCACGAAGATGACGAGGATGCCGGCGTACTGACGCGCCCGCGTGTTCCATCGCTGCATGTCGGACTGCAGGAACAGCGTGCCGAGCCGTTCGCCGCGCAGCGAGACGTCGTTGAACACTTCGATGTGCCCGCCAGAGACGCGCGCGTCCTGGCCTTCGATCGCGGCCGGTAACGCCTGGATCGGGCTGCCGGCGCGATGGTAACGCGCGAACACTTCGCCGTCGGCCGTGTACAGCACCGCCGACACCAGGTCGGACTTCGCGGTCAGCGCCGAGAGCTGCACGGTCGCGGCCGCGTCGTCGTTGAAGGCCATGGCCGCGGCGCTGTTGTAGGCGACGATCTCGGCCTCGGTCACCAGATCCTGCCGCATCAGGCTCCGGAAGGTGACGAGGTCGTAGACGAGGAAGCTGGCCGACGAGAGGACGACGGTGATCGTGCTGGTGAGCATCGCCAGCAGCGTCAGCTTGCGTTCGATCGAGAGGTTGCGCAGGTTCATCGCGTCACCGTCCCCGCTGCACGATGGTGGCCAGCGCGAGCAGCCGCGAACTGATCGTCAGCGACGCCTGGGAGGCCGCATCGACGTTGACCGCGAAGCGGACCCGGCTGTCTTCGAGCGTCAGCGCGACGATGCCGCCGCGTCTGGCGAAGTCGGGCGCCTCGGCAATCGTGAGCAACGCCGCCGAGCTCTGAAACTGGACGATCTCGTCCGTGCGGGCGGCCTGGGACGCGGCGACGAACAGGATGCGGCAGGCGCAGTCCCTCAGCGCGTCCTGCGGCCTCAACCGCTTCACGACGATCGCGCGATCGTCGATCTTCTTGCCGTTCACGACGCGGCTGAGCACCGTCGCGAAGGCGTCGTTGCCGAGCACGCCGATGACAATCGGCTGTCCGGCAGGAGCCGCCCAGTCGGGCCACTCGACCAGCCTGGCGAAGTTGTAGACGACGCCCGCCTTGATCAAGTACTCCGATGATTCATCGGAGCCCACCGCCTGCGCGTGTGCGGAGACCGCAGGCGCCAGCAGGATCGCGACCAGGAGGAGTCGCAGGGTGAGGGGTTTCATGTCCAGTGTACCGTCACAAATCGCGTTGATTCCGAGGCGCGGTGCGCGACCCTAGAACGTCCACTGAGCCCTGATCTGATACGTACGTTTCACGACCGTCGGTGTCGTGGCGATGAAGTCGGGCCGGAACTCGATGTGCTGGTTGTTGGTCAGGTTCTGACCGGCAATCGAGAGGTGCAGGCGCGGCGTCGGCGACCAGCCGAGGCGGGCGTCCAGCGAGTAGTACGACGGCACGGCCAGTCCGTCGAGGCCATCCACCCAGCGCACGATGACGTCCTGCTGGACGTTGCGCGCGAAGTCGAACGCCGATCGCACGTAGTACTGGTGCCGCGGGCTGGCGCCGTCCGGATCCATCGACGAGACGTCCAGGCTGTCGGCATCGCGGCTGATGTCCATCCGCAGGTACGTGTAGGCGCCGTTCAGCCTGACGCCGGCCACGGGCCGCCACTCGGCGAACACTTCCGATCCGTAGGTCGCGCCACTCATCTTGTTGGCGGCCACCAGCGGGGCCAACAGGTGCATCGACGGCCCGGTCGTCACCAGGCTCGGGGTCTCCGGCTCGGCCGACAGCAGGTTGCGGTACGAGTTGTAGAACGCGACGACGTCCACCGACGTGCGCCCGCGGTACAGGCGGTAGCCGCTCTCGTAGGCGCGCATGTTCTCGGATTTGAAGCCGCGGTCGCCGAGCACGCTGACGCGCACCGGCAACCCGAAGCTGTCGGCCGTCGGCTCGAGCACGGCCGCGTCCAGGAGCATGTCCTGCTCGGTGCGCGCGGGCGTCCGCACGGCGCGCGAGACGGCGCCCCAGATCGACTGCGTGGGGCTCACGTTCCACAACGCACGTCCGTTGGGCTCGAACTCGAAGCCGGTGAAGTCGTTGCGTTCGAGCTTCGATCCGAGCGTCACCCGCAGCCGCTCGGCAAACAGCGTGAATTCGTCCTGCGCAAAGGCGCTGAACAGGTTCCAGGTCCGCTCGTTCGGGTTCAACCGCACGTAGGTTCCCGCGGTCGCGTCGTCGTGCGTCGACCGGAATCCCACGCCCCAGATCCAGTTGTGGGTCGGGCTGATGCTGATGTCGTGCTGGAAGTCCACGTCGACGGTGTTCAGGTGGTGGTCGAGGAGCGACGTGGCGGCGTTGTTGGCGCGATCGAAGTAGACCTGCAGAGACGTCCGCGAGCGTTCGAAGGTGTGGGTCCAGCGGCCGAGCACGTTGCCGCCGGTGAACCGGCCGTCGTTGCGGAACGTGGTCGTGTACGGCGCCTCGAGCAGCGGGCCGGTCAGCGTTTCGCCATAGTCCCCGCGGTAGATGTCGCCCTGAATCGTGAAGCGGTCGGTCTCGCTCATGCGGCCGTCGGCCCGGAAGCCGAGGCGGGCGGTGTTCCAGCCGTCGAACGCGTCGCGGCCGGTGGCGTCGGTGGCCGAGTCCCACTTGAAGTACTTCGCGTACACGCGATACGACGTGTTGTCGCCCATCGTGCCGCCGTAGCGGACGCCGCCCGAGCCCATGAGGGCAGTGCCGCCCTGCGTGGCGACCAGCCCGCCGCGCGTGGCCGCGGCTTCCTTCGTCATGATGTTGATCACGCCGTTGACGGCGTTGGCGCCCCAGAGCGTCGCGCCCGGGCCGCGGATCACCTCGATGCGATCGACGTCTTCGAGCATCAGGTCCTGGACGTTCCAGTAGACACCCGAATACAGCGGCGTGTAGACGCTGCGGCCGTCGATGAGCACCAGCAGCTTGTTGGTGAACCGGCCGTTGAAGCCGCGCGAGGCCACGGCCCACTTGTTCTCGTCGATGCGCGCGACCTGGAGGCCCGGCGCCAGCAGGAGCGCCTCGGGGATGTTGCGCGCGCCGGAGCGGCGGATGTCGTCCTGCGTGATCACGAAGACCGCGGCAGCCGCGACGCTCAGCGTCTGCTCGCGCTTCGAGACCGACGTGATCTTCAGGTTCATCAGGTCTTCCAGACTGATCGCAGTCACGTCCGGGAAGTCCTGGGCCCAGGCCGTGCCGCCGATCAGGCTGCCGGCAAGGGCCGCGGCGACAACGCGCCGCAGCGGGGTGGCAAACGACAGAGTCATCGTGGCTTCTCTCCAACAACGGTGAAGACGTTCGAGTACGTCAACGTATCGGGCCGCCGCAGGTAGCTCAGGAATCGCCGGACTTCCTCTTCGGCCTCGTACTCGCTCCCGAGCGCCTCCTGCATGCGCGGCGTGGCGATCTCGAGCTTCAACTTCCACTGGGCGAACAGCGCCGGGTCGATGGTGCCGGCGATGAGGTGGTAACACTCGGACTGCACCCGGACGTTGTCGAGACCGGCGTTGCGGGCGAGCCAGAACAGCTTGCGGCCGACGAACGGGTCGAAGCCGCTCGCTTCGAGGCTGCCGAGCACGCGCGTGACCGTCTGCTGCATCAGCGCGTCCTCCGGGTAGTGCCACACCAGCTGACCGTCGAGGTCCTGCAGCAGCACCGTCCCCCCCGGCTTGCAGACGCGCACCATCTCGTCGACCGCCTTCTCCTTGTCGGTGACGTACTGCAGCAGCATGCGCGTGTAGACCATGTCGAACGAGCCGGACTCGAACGGCATGTGCTGCACGTCGCCGCGGAAGAACCGGAGGCGCGGGTTGCCGGCGTTGCGCCGCTCGGCCTGCTGGACGCGGAGCGGGCTGAGGTCGAGCCCGGTGCCCGACGCCCGGCGACTGAGCGCCGTGGCCGCGCGCAGGATGACGCCCGGTCCGCAGCCGACGTCGAGCAGCGCAGCCCCGCCCGACAGGTGGGGCTGCAGGTAGTTCCGGACCCAGACGTCCGGATCGACCTTCTGCTCGAGCCTGGCCCCCTCGCGGGGATCTTCCATGATGTAAACGGCCGACGCTGCACGCGACATGTGGTCCCTTGCGCTCATGCGGTAAGAGTGGAAACAACGCGGTGGCGGTGTTCCCGCTGCAACAACCGCGTATAGAAACTGTCGACATGGCGGTACAGCGCCGGCTGTCCGCCCTTGAGCCAGATCCCCTGGCAATAGCTGCGCAGCAACTGCCCGCCGCACCCGAGCAGCGCCGACGCCGACGCCTGATCGGCGACGACGGGGATGTCGTCGAGGGCACAGTCGGCGTACGCCCTCGCCGCGACCTGCAGCAGCGCCGTCGTGACGTCGGCGGCCTGGGCGGGCGTGAGGCGAGGCCGCAGCAGCAGATCGCAGCGGTTCTCGATGAAACTGAAGTTCAGGCCCAGCGGGCCGCGCGACGCCGTCACCGCACCGACCGCCTGTGGCGATCCCTTCGTATAGGCGAGCCAGACCCGACGGCTGCGCCGCAGGCCGACCTCCGCGTACAGGCGATCGATCGACGCCAGCTCGACGTCGCGATCCAGGGCTTCGGCGGTGACGTACAGATGGCCGCGGGCCTGCACGGCCAGGGCGCCCAGCGCCGCGTGCTGCGTCGTGTCATACGGCACGACATCGACCGACGCGATCCGCTGCGCGCGCAGCCGCCGCGGCACCGCGAAGTACATGTGCTGATGCACCGATGACGCCGACTCGCCGAGCGCGCGCACCATCGAGCCGAACACGCGCGCGGGAAACCGGTTTTCCGGACGGAACCAGTTCTGCTGCGACTCGCCGATCCCGAGGCGGATGCAGCGGGCCAGGCCGCCGAGCATCACGCCGCGCGACCGCAGCGGATGGCCTTCACACACCAGGTGCTGCCAGACCCAGCTGTCGTACGTGGTACGCCACACGGCGATCGACGCCAGGCCGTCCCGGTCGTCGCCCGACGACAGGATGTACAACAGCGCGCCGTCCGCATCGAGCATGCGCTGCCAGCTGTCACGAACCGTCCGCATGTGCGGCATCAGACGGGCCGCCTTGGCGGGATAGAGGAAGCCGGTTGGAGATCCCAGGATTTCGTGGACAGGTAGCATTCGGCGCGGAGGCCGA
>CAZVHY010000145.1:0-9113 GCA_964627115.1 uncultured Solibacteraceae bacterium | reverse complement strand
CTCTCGTACGCGTGAATGGCGAACGTGCCGAACTCGGTGGGCAACTGCGCCATCGCCACACGCCGCACCAGGCTCTCGACGCGCATCCGATAGCGGATGAGATCCGCAATCGTGATCATCAGCAGCTTGTGGCGCCGCACGAACTTCGTCAGTTCGGGCACGCGCGCCATCGAGCCGTTCTCGTTCATGATTTCGCAGATCACGCCCGCGGACTTCAGGCCGGCGAGCCGCGCGAGATCCACGGCCGCCTCGGTCTGCCCGGCGCGCACGAGCACGCCGCCATCGCGCGCGCGCAGCGGGAACATGTGACCGGGACGGAGCAGATCGTCGGGTTTCGTCGCGGGATCGACGGCCGCGAGGATCGTCGCCGCGCGATCGGCGGCCGAAATGCCCGTCGTCGTCCGGCCGCGCGCTTCGATCGACACGGTGAACGCCGTGCCGAATGATGCACTGTTGCGATCGACCATGAGCGGCAGCTCGAGCGCGTCGAGACGTTCGCCGCTCATCGGCAGACAGATGAGCCCGCGCCCGTACTTCGCCATGAAGTTGATCGCCTCGGGCGTCACCTTCTCGGCCGCCATCGTCAGATCACCTTCGTTCTCGCGATCCTCGTCGTCGACGACGACCACCATCTGCCCGGCGCGAATGGCCGCAATGGCCTCCTCGACAGGCGCGAACGGCGTGCGAGATTTGGCTGGAGACGCGAGCGTCAGTTTCTTCTTGGTCATGGGATGCCGGGGAGCGTCACGCCAGCGGCCGAGCCGCGGACCTCGATGGCGCGCAGCACGTACTTGCCGAGCACGTCGAACTCGAGGTTCACCGCATCGCCGGGCGCGGCCTGCGAAAGCGCCGTGTGCGCGAACGTGAACGGAATGATCTGCAGGACGACGTGGAGATCGTCGATGGCCGCCACGGTCAGGCTGATGCCGTCAATCGTGATCGATCCCTTCGGGATCACGAGCGCCGCCATCGATTCAGGAATCGCGACGACAAGCCGCCAGGCCTCGCCGTCTTCGCGCAGTTCGACGATGCGCCCGGTGGCGTCGACGTGGCCGAGCACGAAGTGGCCGCCCATGCGCGAATCGGCACGGACCGGACGCTCGAGATTCACGAGCCTGCCGGGCGCCAGTCCACCAAGCGCCGTCACCGCCAGCGTCACGGGCGAGACGTCGGCCGAAAACCCGCTCGCGTCCGGATCGATGGCCGTCAGACACACACCGTTGACCGCGATGCTGTCGCCGGGCTGCAGCTCAGCACCGAGTGGCGTGCGCACGCGCAGCCGTCCACCGTCGGGCGACGCCCGCAGTGTGTCGACCTGACCGGTAGCCTCAACCAATCCTGTGAACATCGAATTCCGTCAGCCGATCCGCGCCCAGGCGAACGACGTGCCCGGCCCCTGAAGCCGCCACGTCCGAGATGAACGGCGCGACGGGCACGCCCGCGCCAAGTTCGCGCGGCGTGACGACGGCCTGCACACGATCGACCAAATCGGCATCGGCCAGCGCCGAGTGCAGTCGGGGGCCGCCCTCGACGAGCAGCGAGACAACGCCGCGCGCCGCCAGCCGTTCGAGCACGGGGAGCAGTTCCCGCGCGTCGAATGCCTCCACGTCCACTCCGAGTCGCTCGAGCTCCGCGAAGTGTGCGGCGTGACGCTCGCGCGTCGACGCCAATGTCACCATTATGACCGGGCCACTCGCGAGCGTCGAGAACAGGCGCGCCCCGGCGGGCACGCGGCCGTGCCAGTCGAACACGACACGCACCAGTGGGCGCTGCCGATAGACGTCGCGCGGCGTCAGGAGCGGGTCGTCGATGACCACTGTGCCGGAGCCGACGGCGATCGCGTCGATCTCCGCGCGTTGGCGCTGGAAGTAGCGATCGGCGACGTGTCCGGTCAGCCGCACCGGACGGTCGCCGGGGCCGACGAACCCGTCGGCCGAGATCGCGGCCTTGGCCACGACCCACGGTCGCCGTTTCGTGACCCACGTGAAGAACGCCGCGTGCTGTTCGCGCGCGTCGCCGCGCAACACCCCGCTCGTGACCTCGACGCCGTGCCGCAGGAGGAACTCGATGCCACGACCCGACACGCGCGGGTTCGGGTCGGTCGTCGCAAGAACCACACGTCGTACGCCGGCAGCCACGATACGTTCGACGCACGGTCCCGTGCGGCCGGTGTGCGAACAGGGTTCGAGCGTGACGTAGAGCGTGCTGCCGCGCGCGCGCTCGCCTGCTGCGTCGAGCGCCACAACTTCCGCGTGGGGCCCACCGGCCGGCGCGGTCGTGCCCTGCCCCACCACGATGCCGTCATCGGTGACCACGACGGCGCCGACGAAGGGGTTCGGGCTCGTACGGCCGCGGCCGCGCTCGGCCCAGAAGAGGGCGCGGGCCATGAACGCCTGGTCGCGGGTGGCGTCTACCACTTCTCCGTGAAGAGCGCGTCGACGTACGCCGCGGCGTCGAAGGGCAACAGATCGTCGATGCCTTCGCCTACGCCGATGTAGCGGATCGGCAGCTTCAGATCGTGTGCGATGGCCACGGCCACACCGCCCTTGGCCGTGCCGTCGAGTTTCGTCAGCACGATGCCGTTCGCGCCGCTGGCCGCCATGAACTCACGGGCCTGCACGAGACCGTTCTGCCCCACCGTGGCGTCGAGCACGAGCAGAACCTCGTGCGGCGCACCCGGCACCTCGCGACCGACAACGCGGCGGATCTTGTCGAGCTCGGCCATCAGGTTCGCACGCGTGTGCAGGCGACCCGCGGTGTCGACGAGCACGATGTCGCGGCCGCGCGCCTTGGCCGCACTGACCGCATCGAACGTCACGGCCGCCGGGTCCGATCCCATCTGCGCGCGGATGAAATCCACGCCCGCGCGTTCGGCCCACACCGCCAGTTGCTCGACAGCGGCGGCGCGAAACGTGTCGGCCGCGCACACCATCACCGATCGCCCGTCGCTCTTGAGCAGATTGGCGAGCTTGCCGACGGTCGTCGTCTTGCCCGTGCCGTTGACGCCGACGATGAGCACGACGTGCGGTTTGGTCGTCACGGCCGGAGCCGGCTGGACGTCGGCGAGAATCGCGCGCATCACGCGGCCGACGCGATCGCGCAGCGAGCCCTGCCGGTCGGCCCTTACCGCATCGATGATCCGCTCGGTCGCGGTCAGGCCCACATCGGCCGTGAGCAACGCGTCCTCGAGCGCCTCGATGGTGTCGACGGCCAGGGCGCGCCCGGCCACCGGCGCACCGGCCGGCGCCGCGGCGCCCGTCGCCTCGGGCGCCTCGTCGACCGCGCCCAGACGCTCCCGAATCTGCTGGGCGGTTTTCGCCAGCCCGTCACGAATACGCGAGAACAACGACGCCACGAGTGCTAGATCCTTTCCGTTTCGATTTTCTGCGGACGCAGCATGAGGCACCCGAGCGCCTCGCGCGGTGTCCGGCGTCCGGCCAGCACGTCGGCCATCTGCGCGGCAATGGGCATCTCGACGCCGTACCGCTCGCCAAGCGCCAGCGCGGCCGCCGTGGTGTTGACGCCCTCGGCCACCATGCGCATGCTGCCGGTAATCTCCTCGATCGATCGTCCGCGGCCGAGCTCGATCCCGACGTGATGATTGCGACTCAGCGATCCCGTGCACGTCAGCACGAGATCACCGAGGCCGCTCAAGCCCGCCATCGTGTCGCGGTTCCCCCCCATGGCGCACGCGAGCCGCGAGATCTCGGCCAGCCCGCGCGTGACGAGCGCCGCCATGGCGTTGTGCCCGAGTTCGAGCGATTCGACCACGCCGGCGGCAATGGCAATCACGTTCTTGAGCGCGCCGCCCACCTCGACGCCAACCACGTCGTCGGACGCATAGAGACGGAAATACGAGGCGCGGAACTCGTCCTGAACTGCGGCCACGGCTGCAGCGTCGGTCGACGCGGCGACGAGGGCCGTCGTGGACTGACGCGCCACCTCGGACGCGAAACTCGGCCCCGACAACACGACCACCGGCAGACGCGCCGAGGTTTCCGCCGCGAGCACTTCGGACATCCGCATGAGCGTGTCGCCCTCGACGCCCTTCGTCGCGCTGACGATGATGGCACCCGGCGCGAGATGTCCGGCCGCGTCGCGCACAACGGCCCGCAGCCCGTGCGACGGCACGGCCACGACCACGAAGCGGGCGCCCGCCACCGCGTCGGCCAGCAAGGCGGCCGGCCGGACGTTGTCAGGCAACGGGATGCCGGGCAGATACGAACGGTTTGTGCGATGCTCCCCGAGGGCCTCGACAAGGGAACGGTCGCGTCCCCAGAGGGCGACGCGATGTCCGGCGTTGCCCAGGTGCACGGCGAGCGCCGTGCCCCAACTGCCGGTACCAAGCACGGCTGCGCGATCGTTGGCCACCGGGGAATTGTACGTCGAGGGACGACAGGCGATGGATGAGCGCCGACCGGCTACCGGCTACCGGGCGTGGCGGCTCGCGGTACGGTAGCTGCATCGAGTCGCCGTTTGACGGTCACCGGCAGCCGGTAGACGGTAGCCGGCTGGCCCATAGGCGGTCGCCGGTAGTCGGTCGCCACCAAAGGGAGTCATTCATGTATCCGAAACAGAACAGACGAGGCACACTCGCGGTGTGCGCGGCGTTGGTGATGGCCGCGTTGACAGGCAGTGCCCGTGCGGCCAGCGCGCAGCAGCCCGTGGGCCGCTACTACGGCATCATCGTCAACATGGCCGCGGAGTACCCTGGCACGGCCACGACGCCAGTCAACATCGTCATCAACCGCTGGTCGACGGCCGAAGAACAGGACCAGGTGATCGGCACGGCGCTGGAGCAGGGGGGCAAGGCGGTGCTCGGCGTGCTGCAGAAGCTGCCGCAGATCGGGTCGGTGGCGCCAACCGGCGGCGTGGGATTCAACGTGCAGTACGCCACGCACTCACGCGGCGCCGATGGCATCGAGCGCATCGTGCTGCTGACCGAGCGCCCCATGTCGTTCACCGAGCGCTGGTACGGTGGCCGTTCGATCGACTATCCGTTCCTGCTCATGGAACTCGCGATCAAGCCGAGCGGCGACGGCGAAGGACAGGTCATCGTGGCCGCACGCCTGTCGGCCGACAAGTTCAACCGCGAGCTCGTCGTCGAAAACCTCGACATGCAGCCGATGCAGATTCGCAGCCTCAAGCGGGAACGCTGACGCCCGCGTCTCACCAGCCGCCGCCTCCGCCGCCGCCCGAACTGCTGCTGCCCGAGTCGCTGCTGCTCGACCAGCTCGACCCGGAATCGCCGCTGTCGCCGCTGCTGCTGGAGGCCGGCGGACTGACCGGCGCGGCAAACGCCGCGGCCGCGGCCCAGCCCGCCGTGGCGCCAGCGCCACCCGACCGCCCGCCGCCAAAGCCCGTCCACGAGGACGTGGCGCCCGGCGATGAGGACGTCCACGAGGAGTCCCCCTGGCGCGAGTCCTCGCCATCAGCGTCCTCCCCTGCCTGAGTGACGCGGCGCGCGTCCCACGCGTCCATGCGCGGCCCAAGGCCGAAGGCGATCAGCCACGGAATCCAGTCGTCGCGCAGCGCGGGGTGCGGCGTGCGCAGTTCGGACACGAAATAGCGACGCGCCCCCACCAGTGCCTTGCGGAAGCGAAGGACCTCGGCCGACACGCGCGTGCGCGCGGTCCCGACGATGATTCGGACGAACGCGAGCGCAAGGGCCACGACGCCCGCGACACCCTGCAGACCGAGCGGGGGATCACCGAGCACGCCGAAGTCCGGGAGAAACCACACCGCCGCGGCCACCAGCCCCGCGAGCGCCACGGCTGGCAGCAGGCACAGCAACACGGCGAGCCGTCCCCAGTGCAGCGTCCCGGCGGCGCGCGACGCGGTCACCCCGCCCCCGATGAGCAGGAACACGACGAGGAGCGCCAGCACGGCGAGGCCAATGGGCAGTCCGTCGCCCTGGCCCGCGCTCATGAGCAGTAGCGCCCCGGCCACCGCCAGCCCGAGGGTGACCCATCGGCGCTGTGCGCGGGGCGGCGTGCCGGCCGGCAGGATCCGCTCCACCGCGTCGGCAATGGGAGCGCTCAAACTGGCCGCGGGATCGAAGCCGACGGTCTCGTACCACGCGCGCACGGCTTCGGGCGTCGTCTCCGAGCGCCCGTCGAAGAACAACTTGTCGATGAGCGTCCGCTCGTAGCCCTCGAAGGTCTCGCGTGCGGCGATCAACCGCAGCGTGAGGCCGTCGGCGCCCGCGTGGCTGCTGATCTTCCCCTCGCGCTCGAGACGCGAGAGCAGCGCCGTCACCTCGTCCGATCCGACCTTGCCGTCCCACGCGGCGCCCACGACCTCGGGCCGGTGCGCCAGCACGTGCTCGTACAACCACCGTTCGTCGATCCCGGTTGGCACCGGCGCAAAACGGCCGATCGCGTGCTCCTTCACGAAGAACCACGCGACGGTCGCCAGGGTCAGGCCCAGGAGCAGCCAGATGCCGGGAACGACGGCGGGATCGGGCGGCGCGATGGCCGGCGGCACGCCCCCCACGAATCGCAACGGCACGGTCACCACGTAGCCGCGGCCCGGCGCAATCCGGCCGCTGGTGAACTCGGCCGGAAAGTCGGCCGGGGCCTGCCACGCCGGATCGAGCGTCAGGCGCAGCGTGAAGGCGTCGATGCGATCGGTGCGTTGGGGAAACGCGAAGTCGTGGTTGAGCTGATAGCCGTCGCCGGCCTGGTCGAGGATGCCAGTGAGGACGTACTGAATCTCGTAGCGAAGGACCGTGCGATTGAAGCGTGGATCGGACGGTCGTCGCGCGCGCCACCGCAGGTGATTGCGGTCGGCCCGGGCGTAGTCGTCGACGTCGTCGAGTGAGGCGTCTTCGCGCATCGCGCGGCGGCCGGCGCCGTCGACGCGCCACATGCCGCGGAGATCGAGCCGCTGACGGCCGCGCAGGTCGAAGATGCGCTCGCCACCGTTCCAGTCCCCGCTGAAATTGATGACGTGACTCTCGGTGACAGCCAGCGCGCCAGTGGCATCGAGGTGCGCGGTGACGTCGAGCCGTTCCCAGAACAGTTGACGGCTCTGGGCGGAGGCTGCCGCCGGCACCAGCACCAGACAGATGACCGTGAACGCCGCGCGCAGGAGACGGCCCATGGCGGCCTACAGCCTACGCCATCCGCGCACCGGAATGTCGTGGAACGTTGACGCCGCTCAGCGCGCGGCCCGGCGCTGATTGATGGGCGTGACGTTGGCCACCACCGGCGTGTCGACGCGCGGGACGACCAGACCGGCGCGCCGCACGGCCAGCGACTGGAGCTGCTTCTCGAGCGCGGCGGCACGACGCGCGGCCGCGGGCAGTTTGGTCTGGTCGTATCCGGTGAAGCGCACCACCGGTGTGCTGTCGTGCTCCAGCCCCGCGGGCCAGGACCGGCCGCAGTTGTCGCAATACCATCTCGCGGGCGTCCTCGTGCCGTCGGCATTGGTGGTGGGCGGGAGCAACCCCAGGCGCCCGCTGTGGCGGCAGCGGCCGAGCCAGTAGAGCACCGCGCCGCCGGCCGCAGCGGCCACCGCCGCCGCGAACGCCATGGGAGCCACAATCGCCACCGTGATCGCCGCTGCGGCGGCCCCCGCCCAGACGAAGAAATACTCGCGTCTCATGGATCCATCCCCCCCGCGCCGGACGTGCTGACAGTCGTGTGCGTGGCGCGCCTCGCCCGTCGGCTTCAAGCTGTGTGCCAGAACGGGAGGAACCGGGCAGGGACCGGAAATGGCGCGGTTTTGCGCGCGAATCCGTAAAGGTGGGCCGGCGGCTACAGAGGGATGGAAGGCCGGCGGCCGGCCCTGTCCCGCCCTGTCACGGCCGGTGTGCAGAATCAGCAATGTCGCCCGGGGGCCGAGATCGCAAAAACTGCAATCCGGCCCATGCAGGCGAAAGTGACGATGGCGCTAAGCCTTTGACAAATAAACGGATATAAACATGTCACCATTCGATTTTCGCTTGACACCGGGATGGCACGTTCCTAGAATCTCGTTCGGTCCGGCAACGGTCGCCCCTTTTGGCGGCTCAGCATCAAGGAGTCACATGGCAGCATCACCCGAACGTACAGAGAAGGAAGACCGGACGGACAACAAGGAACGCCTGAAGGCCGTCGAACTGGCCTTTGGCCAGATCGAGAAGCAGTTCGGCAAAGGGTCCATCATGCGACTCGGTGGAAAGGACGTGACGGCAGTGCCGGCCATTTCCACCGGGTCGATCAGCATCGACTGGGCGTTGGGCGTCGGCGGATTGCCGCGCGGCCGCGTCATCGAGATCTTCGGGCCGGAATCGTCGGGCAAGACCACGCTGGCCCTGCAGGTCATCGCGCAGGCGCAGAAGCTCGGCGGCGTGGCGGCGTTCGTGGACGCCGAACACGCGCTCGACGCGCAGTACTCGCAGAAGCTCGGGGTCGACATCGACAACCTGCTGGTCTCCCAGCCGGACAACGGCGAGCAGGCGCTCGAGATCACCGAGATGCTCATCCGCTCCAACGGCGTGGACGTCGTGGTCGTCGACTCGGTGGCGGCGCTCGTGCCGCGGGCGGAAATCGAGGGCGAGATGGGCGAAGCGCAGATGGGCCTGCAGGCGCGGCTGATGTCGCAGGCGCTGCGCAAGCTCACGGGCGTGGTCGCCAAGTCGAAGACGTGCCTCATCTTCATCAACCAGCTGCGCGAGAAGATTGGCGTCATGTTCGGCAACCCCGAAACCACCACCGGCGGCCGCGCGCTGAAGTTCTACTCGTCGGTGCGCATCGACATCCGCCGCATCGGGGCCATCAAGGACGGCGACCAGATGGTGGGCGGCCGCACCCGCGCCAAGGTCGTGAAGAACAAGGTGGCGCCGCCCTTCCGCGAGGCCGAGTTCGACATGATGTACGGCGAGGGCATCTCGCGCGAAGGCGACCTGCTCGATCAGGGCGTCGAACGCAAGATCATCGACAAGAGCGGCACGTGGTTCTCGTACAGCGGCGAACGGCTCGGCCAGGGCCGTGAGAACGCGAAGGGGTTCCTCAAGCAGAACCCTGCAATGGCCGCCGACATCGAGGCCAAATTGCGGAAGGAAATGGGACTGCCAGTGGCCGCGGAATGAATATCGGCTACCGGCCACCGACTACCGGGCTATCCGG